>JAHEKN010000094.1 GCA_024638305.1 Gemmatimonadota bacterium | reverse complement strand
GTCGGTCGAGCCGTCGTCGACCAGCACCACCTCGCCGTCCAGGCCATGGCGGGCGAAGGCATCGCGGAGCTCGCGGATCAGGTCGGGGACGACCGCGGCCTCGTTGAACGCCGGAATCAGGACCGCGAAATCGCGCCGGGCCTCGTTCGAAAGCGCAGGCGCCGGCTCCATCAAACGGACGCGCGCTCCATCACACGCGCTTGCGCATTCTGGCGGGTAGAATCCCCAATTGATCGCGGTACTTGGCCACCGTACGTCGTGCGATCTTCACGCCGTCCGCCTTCAGAAGGTTCACGATGGTCTGGTCCGTCAGCGGTTTTAGCGCGTCCTCATCGTCCACGAGCTTCTGGATCTTGGCTTTCACGCCGCGGGCCGAAATGTCCTCACCGGTGGCGGTGGACAGCCCGCTCGAGAAGAAGTACTTGAGCGAGTACACGCCGCGGGGCGTCTGCACGTACTTCTCGTTGGTCACGCGTGACACCGTCGACTCGTGCATGTCGATGTGCTCGGCGACTTCGCGCAGCGTGAGGGGCTTCAGGTGTTGGACCCCCTTGTCGAAGAACGCTCGCTGACGGTCCACGATGTAGTTCATCACCTTCAGCATCGTCTGTCGGCGCTGCTCGATGGCCTGGATCATCCAGTTGGCCGAGTTGAGCTTCGACGAGATGAACTCCTTGTTCTCTCCCTTGAACTGGTTCTTGTCGCGAGCCACCTCCCGGTAGGACTGGGAGAGCCGGAGCCGCGGCAGATTGGTGTCGTTCACGAACACCATGTACTCGCCGTCGATCTCCTCGACCACCAGATCCGGTATCACGTAGTGGTCCGGTTCGGCGGAGTGCTTGAGCCCGGGCTTGGGATCAAGCTTCGAGATCTCGTCCGCGGCGTCCTGTACCGCCCGCGGCGTGATACCCCTCGCCTTGGCGATGTCCGACCAGCGGTGGTTGATGAGGTCCTCGAAGTGCTCCTCGACGATCTGCCAGACCATGGAGTCCTGGACGTCACGGAGCTGGATCAGGATGGTCTCGCGCAGGTCTCGACCGCCCACGCCCGGCGGGTCGAAGCGCTGGATGACCTGCAGGATCGCCTCGGCCTCGTCCATCGTGTAGGGGACGAACATTTCGTCGAGCTTGCGCACCTCCCGCTCCCACTCGATGGGATCCTCTTCGCGCAGCGCGGAGATGCGGTCGCGGGCCACCGCCCTGGCCTCGTCCAGCCAGTCGTTGACGCCGGCCAGCACCTGCTCCAGTCCGCAGGACAGCGAGCCGTCGTCGTCCACGTTGCCGATCACCTCTTCCCCGATCCGCATCTCACGCTCGGACAGGGGCAGATGGCGGAGCTGCTCGGCCAGGTGGTCCTGAAGGTCGACGGAAGCCACCGCGGTCGGCTGGAAGTACTCCTTGTGCTCGTACTGCTGCTTGCGTCCTCCGACTTCGAAGCCGTCCAGGAGGATCTCCTCCCAGTCCATCTCGTCTTCTTTCTCTTCCTGGCCCTCCTCGTCGATCTCGACCTCGTCCTCGACGTCGGCCTCCGACATCTCCAGGAAGGGGTTCTCCGCCATCTCGGTCTTCAGGTGTTGCTGGAGATCGAGCAGCGGCATGTAGAGCAACTCCATCGCCTGGTACAGGCGAGGGTTGATCTTCATTTCCTGCTTGAGGGCGGGGCTCTGATACAGCTTCGTGTTGAACGCGCTCATGCGGGTTCCGACCATCCTTGTTCAGTATCTAGCATCGGAGGCCTATCGAAGCGTTTCCGCATTCGGGCGGTGAGCGTCGGTCCCAGATAGATTTCGGCCACTTCGTCGTTCCAGACCAGCTCGGACACGGTTCCGCTCACCCGAATCCGACCTTCATACATGATGTATGCCCGATCGACGATCTCGAGGGTCTGCTCGACATTATGGTCGGAGATGATCACTCCGATATTCCGCGTCTTGAGATCGGCGACGATGGTCTGGATGTCGTTCACGGCGATGGGGTCGATGCCGGCGAAGGGCTCGTCGAGCAGCATGAACTTCGGGCGCTGCACCAACGCACGCGTGATCTCCAGACGGCGCCGCTCGCCACCGGAGAGCGAGTAGGCCTTGTTCTTCCTGAGGTGCGCAATCGAGAGCTCGTCGAGGAGTTCCTCGAGGCGGGCCTTCTGCTGGGCTTTCTTGAGCCCGAGCGTCTCGAGAATGGCGAGGACGTTTTCTTCCACGGTGAGCTTGCGGAAGACCGACGGCTCCTGGGACAGGTACCCGACACCCTTCCGCGCCCGCTTGTACATGGGCATGTCGGTGATGTCCTGGGCATCCAGGTACACGTGGCCCTCCAGCGGCGGGATGAGACCCACGACCATGTAGAACGTGGTCGTCTTTCCGGCGCCGTTCGGGCCCAGCAGGCCGACGATCTCTCCCTGGGAAACGGAGATGTCCACCTGATTCACGACGCGGCGGTTCCGGTAGACCTTGGTCAGGCCCTTGGCTCGCAGGACGCTGCCCGGCGGCTTCGGCGGTGGGACCTCCAGCGTCCCGCTCAGTTGTGTTTCCAACGTCGTGCCTCCCCCCCTTTTCCACGCCGACCCCTGGGGACACTGGCGCCCCCGGCGCCGCGCTCGCGCACCGCGTCTCCCTGGGCCGGGAGCCCTCGGCTCGCTTCCCCGTGCCCGTAAGTATCGGTGCCTGCGGCCTCCGGGGGAATCGGTACCCGTCCGGAACGAAGCTCCGCGACCGCTTCCTCCTCCGGGATCGTGTCACGCCGGGCGGTGTCGGCCGTCATCGGCGGAGTGGCCAACGAATCGGCGACTCTCGCCTGCGGCTCGAGGTGAAAGCCCCGGGTCTCCCCGGATACCTCCATCAACTCGATCTCGCCGTCCTTCATCTGGACGGTGATGCCGTCTCCGAGCACGTAGTGGAGCGCCAGCTGGCCCGGACCGGCAACCGTCGAGTCGGAGGGCTCCAGGCGGTAGAGGCTCCGGGCGGCTCCGGTGGCGACCAACCGATCGAGCACGTAGTCGCTGCGCGGCTCGGCGGCCGCATCCTCGGCGCCCGCCGCGTCCTCAGCGACCGCCGCGTTCTCAGTGACCGCCGCGTTCGACGAATCCGGCACGCTCACCGAATCCGGCACGCTCGCCGAATCGGGCACGCTCGCCATGGCCGGATCCGCGGCGGCCAAGGGGGCGGGCGTCCGGCGTCGGAACGTGGCCACCAGGGTGTCTCCCTCGATCCAGTCGTGACGTGCCACCGGCGGCGTCTCGGCCACGTTCAGCGAGTCACGAGCGTACGACTCCGCGCGGGCTCGACCCACGGCGACCACGCGTTCGAGCGTCTCGGCCGGTGTCTCCACGTCCAGTGAATCGCCCACGAGGATGAAATCCTCACCGATCGCCGTCGCCCGATTGGCGCTAGGGCGGCCGGCCGAGTCGGCCGGCAGCGGCGACGCGGGAAGGGCTTCCCCGGTTGCGGCCCCGTCCTCGGGGCGGAGCTGCGACGCGACCAGCCGCTCCAGCTTCTCGTCGGCAACGAAGATCCGGATCTTGGGCGCAGTGAGGTCCAGGTCGTCGGATTCCAGCGCGGCCTGTCGTCGCGCGGCGATCTCTCGCACCACGTCTCCCGGGAGAAGCACCGTGATGGTCTGCCCGGTCAGGCGATACCCCTCGCCCTCGCTCCGTGCGTTGCCGGAGATCTGCAGCTCTCCGGTCAACTGGCTGTAGACCATGTTGTCCCCGAAGGCGCGCAACGCCTCACGCTCCACCTGGGCGTTTCCCTCGCCGCGGAAGCCCTCTTCCCCTTCGATGACGATGCGGTCGGCCAACACCGTGTAGGGGGTGCGGGCCGTGTCGGGGGCTACGGCGGAGTCCGGAGTGGGCTGGGCGACCTCCGCGGGAGGCACGGTCGGCACGGCCGGCACGGTCCTGGGCTCCGCCGGCACCGTGTCGGGGACCAGGCTGCTGTCAGCGACAACCGTCGTGTCGAAAACGGCGCCGCTGTCGGCGGCAACCGTCATGTCGGAAACGGCGCCGCTGTCGGCGACCGGGACGGAATCGACCACCGGTGGCGTGGGCCGCGGCACGATCACCGCTCGCGGCTGCCGGCCCGGGATCCCTGTCACGGTGAGCTGGTCGGCCGCCCGCGCCGACCCGCCCCCCCGCAGGTACACCAGATTGTCGCCCTCGACGGTCGAGCCGCGGGCCGAGTCCGCGAGCACGACGCTCCCGAAGGCGTCCAGGCGGTCGATGTCGGACCGGTAGTTGGCGCGGTCGGCGGTCAGCTCGCGACCCGATTCAGAGAAATTGACGTTCCCGAAGAGCTGGGAGAGCCGTTGGGGCGGACTGACGATGGCGGAGTCGCTGTAGATGCGCGCGCCATCGTCACACACGAACAGGGCGCGAGCAAACCAGTGGGTCTCCGCCGGCGTGCCCCGGGCCGCGAAGTTCCAGCGGAGGGAGCGCACGAGCTCGCAGGAATTCTGGGCGCTCGCCGGGCCGGAGGATGCGAGGGGCAGGCCCACTGCCAGAAGCGCGAGAACGACGCGTTGTCGACACCCCGGCAGGAGGGACATCAAAAGCGAATGATCCCCTGCCCCCGGGCGCTCGCGTTGGTGATCCGAACGTTGCTGAACTCGAGGTCGGACTCGAAGCCCGAACCACGGGTCACGTTGCCACGTTCGCGAAACACGGTCGCCGAGTCGCTCCAAAACCGCTTCCGGAGCGGGTCGTAGTGCAACTCGGAGCTCTCCAGCCTGCCGTCGCGATCGAGCAGGAGCAAGACGACTCCGCCCCGGGCCACCATCGCCTCGGTCTCCTCGTCGAGCTCGCCCCATTCCGCAGTGAGGTTCGCCCGCTCCGCACCGGCGGCCGTGTACACGGTCATGCCGAGCTGGCGGAGCTCCCACGTGGTGGAGTCCGCGTAGTAATAGGCCGTGTCCGCCACCAGATTCGCGTAGCGCACGCCCTGCTGCGTCATCTCGTGACTCATCCCGAGCATCATGTGATCCGCCTGGAGCTCCTGGAGCTCCGCCGAGACCACCGGAGGCGCGGTCTGCTGCTCGCATGCCGGGAGCACCAGGGCGCCCGCCAGGGCGAGGACGGCCACCGCCGATGTCGGACAACGGGGCCGTGTGTGTCGTTGGGGTGTCGAGCCGGTCCTGTCCATTGCTCCCCTAAACCACCTTTGCGCGCATGAGATCATGTAGGTGTACCACGCCGCGCACCTGGTGGTCCCCGTCGACGACCGGGAGCGCCATGACGCCGTGCTCCTCCATCACGTGGGCGGCCGCGGACGCGAGCTCACCCAACCGAATCGTCTTGGGTTCCTTGGTCATCACCCGCTCCACCGGCACATCCAGAAACTCTGGATCACGCTGCATCAGCCGGGCCAGGTCGCCGGTCGTGACCACCCCGAGGAGCCGTCCCGAGTGGTCGACCACGGGGACGGTGCCCCGCATCTGCGCGAACGGGACGATGCAGTCGCGCATGGCGGTGTCGGGAGCCACGGCGGGGTAGTCGTCCGCCACCATCACGTCGTCGACGTACGTCGACAGGCGCCGCCCGAGAGTCCCGCCGGGATGGAGGCGGGCGAAATCCGCCTCGCGAAAGCCCTTCCGCAGCAGCAACACGACGGCGAGCGCGTCGCCCACGCCCATCGCCACGGCCGTGGACGACGTGGGCGCCAGGTCCATCGGGCAGGCCTCCTCGACCACGGAGCAGTCGATGGTCACCGCGGCGTGTCGCGAGAGCTCGGAATCGCCGCCCCCCGTGAGCGCCACGAAGGGCACGCCCAGACGGGTGAGGTACTCCATCAGACCGAGTAGCTCCTGGGTCGCGCCGCTCTTGGACAGGAGGATGGCCACGTCGTCCGGCCCCAGGATGCCGAGGTCGCCATGGAGGCCCTCGACGGGGTGGAGAAACACGGCGGGCGTGCCCGTGGACGTGAGGGTGGCCGCGATCTTACGACCGACGATTCCGCTCTTCCCGATGCCCGATACCACCGCTCGTCCGTGCCCCTCGGCAACCCGCTCGTGAATGAGCTCCACGGCCTCCACGAACCCGGCGCCCAGCCGCTGGCCGGCCAGGGCCAGGGCTTCGGACTCGATTGCCAGGACCCGCCGCGCTTCCGCGAGCATTGCGTCCGCGGAGCCGGCCCGAAGCGCCTCGAGATCCGCTTCCGGCCGATTCATTCGGGGCTGCGCTCGGAGACGTAGGCCTCGACCAGCGCCCGCCACTGGCCCCGGGCCACGAGCAGGGCCTCCGAGAACTCCCTGGCCGCTCCGTGCCCCCCGCGGCGAGAGCCGATCCAGCGGGCCACTGCGCGCACCTCAGGGACCGCGTTGGCCACCGCGGCCGGGAGACCGACCCTCTGGAGCGCCGCCAGATCGGGCAGGTCGTCGCCGAGGAGCGCGACTTCGGCCCAAGTCACGCCGAGCTGGTCGATCATCCCCTGAATCGCCGGCACCTTCTGCGCCCCGTCGTCCTGGTGAAGCATGGAGACGCCGAGCTCCCGGGCGCGAATGGTGGTCGCCGGAGATTTCCGCCCCGAGACGATCGCCACGGACAGACCCGCCCGCTCCAACATGCGTATACCCAGCCCATCAGTGATGTCAAATCGCTTCAACTCGATGCGGTTATCATCCTTGTCTACAGACAGATAGACGCCGCCGTCCGTGAGCACACCATCCACGTCGAAGACCACCAGCCGAATGCGCTCGGCAAGCTCGCGCTCGAGCCCCGAGCCCTTGACAGCCTCGGACCGGACGGCCGGCGTATCGATCGGAGAGGGCTCGGCGCTCATCGGGTCGCCTCGCGGATCGCCTCGCGGATTCCCAGGACGCGCTTCATCAGGCCCGGCAGCTCGGAGAGTGGAAGCATGTTGGTGGCGTCCGAGGGCGCCTTCGCGGGCTCGGGATGGACCTCCAGGAACAAGCCATCGCATCCGGCCGCCACGGCCGCCTGCACGAGCGGTGGAATGAACCGGCGGTCTCCGCCGCTCGATCCGTCCGCCTGACCCGGACGCTGTACGGAGTGCGTGCCGTCGAACACGACCGGCGCGCCCGTGGCCTCCTTCATCCGCACCAGGCCCCGCATGTCGACCACCAGGTCGCCGTAACCGAAGAAGGTGCCCCGCTCGGTGACCGCCACTTCCCTGCCCCCTCCGTCTCGCACCTTGCCGACCGCGTGCGCCATGTCCTCCGGCGCCATCCACTGCCCCTTCTTCACGTTGACCGCTTTGCCGGTCGCGCCCGCGGCCACGAGCAGGTCCGTCTGGCGGCAGAGGAATGCCGGGATCTGGAGCACGTCGACCACCTCGGCGGCCGGGCCCGCCTGCCCCGCTTCGTGTATGTCCGTAAGGATGGGAAGCCCGGTCGCCGACCGCACGCGCGCCAGCGCTTCGAGTCCGGCTGCGATGCCCGGTCCCCGCGGAGAGCCCAGCTTGGACCGGTTGGCCTTGTCGAACGACGCCTTGAATACGACGGGAATGCCCAGGTCCACATGCAGCCCGGCCAGCGCTTCGGCGATCCGCAGGTTGAGTGCGTCGTTCTCGAGGACGCAGGGGCCCGCGATCAGGAAGAAGCGGTCGAACACGGGCCGGGTCGCATCATTCGGTGGAGAGCGCCGTCGTGCGAGGTCCCTGCACCGGTACGGACCCGTCCCGGCGCCGGACGGCGGCCTCGATGAAGGAGGCGAACAGCGGATGGGGCCGCATGGGCCGGCTCTTGAGCTCGGGATGGAATTGACCGGCAACGAACCATGGGTGGGTCGGCAGCTCGATCATCTCGACCAGGCCTCCGCCCGGGGAGACCGCACTGATCAGGAGCCCATGGGCCTCGAGTGTCTCACGGTACGCGTTGTTCACCTCGAACCGATGGCGGTGCCGCTCGCTGATGGTCTGGGCTCCGTAGATTTCCGCCGCCTTCGATTCCGGGGTCAGTAGGGCCGTATACGCACCGAGCCGCATCGTGCCACCCTTAGTGGTCACGTTGAGCTGCGAGTCCATGAGGCAGATCACCGGATCCGGCGTCTCCTTGTCGAACTCGAAGGATTGCGCGCTGTCGATCCCGCACACGTTGCGGCAGAACTCGATCACCGCGCACTGCAGGCCGAGACAGATGCCGAAGAACGGCATCCCGGTGATCCTGGCGTTGCCGATGGCGGCCAACATGCCCTCGACGCCACGGGAGCCGAATCCGCCCGGCACCAGCAGCCCGTCGTATCCCGACAGCTGCTCGTGGGCGGTCTCGGGCTCGAACGTCTCGCTCGAGATCCAGTCGATCTGCACGCCCACGTCGTTGGCGACACCGCCATGGAGAAGCGCTTGTTGTACCGACTTGTAGGAGTCGACCAGCTCGGTGTACTTGCCCACGACGGCAATCCGCGCCTGTCCCCCCGTGGGCTGTTTCGCGCGACGGACCATCTCGGTCCAGGCCCCTAGATCGGGCGGCGACCCCTCCAGCCCGAGCCGCTCGGCCACCACGTCGTCCAGACGCTGGCGCCGCAGCTCCAGGGGCACCTCGTAGATGCTCTCGACGTCGCGGGCCTCGATCACCGCCTCCTGCGGCACGTTCGTGAACAGGGCGATCTTGCGCCGGATGTCGTCGTCGAGCGGGTGCTCGGTCCGGCAAACCAGGACGTCTGGCTGAATCCCGATCTCCATCAGCTCCCGCACGGAGTGCTGGGTCGGCTTGGTCTTGAGCTCGCCGGCCGCCGCGATATAGGGCACGAGCGTCAGATGGATGAACATGGCGTTCTCGCGGCCCACGTCCTGGCGAAACTGCCGAATCGCCTCGAGGAACGGTAAGCTCTCGATATCCCCGACCGTCCCCCCGATCTCGGTGATCACGACGTCGTGGCCCGGCGCCAGCCGCCTCACCGCCAGCTTGATCTCGTCCGTGATGTGCGGAATGACCTGGACCGTCGACCCCAGGTAGTCGCCCCGTCGTTCCTTGTTGATGACGGTCTGGTAGATGCGGCCCGTGGTGATGTTGTTGTCCTGCGATAGCGACTCGTCGAGGAAGCGCTCGTAATGGCCCAGATCGAGGTCGGTCTCCGCCCCGTCGTCCGTGACGAACACCTCCCCGTGCTGGAACGGAGACAGCGTTCCGGGATCGACATTGATGTAGGGGTCGAACTTCTGCAGGGTGACGCGGTGACCCCGCTCCTTGAGTAATCGGGCGAGCGAAGCCGCCGAGATTCCTTTTCCGAGCGAGGAGACCACTCCGCCGGTGACGAAGATGAACTTGGTCTGACCGGTGGGGCCGTCGGTCATGTTTTGCTCTCGGCGTAGGGGGTGCGTCCGAGCTCTCGTAGGCGCTCTTCCATGCGCAGCGCATCAGCAGGCGTATCCACCCCCGGGTCGGCCTTCCCAACCAGGGCCACTCCAATGCGGAGCCCGGCCTCCACGGGTCGGAGCTGCTCGAGCTTCTCGATCCGCTCGAGGGGCGTGGGTTGTAGCGCCACCCACGTCTCCAGGGCGTCGCGGGTGTACGCGTAGATCCCGATGTGCCTGAGGAAGGGCTCCTTGCTCAAATCTTCGGTCGTGGGCGTTCCGTCACGCTGATACGGAATGGGGGCACGGGAAAAATAGAGCGCTCGGCCGCTCGACGCCCGGGCCACCTTCACGACCGCGGAATCCTTGCGCGCCTCGTGACGGTCCACCGGCGTGGCGCAGGTCCCGACCTCCCAAGCGTCGTCGGTGACCATGCGGATGGCGGCGTTGAGGTGCTCTTCCTGGAGCAGCGGCTCATCGCCCTGGATGTTGACGATGATCGGGAAGTCCCTGAACGGCTCCCGTCTGGCGAGTTCCGCCACCCGATCGGTCCCCGACGGATGATCGGGCGACGTGAGCTCGACCGGCGCGCCAATGCGGCGGCAGACCTCAGCGACCTCCTCCGAATCGGTGGCCACCACTACCTCGTCCAGCACGGACATGGGCTGCACGCGCTCCCACACCCACTCGATCAGGGGACGACCGAGGAGGGGAAACAGCGGTTTGTTGGGGAGGCGGGTCGACTTCAGCCGCGCCGGGATGATTCCCAGGACGCGGCTTCTCATCGGCCCCCACTGGGGCCGGCGCTCGTGGCGTGGTCGGGTCTATGCACGCCCGTTAAGGTAGCGTACCAGGATCTTTCGGCAACCCGCGAACCAGTCGGTCCGGCGCCCTTCGGGCACGACTCCGGCAGGTCGGCCGCCGGGACCCCCGAAAGTCGGGCCGATGGCCGGACTCTCGGTTGGGAACGCGGCCCGGCCGGGATGGGTCAAAGAGGACGCCGGCCGCCGCCTGGAAGGCGTCGGGCCCGTCGGCCGTAGTACATGCTGGAGGGAGCCGCCGTACTCCCCTCGACGGTCCAACGAGGACGCCCGTGTTCACCACTTGCCTGGTCTGCCACTCCGCGTTCGACGAAAACGACTCGCTGGAGCATTTCCCGCGGGGCGAGCGGGTGGCGTTCGACCCCGTCAAGGGTCGTTTGTGGGCGATCTGCAAGGGCTGCAAGCGGTGGACGCTCGCTCCCATCGAGGAGCGGTGGGAAGCCCTCGAGGAGCTCGACAAGCTGGTGATGGACAAGGCGCGACTGCTCTCGCAGACCGATAACATCGCGCTCCTCAAGGCCGGCAAGCTCGAGATCGTCCGCATCGGGCGCGCCAACCTCTCCGAGCAGGCCTGGTGGCGCTACGGACGGCAGCTCCGCGAGCGCCGGAAGAAACACAAGCAGCTCACCGCCCTCGCCGCCGGCGGCGTGGGCGCAGCCGTCCTGTTCGGACCGGGGATCGGCCTCGGGTGGTTCGGCGCCTGGATCCTCTGGGAGAACGCGCCCCGCGGCGTGACCAACGCGGCTCGCTGGCTTCGGTTCGGCAGCGCGGCCTGGCGGGGCGAGCGTCGCTGCGAAAACTGCGGCTTCGTGTTCCGGTCCTTGCCCTACAATGAGCGGGGCCGGGTCATCCTCCAGCCGGGTGACTCGGAGAACGGCCCCATGGCGCTGACCCAACCCTGCCCCCGCTGCCGGAAGAAAGCGAGCGGCGGACTCGTTCTGACCGGCCGGGAGGCCGAGCACGCAGTACGGAGGGTGCTCGCCTACCATCATTTCGCCGGCGCGTCGGAGTCGCGGATCAAGTCGGCCACGCGGCTCATCGACGAGGCCGGGTCGGCCGACCGGCTGGGCCGCATCGTGCTGGGACAGGGTCGCCGACTCGGCGACCTGCGCCGCACGGGGGCAATCGCGCTGGAGATCGCCGCCAACGAGTCCCAGGAGCAGCGATTGCTCGAGCTCGAGCTGGCGGACCTGGAACGCCACTGGCTGGAGGAGGAGGAGCTGGCCGAGATCATCGACGGCGAGCTCACGCCACTCCCGGTTTTCGAGTCGCTCCGCCGCAAGGTGATCGGCGGTGGCGGCTGAGAGCGCGGAGGCGCCCAGGACGAACCAGCCACACTGATCTGGCGCTGACTCAGTCGGGATGCAGGAGCAGGCGACCAAGCGAGGGCGACTGAGGAGTACCGAAAGGTACTTCGCAGGGAGCCGAGCGCAGGGCAACGAACTCCTGCGCCCGAATGATCAGCCCGCCGAGGGCAACGAACTCCTGCGCCCGAATGATCAGCCCATCACACTGATCTGGGGCTGACTCAGTCGGGATGCAGGAGCAGGCGACCAAGCGAGGGCGACAGAGGAGTACCGAAAGGTACTTCGCAGGGAGCCGAGCGCAGGGCAACGAACTCCTGCGCCCGAATGATCAGCCCGCCGAGGGCAACGAACTCCTGCGCCCGAATGACCAGCCCGTACTCCATCAGTAGTCGACGGGGCGTAGATAGAACTCCCCAATCGCCGTCGACGACAACATCGCGACGGTAGGCAGCCGACGCTTCCAGTGGGTCCCGCTGAGACGGCGCCACACCGTCTCCACGTCGGACTCGGGAAACCCGCGATCGACCAGGCGATGCGGCAGATATCCGCGAAGCAGCCAGTGGAGGATGAGGTCCGCTTTGGGATAGGAGATCCCGAGCTCGTCTTCGTCGTCCACGCCGCGGACCAGGTCGGCGCTCGCCGGCTTGTCCACGATCGCGGACGGCACGCCCAGATGACGGGCCAGGGTCCAAACCTGCGTCTTGAACAGGTCGCCCAGGGGATTCACGGGCGGCGAGTCGTCGGCGTGCCACGTGTAGTACCCCAGCAGCCGCTCGCTCTTGTTTCCGGTCCCGATCGGCAGGGCTCCCAGCTTGGCCGACTGGTCGAACAGCGTGACGGCCCGCATGCGCGCGCACACGTTGCCCCGCCGCAGCGGACTCAGATCCGGCTCGTGCTCCTCCACGTAGGCGTCCACGGACCCGGTGATGTCGATCGTCCGCTCGCTCGCGCCGCAGGCCGAGAGCGCCACCATCGCATGCTCCAGGCTGTCCGGACTGGACGTCCGATAGGGCATCCGCAGCCCGAACACGTTCTCGGGCCCGAGCGCGCGGGCGGCGAGATAGAGCGATACGGCGGAATCGACCCCGCCCGAGACCCCGATCACCGCCTTCTCGAACCCGCGTCGGTCCCTCAGCTCGTCCCTGAGGAATTCGACGAGAATGCGCTCCGTGAGCGCCGGGTCGATCTCGAGGACGGACGCGTCGTCCGGATCGGGTCCGTTCGAGTGGCGCATCCCCCCGCCCGCCATCCTGCGCGCGCCGTTGCCGGTATCGACCGTGGGTGCCTGGATCTCCCTGCCCTCGTCGAGCGCCCGGTCCAGCGAGTCCTGGAGGTGGGGCAGGATCTTCTCGAGGTCCGCGAGCAGCGGGGACTCCGACCGCGTGCGCGCCACCTCGAAGGGGTCGACCAGGACTTCGGTGACGCCCTCCTCGAAGATCTCGGCGCGCGCAACAACGTCGCCGGCCGGCGAGACCATCAACGAGTCGCCGGCGAAGAGCTTCCCACCCTCCGAACCCACCAGATGGCTGACGCCCACGTGGACTCCGTGCTCCATGGCCATCACCCGGATGATGGTCTCCCACCGTTCCAGGTTCGTCGGACGCCCGTTGGACGGCTCCATCCCCCGCAGGGGCGTGGCGCTCACGATCAGGATCAGCTCGGCCCCGCTCACAGCCAGGATCGACCCGGTCAGGGAGTGCCAAGCGTCTTCGCATACGAGTAGGCCGACCCGTCCGAACCGCGTGCTGAACGCCCGGAGCTCCGTGCCTCCTTCCACGAAGCGATCCTCGTCGAAGACCCCGTACGTGGGGAGGAACAGCTTGCGGTGCACGTGCGCCGCCTCGAAGCGGTCCCCCGCGGGCTGGAAGTACGCGGCTGCGTTGTAGAGCCGACCCCGCCAGCGCTCGAAGAAGCCGATCACCACGTCGGGACTTCCCGCGGGGGGCTCGCCCAGCCTCTCGGCCACCTCGGACGCGGCGAGCGCCACCTCCTGCACACCACCCTCCAGGAAGTAGCCGCTCAGCGTGGCCTCGGGGAACACCAGAATGTCGTGCTTGCGGGCAGAGGCATCCACGGCCGCGACAACCCGCTCGAGATTGGCCGCCACGTCGGCCTTGCGGGGCTTGAATTGGACGAGACCCACCCGATACGGAGAACCGACTCCGTCAGCGCTCACGGAACCGACACCTTGTTCAGGGGCGTGATAATTGCTTCTTTCTCCGAACGTCGCGCCTGTGACGGGGGCGGCCCGGGTCTGCCGGGGTCCCCGGAACGCGCTGCGGCAAGCTGGTGTTTACAAGGAGCCGCTAGAACCGCGAGCCGCGAGTCGATCATGGGCCGAAAGATAGCCATCACTACCCTGCTGGGTACCCTGTTTTTCCCGCTCGGCCTCACCGCCCAGGACACCGGGCGCGCAGGATCCGACCAGCGCTCGCGCACCGTGGGCTCGTCGGACGAGGCCCAGGTCTTCTTCGGGACGCTCCGGACCATCCGCGACTATCACGCGGACCAGCTCGGGGATTCAGTCCTTTGGGAGAAGGCCATCGACGGGTTGCTCAAGGAGCTCAACGACCCGTACGCGGCAGTATTCACGCCACGTGAGGTCGAAGCGTTCCGAGAGGAGACTACCGGCGACTACGCCGGCATCGGGGTCCAGATCAGCGGTCTCGACGGCGGGATCACCGTGACCATCGTGTTCCCCGGCACGCCGGCGGACGAGGTGGGGCTCCTGGTCGGTGACCGCATCGTCGCGGTCAACGGTGAGGCGGCGGACGGTTGGACGACCGGCGACGCCGCGGACCGGATCCGCGGCGAGGTTGGGACCACGGTCGACGTCGCGATCGGCAGGGACGGATTGGCCGATCCGATCCAATACACGATCCGCCGCGACGAGGTGCACGTTTCGGCCGTTCGCTCGGCGCTGATCCACGATTCGATCGGATACATCGTCGTAGACCGGGTGGCACGTGGCTCCGCGAGTGAGGTGGACCAGGCCCTGCGGTCGCTCGAGGGCGCCAAGGGCGTGGTGCTCGACCTGCGCCGGAACCCGGGCGGCTACGTGGACGAGTCGTTCATGATGGCCGACCTGTTCGTCGACGTGGGGAAGTCCATCGCCAGCACCCGCAACCGCACGGTGCGAGGCAGCGGTGAGACCGAGGAGAGCTACGACGCCCGGATGCCGGCGCGCATCGGCGAGCGGCCGGTCGTGGTGCTCGTCGACCGCTACACGGCCTCCGCCGCGGAGATCATCACCGGCGCGCTCCAGGATCACGACAGGGCGGTCGTCCTGGGTGAGCGCACGTTCGGCAAAGGCATCGTGCAGACGCTGTTGCCCCTGCCG
>JAHEKN010000093.1 GCA_024638305.1 Gemmatimonadota bacterium | reverse complement strand
GATGGATGATCTCTACAGCAACCTCTTCCGTGCCGAGCTGTTCCAGCGCGTCCGAAAGAGCCTGCACGGAGCCGTCCACGTCACCCTTGATGATCAGCGGTAGTGTGCTGAGCTTGCCCTCCGCCAGGAGCTGCGAGAAGTCGCCCAGCTTGATCCCGCGCTCACGAATGCGGAGCTGTTTCTCGCGGTCCAGGCGCTGCCGATTCTGCGCGATCTCCGCGGATTTCAAGGCGTCCATGGCAACGAACGTGTCGCCCGCCTGCGGCACGCCCCCCGACCCCAGGATCTGCACGGGGATGCCGGGACCGACCTCTTCGACCGGATGGCCGCGCTCGTCGAGCATGGCTCGCACGCGGCCGTCGTACAGACCGCACACGAACGAGTCGCCCACCCTCAGGGTCCCGCGCTGAACCAGGATCGACACCACCGGGCCCTTGCCGACGTCCAGCTTGGCCTCGATGACGGTCCCTTCGGCCTCGCGATCGGGGTTGGCCTGGAGCTCCAGGATCTCGGCCTGGAGCAGAATCTTCTCGAGCAAGTCGTCGATTCCTTGCCCCGTCTTGGCCGAGATCTCGGCCGACAGCACCGAGCCACCGAAGTCCTCCACGGTGACGTCGTGCTGGAGGAGCGCCTGCTTGACCCGGGACGGGTCGGCCCCGGGCAGGTCGATCTTGTTGACCGCCACGACCATCGGAACGCCCGCGTTCTTGGCGTGGCTGATGGCCTCGATGGTCTGTGGCATCACGGAGTCGTCCGCCGCGACGATCAGGATGACGATGTCGGTGACCTCCGCACCCCGGGCCCGCATGGCCGTGAACGCGGCATGTCCCGGCGTGTCCAGGAACGTCACCGTGCGATCGCCATCGAGCTCGACGTGGTAGGCGCCGATGTGCTGCGTGATGCCCCCCGCCTCGCCAGCGACCACGTTGGTGTTGCGGATGGAGTCGAGCAGCAGCGTCTTCCCGTGGTCGACGTGTCCCATGACCGTGACGACGGGCGGCCTGGGACGCAGGTCCTCGGGCAGGTCCGGCACCGTTTCGATCTCGACCTCGGCCCCGTACTCCTCCTCGCGCACGGCCTTGAAGCCGAACTCGTCAAGGAGCATCTCGATCTGGTCGAAATCGAGGCGCTGGTTGACGGTGACCATCAGCCCCAGGTTCTTGAACGCGGATCCCACGATCTCCGTGGACGGCACGTCCATCAGCTCCGCCAGCTCGGCCACGGTCAGGAACTCGTTGACGCGGACCGTACGGGCCTCGCGAACCTGCTCCTCGCGCGCCTGCTCTTCCTGCAGCGCCCGCTCTTCCTTGGCCTTGGCCTGGGCCGCCCGGCCCTTCTTGCGCTTCTTGCCGCCGCCCTTGAGCTCGGCCATGACGCGCTGGATGTTCGACTGGACGGCGTCCCGGTCGACCTGCCCCTTCTTCTTGCCCTTCTTGCGCTCGCGGTCCTTGCGCCGCCCATCGGGCGTGTAGCCCTCGGCCTGGATGCGGACCGTTCCGCCGGGGCCGGCGGAGGCGGCCGGCTTCGGCCGACGGATGACGCGGGCGGGACCCTCCATGGCGCGCTTGCGGACGGGCTCCGGCTTCTCCGCGGGGGCGGACGGCTCGTCGGGCGCCTCGACCGAGGGCGTCGCCGTCGCGGCCACGTCCGGCTTCTCCTCCATCGGCTCGGTGAGGTCGATGGCCTCTCCGGGCTCCACGGTCGCGGTCAGGTCGGCAACCGCCTCTTCCACTTCCTCCGCTTCCTCCAACGCCGGCTCCGGCGCGGCCTCGGCGACCTCGGCCTCCGGCGTTTCCACGGCCTCCTCGACCGCGGCTTCGGCCGGCTCATCCTCGGCGGGGGCGACCGCGACGCCGTTGACGGCGGCCTCGGTCGCGGATGCGACGAGCTCTTCGGCGTCGGCCTCCTCCGGCTCCGGCTCGGGAGGCGGCGCCACGTCGACCCGGCGGCGGCGGCGGCGGCGCGGGGCGGCCTGCGCGTCCTCGATGGCGGCGGCCAGCGCCGCGTTCGCGGTCTTGTGGCCAGCCCGGCGCTCGCGCTCGAACTTGGTGCGCACGCTGTTCACCGCAGCATCCCCGAGAGGATGCTCCGCATCGGGCACCGGAATTCCCATCTTCCTCAGAAGAACGATGAGATCGGCGGCGCCCACCTTCAGGTCCTTGGCGAGCTCAGATACTCGCATTCGCTGCTCCGTCCCCGTGCACACTTGTGCGCCCAGACTCCACGGCGCTCTCGCGGACCGCCCGCGCCAGCGATCCATCGGTCACGGCAACCGCCGTCACCGCCTGCATTCCAAGAGCCTCACCCAGCTCCTCAGCCGAGCACAGCTCCACGATCGGCACCTCGGCTCGACGCGCGGCCGGCTCGACCTTGGCGCGCTGGCCGGGAGCCCCGTCGCTCGCCACCACCAGGAGCCGCGCCCGGCCGGTCGCGACCGCACCGCGCGCGCGCGCTACCCCGACCTCCACGGCCCCGGCCCGCCTGGCGAGTCCCAGCATGGCCAAGGCGCTAGACCTCCGCTTTCTCGGCATCTTCCCCGTCTTGCGGCTCAGGAGAGCCCTCGGCGTCTTCAGTCCCTTCGTCACCCGACGGAGCCTCGGCGTCCGTCGCAGTGGCGGCTGCCGCTTCGACCTCCGCGACCTCCGCGACGTCCGCGACCTCCGCGGCGTCCGCGGCGTTCGCGGCGGGGGCACCGGCAGCGCCCGCCGCAGGCTCGGCCTCGAGGGCCGGCACGCTCGGCGGGGCTGGCTCGGACTCGACCACCGTTAGCTCGTCGATGAGGCCGACGAGCTTCGTGGCCGCTTCCTCGTTCAGCCCGGCCACACCCAGAAAGTCACCCTTCTCGAGGTCGATGATGTCGATGAAGCTCTTGTAGCCAGCCGTCTTCAACGCTGACAGCACTTCCGCGTCCAGGTTGAGCTCCTCGAGCGGGAAGTCGGCCATCTCGTAGCCGTCCTCCGACCCCTGGAAGAGCGTGGTTCCGCTCCCCCGCTCGACCCATTCCCTCGACCCGTACAGGTCGATCTGCCAGCCGATGAGCTGGGAGGCGAGGCGAACGTTCTGCCCGTTGCGCCCGATGGCCAGGGAAAGCTGGTCCTCGTCCACGATGGCCGTGATGACCTGGCGCTCGACGTCGGAGATGACCTTCGAAACCCGCGCGGGCGCCAGCGCGCGCCGGGCGAAGATCTCCGTATCGGGGTGCCAGGGCACGATGTCGATGCGCTCGCCGCCGAGCTCCGAAACGACAGCCTGCACGCGCGAGCCCTTGAGGCCGACACAGGCGCCGACCGGGTCGATCGACTCGTCCCGGCTGAACACGGCGATCTTGGTGCGCCCCCCCACCTCGCGAGCGATCTCCCGGATCTCCACGATGTTCTGGTAGATCTCCGGCACCTCGAGGTTGAAGAGCGCCGCCACGAAGAGCGGGTCGCCCCGCGAAAGGATGAGGCGAGGCCCCTTGGGGGTCTCGTCCACCTTCTTGAGCACCGCGCGAATGGGGTCCCCCTGCCTGAAGCGCTCGCGCGGGTTCTGCTCGCGCCATGGGATGATGGCCTCGGCTTCCCGCGAGCGATTGAGCATTACCACGATCTTCCCGCGCTCGATCTGCTGCACCTCCCCGGAGAGCAGCTCGCCGACGCGGTCCAGATACTCCTCGCGAATCCGGTTGCGCTCCCCTTCCCGGATGCGCTGGACGATTCGCTGCTTGGTCGCCATGACCGCGTTGCGCCCGAACTGCGTGAAGTCGACCGGAATCTCCATGACGTCACCCAGCTCGTACCCAGGGTCGTCCCAGCGCGCCTTCTCGAGCTGGATCTCGGTCGCCTCGTCCTCGACCTCATCCACCACGCGTTTGAGCACGATGATATCGATGTCGCCGGAGAGGTCGTCGATTCCGATCTCCGCCTCGACGTTGGGCCCATAGATGCGCGCGAGACCGGCGTGGATGCCGTCGCGCATGAGATCGTTCACCTCATCGGCCGACAGGCTCTTCACGCTCGCCATGTCCCTGAGCGCTGCGACGATCTGACCCGCGTCCGTCATCTTCCCGTGCTCCCGTGCCTGTGCTCACGTCCAGTCGTGGACGAGATGTGCCTTCTTGATCTCGCTCGTCGGAAGAACGATCTCTTCCGCTTGATCCGTGCGGATCCGGACCCGCACCGTCCCCTGATCCTCGGTGTCACCCTCCTCGATCGGACCCAACAACACTCCTTCCACCCGCTTGCGCCCCCCCGTCAGAGGGCGCCGCATCTCCACGGCCACCCGCTGACCCCTGAACCGCGCCCAATCGCGCGGCCGGGTGAGCGGTCGCTCGATTCCGGGCGACGAAACCTCGATCACGTACTTCTCCGGCACGTCATCGAGCCCGTCCAGCCAAGCTTCGAGGGCCCGACTCACCTTGGCGCAATCGTCCACCGTGACCCCGTGTCCGGGGGCGGAGTCCGTCCGGTCCACCCGCAATCGGAGGATGGGACGACCCTTGCTCCCCCCCCAGTCCACGTCGACCAATTCGAAGCCGAGGGCCTCAACGCGGGCCTCGATTTCGGATCGCCCCACGAGTTCAGAGCGCACCAAAACGACCCCCCCTCCCCATCGAAGCGGAGTCTCGCTCCCGGGACGAGCCCGGAAGAAAAAGGAATAAAAAAGCGGGGAAGACCCTCTTCCCCACTTCCGAAGAAAGGGCCGCCCCCGCGAGGGAGCGGCCTCTCACCCGCCTGGAATATACGCGGAGCACCGGGGTCGCTCAAGGGTGACGGACCCGCGTGAAACGCGTCCCTCACGCCCCCTTCGGGGCGCTTCCTCCTAGGCGCCGGCCGGTCCGTCCCCGTCGGCGTCCGGCCCGTCCGCGGCCTCATGGGAGCCACCACCCTGCATGGCCAGACGCCGTTCGATGGCTTCCACCCGGGCGACGAGCGCGTCGAAGTCCTTCTGGAGCGGGAAATCGAAGCGCTCCCGCGCCTCCCCGGCGGCGCTCTGCGCCCGGTCCAGGGCGCCCTTCACGGCTTGACGGGCCCGGTCCGCGCTCAGGTCGCCCCGTTCCCGGGCCTCGCTGATGGTCTCCTCGATGGCCTCCTTGAACGCGGAGAGCACGCCCAGCCCCTGCCGGAGGCCGTCAGAGAAGCCTCGGCGCCCCTTGGCGGACGCCGGGTCCTCGGGTCCATCCCCGGTTTCCGGGTCGCCGCTTCCCGGCTGCTCCTCCGGCCTCGATTCGTCACTCATCGCCTTCTCCGTTTTCGGTCACTCGTCGGGCAGCCTGCGCTCGATGTGGGCCCCGATGCCCCGCAGACGCTCATCGATCGCCTCATAGCCCCGCTCGATCTGGCCCACGTTGCGGATCGTGCTCGTCCCCTGTGCACCCAGCGCCGCGATCAGGAGGCCCATCCCGGCCCGGATGTCCGGGCTTTCCACGGTGGCCCCCCGGAGCGGTGCGGGTCCGACCACGACGGCGCGGTGGGGGTCGCACAGGATGATCTGCGCCCCCATGGAGACCAGCTTGTCCGTGAAGAACATCCGCGACTCGAACATCTTCTCGTGGATGAGCACGGTCCCGTCGCATTGCGTGGCCGTGACCAGCGCGATCGATGTCAGATCGGCCGGAAACGCCGGCCAGGGACCGTCGTCGACCTTCGGGACATGGCCAAAGGCGTCCCGCTGGATCCGGTGCGGGCGGTCGCCGTGGACGTGGATGAGCGTTCCCTCCACCGTGCATTCCACGCCCAGACGACGAAACCCGATGAGCGCCGAGTCCATGTGCTCGACCGGAGCGTCGGCAATCGTGATCGCGCTCCCGGTCACGGCCGCGAGGCCGATGAACGAGCCCGTCTCGATGTGATCGCCGCCGATGCGGAAGCGTGCGCCCCCCAGCGCCGGTACGCCCTCGATATCGAGCGTGCCGGTCCCGATCCCGCGGATGCGCGCCCCCATCGCGTTCAACAGGCCACAGAGGTCCTGCACGTGGGGCTCGGCCGCCGCGTTGCGGATGCGCGTCTGCCCCTCGGCCAGGACGGCGGCCATTACGGCGTTCTCGGTGGCGGTGACGGACGGCTCATCCAGGAACATGTCCGCCCCCCGCAGATGGTCCGCTTCCACGCGGAATCCGTCGTTCAGGACGACGCGGGCGCCCAGGCGCTCGAAGGCCAGGAAGTGGGTGTCCAGGCGACGGCGGCCGATCACGTCGCCGCCGGGCGGCGGCAAGTCGACCCGGCCGAAGCGAGCGAGCAGCGGGCCCGCCAGTAGGATCGACGCGCGGATGCGCTCGGCGAGCCTGGGATCAGGGCGCCCCCGCTCCACCCCCGAGGCGTTCACGCTCACCTGACCTGGCCCCGTCCACTCAACGTCGGCACCCAGGGCCTCGATTATTTCGAGCAGCGTCTCGACGTCGCGTATGCGGGGGATGTTGTCGATTACGACGGGCTCTGACGCGAGCACCGTGGCGGCCAGGGCGGGAAGCGCGGCGTTCTTGTTTCCCGCTGGGCGGACTGTTCCGGAGAGGACGTGTCCGCCCTCGACTACGTAGCTCGGCATGTCGATGCGTTCTGGTGGTTCACGGGCACCCCGTCGCACGGAGCGCGCCGCACCGAACGCCGGAAGCGTCGGGGGACGCGAGGGCGCGCGGGGGCGCGCGCAAGTTACCCCGGTCGAGGCCGCTAGCCAATCGCGGGGACCCCTTAACGCTCCGGTCCCGGGCGGGTTAGGTTACCGCCATGACACCCTTCGACGCACTCACGCCCTCGGCCCAGGTCGACACCGTGGTGCTCGCGGCCCCGCTGGTTGGCGTCGACCGTGGCGCAGCAATCGCCGTGATCGTGATCGCGGTGGCCGTGGTGGTGGTGGCCGCCTTCCTGCTCGTCACGCTCGTCCAGGTCCGGCGGCTGACGCGCACCATAGCGCAGACTGTGCAGCGCCTGGAGCCCGGTGTTCATCCAGTGCTCGAGCGCGCTCGGGGAGTCACCGAAAACGTGGAGCAGATCACGGCGCTCGTCCGCAAAGACGTCGACCGCGTCACCGAATCGGTTGAGGCCGTAACCGGTCGCCTCAACCAGGCCGCGGCCCGGATGGAGGAGCGGATCGAAGAGTTCAACGCCCTCGTGGAGGTGGTACAGACCGAGGCCGAGGGGATCTTCCTCGACACCGCGTCGACCGTGCACGGGGTCCGGGCCGGCGCGCTCTCGTTGGGCTCGAGCCAGAAGTCGGATCCCGCGCCGAGCGAAGCGTCGGAGGCGGACGACTGACCCGTGCCGGTCTTCCGCATTTCCCACATCCTGATCCTGGCCGGCATCCTCTTCCTCCTGTCGCCCGAGCCGCTCTGGGCCTGGGGCCCGGGCACGCATGTGGCCCTGGGGGAGACGCTGCTGGGGTCGCTCTACTTCCTCCCTCCCACCATCCGCGTTCTGCTGGAGCGCTTCCCCGTCCACTTCCTGTACGGATCCATCGCGGCTGACATCTCGTTCGCCAAGAAGTACGCCCCGGTCGGGCGTCACTGCCATCACTGGCACGTGGGCGAGGAGATCCTGAACACGGCAAGCACCGACCCTCTGAAGGCCGTGGCGTACGGGTACCTCGCACACCTCGCGGCGGACACGGTCGCACACAACGTGTTCGTGCCGCGCCAGCTCCTGCTGACGCAGACCACCCGCGGGCTCGGTCACACGTACTGGGAACACCGCATGGACGTCCACGTGGGAGAGGAGTATCTGTCCAAGTCCCGCACGATCACGCTGGAGCACGATCATTCGCAGGCCGACACGCTGTTCGACGAGGTGCTCTCGCGCACGCTGTTCAGCTTTCAGACGAACCGGCGCATCTTCCGGGGCGTGATCCGCTTTCAGGGCAACGACCGCTGGCAGCGCGTGTTCGACCGGGTCCTGCGCAATTCGCGGTTCGACCTGGCCGACGAACTGGTCGCCCGCTACTTCCAGCTCTCGTTCGACGCCGTGGTCGATTATCTCGTCCAGCGCGAGAGCTCGGTCCCCGCCTCCCAGGACCCGATCGGCGAGGTCAACCTGCGGCTCGCCAAGGGAATCCGGCATCGGGCACTCGCCGACGGCGGGGTCCAGGACCCTTCGGTCGTGCGGGAGCGCGCGGACGACTTCTTTCCGATTCCGAACGGCCCGCCGCGCTTCATGCCGCAGGCGACCGTACTGACGGAGCGGCTCAGGGCCGTCGGCGATCCGGGCGGCTTCGGCGCCTGAGCCGGCGCTACCGTCCCCTCAGTCGGGGGCTCCGCTTCACTCGTAGTCGCGCTTGAGCCCCGCATAGCGGGCAAGGAGCTTCTTGCGGCCGATCGAGTCGAAGTCCACGGTCACCTTGAGGTCCCGCCCGAATCCGGTGACATCAACCACGTTTCCGGATCCGAACGTGTCGTGGAGGACCCGTGCGCCCCTGGCCAGCACCGGCAAATCCTGATTGAGCGACGCGTCCAGGTCCGGCCCCTCGTCGTAATACTCCGGGCTGGGCGAATGGGCGCTCCGCTCGGCGGCCGGTCGGCGCGGCCCTCGGCGCTCGAATCCACGCTGGAACCTGCGGAGCGCCTTCTCCTCACGCTGGACCCGGGTCGTGGTACGCGCTTCCACCAACTCGTCCGGCACCTGATCGGCGAATGGGCTCAGCCGCCCGTACATCATCTCGCCAGCGCGCCGGCGTTGGCGGGCATGGCACAGGTAGAGCCGGTCCATCGCCCGCGTGACCCCCACGTAGAAGAGGCGCCGCTCCTCCTCCATCTCGCTCGGCGTGTCGTACGCGCGGCTGAGCGGGAAGAGGCCATCCTCCAGCCCGGCCAGGAAGACCACTGGGAACTCGAGGCCCTTGGCGTTGTGCAGCGTCATGAGGGTCACGCGGTCCGTGTGCTCCTCCAGCGCGTCGACCTCGGCCACGAGCGCCACCCGCTGCAGAAACAGGTCGAGGTCAGTGAACTCATCTCGAATGTCCTCATCGATTTCCGTGACGAGCTCCGCGTCGAAATCGAGCGCGCCAGCGATGAGCTCGCGGACGTTGTCGATGCGATCTTCGCCCTCCGGTCCCTCTTGGCGCAGGTGGTGGATCAGGTCGATCTCCTCCAGCAGCGCCTGCACCAGCTCTCCTACCGGCACCTCCGCCGCGAGCGCCCGGTAGCGCGCCATCATGGAGGCGAAGGCCACGAGGCTGCGTACGCCGGCCGCTGGGGCCTCGGGGATCTCGCCCGCACGGGCGGCCGCCTCCAAGGGAGGCACACGGTAGTCCGCCGACCAGCGCAGCACGTGGCCCAGCGTGCGGGCCCCGATGCCGCGTCGAGGGTAGTTGACGATCCGCTCGAAGGCCGCCAGGTCGAGCGGGTTCGAGATCAGGCGCAGGTACCCCAGCACGTCCAGGATCTCGCGTCGCTCGTAGAAGCGTACACCCCCCACCACCTGGTAGGGCACCTGACGCCGCCGAAACGCGTCTTCGAGAGCTCGCGCCTGCGCGTTGGTCCGGTAGAGTACGGCAAAGCCGGAGTGGTCGAGGAGTGGCCGTGCTAGCATCGTGGCCTCGATCTCCTCGACCACGGTTCGGGCCTCGTCCATCTCGTCGGCGCAGGTGAGGAGGACGATGACGTCTCCCGCCTCCCGCTCCGTCCGAAGCGTCTTCCCCTTGCGCTCGGTGTTGTGCTCGATGACGGCGTTGGCGGCGGCCAGGATGCGTGCGCTCGACCGGTAATTGCGCTCGAGGCGAACGACGGCCGCCTCGCGATACGTCTTCTCGAAGTCCAGGATGTTGCGGATGTCCGCTCCCCGCCACCCGTAGATCGACTGATCGTCGTCGCCCACCACCATCAGGTTGTCATGACGGGCGACCAGTAGCTCGAGAAAGCGGAACTGGGCGCGGTTGGTGTCCTGGTACTCGTCCACCAGAACGAAGGCGAACCGCTCCTGATAGTCTGCCAGAACGCCGGGACACTCCTCGAGGAGCCGGACCGGCTTCACGAGCAGATCGTCGAAGTCGAACCCGTTCTGCTCGGCCAGAGCGTCCTCATAGGCCGGGTAGACCTTGGCCACGTTCTTCGCGAAGAAGTCGAAGCTCCCTTCGTTGTCGCGGACGAACGCCTCGGCACCCACGAGTTGGTTCTTGGCACCGCTGATGTGCGAGCGTAGCGCCTTGGGGTTGAATCGCTTGGGATCGACGTTTTGAAGCTCGCTGGCACGCTTGATCAGACGCAGACTCTGGTCCTGGTCGAAAATCGAGAACCCCCTCGTCCACCCGAGCCTGGGCGCGTGCCGGCGGAGAATGCGGGCACCGATGGCGTGGAAGGTCCCGATCCACATGCCGGCCGGCTCCCCGCCGAGCAGCGTCGCGATGCGATCACGCATCTCGCCGGCGGCCTTGTTGGTGAACGTGACGGCCAGGACGCGCTCGGCCGGCACTCCGTGATGCTGAAGCAGGTGCGCGATCCGGGTGGTGAGCACCCGGGTCTTCCCGGAGCCGGCTCCAGCGAGCACCAGCAATGGGCCCTCGAAATGCTCGACCGCCTGGCGCTGCTCCGGGTTCAGGGACGCCAGCGGATCGGGGAGCGGGAGGGTCGTGGGCTCGTCGGCGGGCACGTAAGCGTGGGATGGGGTCTCGGGTCGCCCCGATCTACCCGCCGGCTCTGGGAAGTTTCACCAGAAAGACGGCGCCCGGCCCCACGGGATCGAGGAGGGTCATCTTCCCGCCGTGCACGCCTTCCACGATGCGTCGAGCCAGCGCCAATCCCACTCCCCACCCCCCCGACTTGGTGGTCACGCCGGGCTCGAACAACCGGTCCCTGATCTCGATGGGGACGCCGGGGCCGTCATCCGAGAGTCGTAGATCGATCCAGCGATCCCCGTCCCTTTGAGCCTGAATCGAGATCTTGCCACCGCCGCCCGCCAGCGCATCGAGCGAGTTCTTCACTACGTTTTCGAGCGCCCAGACCAACAGGACGCGGTTGCCGTTCACGGGCGGGAGGTCGTCCGGTACCTCCACCTCCAGGAAGACGCCGGGCCCCAGCCGCGGCAGACGGGCCCTGAGATACTGCTCCAGATCGTCGAGCACCGCGGTGACCCGGATGGGCTCCAACGCCACCGTGCGCCCGATCAGCTCGAAGCGGCGGCTGACCCGCTCCAGCCGCTCGAGGTCCCCTTCGATATGATCGGAGATGTCGAGGGCACCCATGTCGCCGGGGCGCTCCGATTGCGGCAGGCGGAGCAGCTCCATCCAGCCCTGGAGCGAGGACAGCGGTGTGCCCAACTGATGCGCGAGCTCGCGCGCCATCGACGTCCAGGCCCGCTCGGCGTCCGCCCGTCGTTGTGCGCGGATCAGCGTCAGGCCGAGCAGGACCGTGAGCAGGAGGCCTCCGGCGAGCAGCCAGGGGACGTAGAGCAGCCTGAGAGCCTCGGGCGGATCGCCGAAGTGTAGGAGCGTGCCGGAGGGAGACCCGACCGGCGTGTTGGCCGCGTCCAGCACTCGGACGTGCTCCCGCGCCAGCGCCTGCCCCTCGGGCGTGCGGACGTCCGCGTCGAACGGCAGGTTGGCGACCGCCAGCACGCTGTCCCCCGGCCCGGAGAGGATCATGGGCACGCGAGCGTCGAGGATGATCCCCTGCACCTCCCAGAGCGCCTCCACCGAGGCGTTGGGGTCCGGGTCGTTGAGGCCAGCGAGCGCGCGGGCGTAGATCTGGGTGATGGATTCGGCGTTCTCGCGGAGCGATCGGCGGATCTGGTCGGCGTAGACCAGCGACCAAGCGAGGAGCGCGACGAAGAAGACGGTGAGCAGGAGGGTCCAGCGACGTCCGATCATGGTCCTCTGTCGTGCGGCGTCCGCTGGGTGGTCCCTCCGGGGCACCCGGCCGTCCCCGACCGCGCTCGAGCGCGCACGAGCGTTGCTCCGAAGTCAGACGCCGATGCGGTCGAACCCCGTGCGCGAGCGCAGGACTTCCGGAACGAGTACCGAGCCATCGGCCTCCTGGTAGGTCTCGAGCAGCGCGGCCACGAGCCTCGGGAGGGCCAGCGCCGAGCCGTTCAGCGTATGCACGAACCGCGGCTTCTCGCCGGGCGCCGGACGGTAGCGGAGCCCCGCTCGCCTGGCCTGGTAGTCCGTGAATGTGGAACAGCTCGACACTTCGAGCCAGCGCTCGACCCCAGGGGCCCAGACCTCGAGGTCGTACGTCATCGACGCCGAGAACCCCAGGTCACCCCCGGCGAGTCGGACGACCCGATAGGGCAGCTCCAGCCGCTCGAGCACGGTGCAGGCCTCCCGCGTCATCTCCTCGAGGGCCGCTTGGCTCCGTTCCGGGGTCTCGAAGCGCACGAGCTCGACCTTGTCGAACTGATGTACGCGCTGGAGTCCGCGGGTGTCCTTGCCGGCCGCGCCAGCCTCCCGACGAAAACACGGCGAATAGGCAGTGTAGCGGATTGGCAGATCGGTCGCGTCGAGAAGCTCGTCCCGGTGCAGGTTGGTCACCGGCACTTCCGCGGTCGGGATAAGCCACAACCCGTCCCGCTCTGATTGGTAGCTCTCCTCCTCGAACTTGGGGAGCTGCCCCGTGCCGGTCATCGAGTCACGGGTCACGAGGTATGGGACCCGGAGCTCCTCGTACCCGTGCTCCGACACGTGCAGATCCAGCATCCAGTCGATGAGCGCGCGCTGGAGCCGGGCGCCGGGTCCGCGTAGCACAGGAAACCCGCTTCCGGACACCTTGGAGCCCCGGGTCAGGTCCAGGATGTTGAGTGTCTCCCCCAGCTCCCAGTGCGGCTTCGAGTCGAACGCGAAGGTGCCGGGCGTCCCCCACTCGCGGAGCAACTGGGCCTCCTCTTCCCCGCCGGGAAGCACGTCCGTGTGAGGAACATTGGGAATGTCCAGCAGCCCCTCCCGGATCCGCTCCTCCAGATCACTCACCCGCCCGTCGTGCTCGGAGATGCGGTCGCCCACCGTGCGCATCTCGGCGATGAGGTCGGCGGCGGGCTCCCCCTGCCGCTTGAGCTCGCCCACGCGCTTGGACACCTCGTTCCTGCGGGCCTTGAGCTCGTTGACCTCCGAGATCACTTCCCTGCGCTCGGCGTCAGCCGCCGCGAGCTGGGAGATCAGTTTGCCCACGCCGGGAATGCCTCGCGGCGCCAAAGACGCGGCCAGCCCTTCCGGATCGTCGCGGACGAGTCGAATGTCGATCATAGGGGTCCAAGGATGAAGACGGCCCGGCCGGCCGGGGATCAGCGAGGCGGCACCAGATCCCGGTTGTTGCACCCCGCCAGGGACGTGTTGGCGTCGAAGACGAACTCCACGGTTCCCGCCACCGGATCGAGCACGAGCGGCTGCAGCTTCCCGTAGAACGTGCAGGATTGTCCGAAGATCGGCTCCCGGGCCCGGCGAGTGCGGAACACGTAGACGCTCGTCGTGCGGAGCGGGAGCCCACGGGTCGACGTGTAGGCGGCGGTGTCGCGGGGAGCCTGCGTGGCCTCGTCGAACATGGTGTTGGTCAGCTCGGTCACGCGCGCCTCGGAGGGGATGCCGAGGGCGCCGGGAGCGATCAGAACGAGCTGGCCCCCCTCGGTGTCCACGGCCACGTCCCAGTTACCGGTCGACCCGGCGCGTTCGACCCGCACGGGCTGGCGCACGACGAAGTCGAAGGCCGAGCTGAGGTTGAGCTCGGGACGTGCCAGCGAGTACAGCAGCACCGTGTCGGGATTGGCCTCCCAGCGGTCGAACCCGAAGGGGTCGTCGCTGCATGCGCTCGCCGCATAGGCGAGCATCGCCGTGGGGAGCACCAGGTGCAGGGCGCGCACCCATGACGAGGTCCGATTCGGTCGTGATCCGCGGTTGCCGGCCAAGCGATCGCTTCCCGCTCGAGGTTAAACGGAGTCCGTCTGCTCCGCCCGTGCGGTGAGGACCCCTGAAAACGCCTATTTTCCTTGACGTTACACCTGCCCGCCGGTAGGTTCCCGAGCGTCGTCGGGACCGCCGGGTTCGGGGGCGTGTCCTCGCCACTTCCAGCAGGGCTCGACATCGCGACGATGGACCCCAGCCCACTGTCCGAGGACGCCCAATCGGGTCATCCTCGCGGGCGGCTCCTCGTCGCGGACGACGAGCCCCACATCCGCAGAATCCTGACCACGCTCCTCGAGATGTCGGACTTCGTGGTCGACGCCGTGTCCGACGGGACGGCCGCGCTGGAGCTCCTCGAGGGCCGGGTGGAGTACGACCTGGTCCTTCTTGACATCATGATGCCCGGTGCGACCGGACTGCAGGTCCTCCGGCACATGCGCACGCTGCCGGATCGGGGAGACGTTCCCGTCGTCATCCTCACGGCCAAGGGCCAGGACGCGGATCGGGAGGAGGCCTTCTCGCTCGGCGCCGCGGACTTCGTGACCAAGCCGTTCAGCCCCAAGAAGCTACTCGCCCGGATCGACGAACTGCTCGATGCCTGATCCCCCACTCCGTGTCCTGATCCTCGCGGGCGGCGTGGGGTCGCGGTTCTGGCCGGTCAGCACACCGGGGCGACCCAAGCAGCTCCTCGCGCTCGGCTCGGACCGCCCCCTGATCGTGGACACGGTTCGCCGCGCGATCGCGCTGGCCGGTGAGCATCGGCTTTGGGTGCTCACCGGCTCCCAGGTCGGGCGAGCGATCCAGGCCGCAACCGGGTTGCCGGACTCGGCCCTGCTGGTCGAGCCGGAGGCGAGGGGTACCGCTCCGGTGCTCACCTGGGCCGCGTGGACCGCGTGCCGTGAGGATCCGGACACCGTGCTCGTCTCGCTCCACGCCGACCACGTGATCGATC
>JAHEKN010000092.1 GCA_024638305.1 Gemmatimonadota bacterium | reverse complement strand
GCCGGGTCGGAAGGCTTGAACACGGCGATCTCCCGACCCTGCGTGTAGAGGTTGCCCATCAGCTCGCCCGACACGTCCACCACGCGCAAGCCACCTTCGTAGTAAGCCTGGTAGAGGACATCGTTCTCGACCCAGATGTTGTGCGTCCCAAACTCGGTGACCTCGTAGCGCGCCACCATCTCCGGGTTCTCGGGATCGGTGAAGTCGACGACCTGGATGTACCCCTGGGTAGCGAGCGGAATCCCGTTCATGCCGGTCGCCGGATCGTACGGGAGCTGATAGGTGCCGCGGTCCCGGCCCGGCCCCTCCCAGGCCAGTCCCTCACGGCTCATGATCTCGTCACCGATGAACACGTAGAACTTGTCCGCCGACTCGGAGACGTACGGGAACACGGCATGGGTGCCGCCGCTCGGCACCGGGAGGTTTGAGATGTAGACCGGGTTCTCGGGTGTCCCGCCCCAGCGTCCGTTCCCCACGTCGACGGCGACCACTCCGGTCGCCCACTCGGCCGAGTACGCGATCCCGTCGTGGACCCAAACGTCATGAACCCGGCTGTCCGGGTGGTCGTATTCGCCGACGATCACCGGGTCGTAGATGTCCCGCACGTCGAGGATCACGTACTTGTCGCCGTTCGAGAGCGCGTACGCGTAGTCGTTGGTCGGGTAGGCGTTGTGGACCCCACCGGTGAGGCGGTCCGTCACCTCGGACGCGATGACCGGGTGGGCCGGATCCGCGAGGTCGAGGAACACGACCCCGTTGCGTCGATTCGATGCTCCCTCGCGCGTCACGGTCGCGTAGCGCCCGTCGGGCGACACCTTGACGTCGTTCACGGAGCGGGCGTCCACCTGGATCGAGTCGGTCTTGACGATGTTGCCGGGGTCGGTGACGTCCCACATGAAGGCGTGGCCGTCGGCCTGCTTGGAACCCGTGATCGCGTAGTCACGGCCGTTCACCCCCTCGAACACCCAGAAGTCGGTCGTGCGGAAGCGAGACGTGCTCCCGGACCCAACCACGTTGAGCTTCTGGACGACTTCGCGCGGCTCCACCTCGATCGACACGCGCTGCCGGAGGGGTCCGGCGGACGCGATGATGGTATAGACACCGGGGACGTCGGCCACGAACCGCCCGCCTTTCAGTTGTCCCGGCGCGCTGGGGGCGATCACGCCCGTGGCGGGAGCGTAGGAGAGGCTCCATTCCACGGGCACGTCCTGCACGGTGCGGCCCGCTGTCCCGACCAACGTGGCCACGACGTTGACTACGTCTCCCGTCCGGACGCGGCTCGGTGCCTCGGACAGTCGTAGCTCGGCGGCGCCGAATGCGGTGACTTCGTGCTCGATCTCGGCTCGCTGCCCCTCGGACTCGGCGACGATCTGCACCGTTCCCGCGCCCACGCCCAGGACCGTCCCGAACCGGTCGACCGAGGCCACCCGCTCGTCGGAGCTCGTCCAGCGGACCTCGGGCTCGGGACGCTCGCTGCCGTCAGCGTGAAACGCGCGCGCGCCATGCTCGAGAACCGTACCCACATGGAGCCGACCGGGAGCGGCGGTCACCCGGATCGCAGCGAGAGCGGGCCACGTGACCCGCACTGGGATCTGGACGGCCAACGGGGCCGAGCCCGGCGGCCGGACGGCCGTGGCCACGACTGTGTAGTCGCCCGCGTTGAGCGCCGAGAGCTGGCCGTCCCGAACGCGGAGCGCGCTCCGCGGCGCCGCGAAACGAAAGTCGAGCGCAACCGGCTGACCCGCGGCGTCGAAGGCGACGACCTCCAGGGGAGTCGATTCGCCCACCCGGATCTCGATCTGGGCAGGACGGGCTTCGAGCCTCGTGGGCGCTCCCGCCTGCGCCGCCACCGGGGCGTGCGCGACGAGCAGAGCGCTCAGGGCCATCACGGATCGGACGAGCGTCGTGTTCATGCTGGCAAGCTGCGCCGACAACCTGAGCGGGGCAACAGATTCGTCCCGTGTTCCCCGTGCGTTCGAGCGGTCCCCGCCGTTGCCGATGTTCCACCGATCCGTGTCACGAGGGAGGGGGCTCGACCGTTCTACTGACGTGGCATTTTCGCCACCAAGGGGTACCAAGGAGAATGGGAACGACGAGACGAGGGTTCATCGCCGGAGTGGCCGCGCTCTGTATCGGCTGCTCCTCCTCCACCGCTCCGGACGGAAGCGGCTTGGAGGGCTACTGGGACTGGGTCAGCGCGTTCGGTGGGATCGCGGGGACCGAGATATCGCCGACGACCGTGGGATACACCATGGCGGTGGAGTTCGCCGGCGATCGGGTCATCGTATTCCGCGACGGCGCCGTACACCGGCAAACCACCATGGAGGTTCGGACGGACGCCGCTGGGGTGACCGGCACGCTGGTGTACGCCGATGAGGTGTTCGGTTGGCCCGAGCACACGTTCGAGCTCCGGGACGGGAACACGCTCATGCTGGTCGATCCCTGCTGTGACGGGTTTGCGTACACGTTCGCCCGCGGGAGGCGCTGAGGTCGTGCGGAGCGTCGTGCGCGCCGCCGCGCTCACCCTGGTCGCCGGGCTCGCCGCCGCAACCGGCGGTTGTGACGTGCTCGATCCGGACGGACTGGACGAGTTGCGCCGGAACCGTCAGCTCTGGCAAGCGCAGGGCGTGCGGGACTACACGTATGTGCTCAGTCGGTCCTGTTTTTGCGCGCTCGAGGCCATCGGGCCCGTCGAGATCACGGTGCGGGGGGGGCAGGTCGAGTCACGCGAGTACGTCGAAACGGGTGATCCCGTGACGCTCTGGCTCGAGAGCTGGCCCAGTATCGACGGCCTGTTCGATCTCCTCGAGCGGGCGGCGGACGGAGACGCCGACCGGGTCGCCATCACCTACCATCCGGACAGGGGCTACCCCCTGACCGCGGACATCGACTACATCGAGCACGCCATAGACGACGAGTTGGGCCTCGCCGTCCTGGCCTTCGACCCGATCGGCTCGGATTAGCCGCGGGCTCGGGGTGCCGCACCCGCGCGGGGCCTGCCATATTGGGTCGATGCAATCGACCCTCGACACGGCCGCGGTGCGCCGGTGACCGAAGACGCGATCGCGGTTCGGTTCGGCGGTACCGCGCCTCATTCTCCAGCCTGCGTCACGGTGACCGAGGAGTTCTCGGGCGCCGAGCCCTGGCCTTTCCTGCATGCGCTCCAGGGACGGCCGCGCGGGTTTTGGGCTTGGGATCGGGGTTGGATCGCGCACGGGGGGTTGCTCCAGAGCATCGAGCTGGCTCCTGGCACCGGTCCGCTGGACGTACGCCGGTTCCGCCGCGTGCAGGCTGCCGCGGGGAGCGTGCAGGACGAGGCACCCGAGTCGCTGCGCTGGTACGGAGGATTCGCCTTCGGCGAGGACCACGCGGCCGAGGAGGCCTGGGCCGAGTTCCCGGCGGCGTTGTTCCAGCGGCCGGAGGTCGAGCTCCTCCACACCGGGGGAGAGACACGGCTCACCGTCCGAGGCCTTCCGCTCCGGGGGGAAACGCACGACGTGTCGTTCCGCCGGTTGCGCCGTGAGCTCGAGGACTGGGCCGCAGAGGCGACTCGCGCCCCGGAGCCGCAGGGGTTGCCGCTGGAGTGGCGGGAGAACGGCGATGCGCCCCGGGAGGCCTGGGAGGCCATGGTCGTGCGGGCCCTCGAGCTGTTCGAGGACAGCGCCCTGGAGAAGGTCGTGCTTGCCCGCTGCGTGGACATCTACACGCCGGAACCAGCCGATCCCGTACAGGTCGTGCGCCGGCTCCGCGAGCAGAATCCGCTTGCTCGGGTGTTTCTGTTCGAGCCCCGTCCCGGTGCGGCGTTCATGGGGGCGTCCCCCGAGACGCTCGCTCGCCTGGTGCACGGGACGCTCGACGCGACCGCCGTGGCCGGCTCGGCGCCGCGTGGTGCCTCGGACGAGGAATCCGCCCGACTGGCCGAGGAGCTCCGAACCAGCCACAAGGACCTCTACGAGCACCGCCTCGTGGTCGACGACATGGTGGAGCGGCTGCGTGCGTGGGGCGGCATGGTCGAGGTCGACGGGGAGCCCAGCGTGCTCGCACTCTCACGAATCCAGCACCTCGAGACCCGCATCCGCACGCGCCTACCCAACGGGATCGGAATCCTCGACGTGCTGTCGGATCTCCACCCCACCCCCGCCGTATGCGGACGGCCCCGGGATGCGGCGTTTCGGTTCCTGGCGGCGGAGGAGAATTTCGATCGCGGCTGGTACGGGGCACCCGTGGGGTGGTTCGACAACGCGGGGAACGGCGTGTTCGTCCCGGCCCTGCGTTGCGCGCTCGCCAATGGATCGGCATGGCGGTTGTTCGCCGGCGCCGGGATCGTGCCCGAGTCCGACCCCCGCCAGGAGTGGGAGGAGACGGCGCTCAAGCTCCTGACGGCGAGAGTGGCGCTGATGGGCGAGCCCACGTGAGCCGCGCGGCTCGCTGAGCGGCTCGTGATCGAAGCGGAGGACCGCGGCCGACTCAATCTCCTGTGGGCGCGGACGTTCCTGGACGGGCTCGCCGCTGCCGGGGTCCGACTGGTCGTGGTGGCTCCGGGGTCGCGCTCGACGCCCCTGGTTCTGGCCGCCGACGGTCACCCCGACATCCGCACGCTGGTCCACCTGGACGAGCGCTCGGCCGGCTTCCTGGCGCTCGGGGCGGGGAAGGCCAGCGGTGCGCCGGCTGCCGTGATCACCACGTCCGGGACGGCGGTGGCCAACCTGCTGCCCTCCGTGGTGGAGGCCGCCCAGAGTGAGACGCCGCTGCTCCTGCTGACCGCCGATCGCCCCCATCGCCTCCGCGACGCGGACGCCAATCAGGCAATCGACCAGGTGCGGATCTTTGGTTCCTATCCGATCGCGGCGTACGACCTGAGCGCCCCCGAGGAGCGGCCCGAAACGATGGATCACGTGCGACAGCTCGCCGCGCGGGCCGTGCACGAGTCGGTTGGTCCGCCCGCCGGGCCGGTCCATGTCAACTTCCCGTTCGACAAGCCGCTCCATCCGGATCCCTCGGGTCCCATACGTGAGGGCCGGCAGGCCGTGCGTGGCCTGGAAGTGCGAACCGGGCGGCTTGGTCTGGACGCGGAGGGAATCCGTGATCTGGCACGACGGGTGGGGCAGACACACCGGGGCATCGTGATCTCGGGCGAAGCGTCCAGCCCGGATGGGGCTCCGGCCAGGGCCATCGCCGAATGCACCGGATATCCGCTGCTTGCGGACCCCCTGGGGGGGCGCTTCGGTCGGACCGCGGGTGACGGGGTGCACGCGGACCACTACGACTTATTCCTGCGTGCGCCCGAGGTGGCGGCTGCGCTGTCCCCCGACCTGGTGATCCGTGTGGGGCGGAGCCCGACGTCGACCGCGCTGGCGGCCCACGTGGCGCAGTCGGGGGCGGAGGTGGTGGTGATCGACGACGGTCGCCGGTGGAAGGATCACGCCGTCACCGCCAACCTCTACCTGAAGGCCGACCCGGCCGGCGTGGCCACCGCCCTGGCCGCGGCGCTGGCGCCGGTCCTGGCATCGGCGCCGAGTCACGCCGATGGCGGGAGCAATGGCCGGCAGGAGGCGAACGGCTGGCAAGCGCTTTGGCGGAGAGCGGCCGGAGCCGCCGCGAATGTGATCGCGGCCCGGGAAGCGAGCGCGGGGGCGGACTCCTACGAGCCGCTGGTCACGCGGGCGGCCGTGGCATCGATCCCTGAGGGCGGGCTGCTGTTCGCCTCGTCCAGCATGCCCGTCCGTGACGTGGACGCTTACGTGACCGCCGGCGTCGACATCCGTTGCGTCGGGAACCGCGGGGCAAGCGGGATCGACGGGATCGCGTCCTCGGCCTTGGGGGCGGCGCTCGCCTCCGGGCGTCCCACTCTGGCGCTGGTCGGCGACCTGGCGTTCCTCCACGACCTGAACGGACTGGTGCCGGCACGGGCCCTCGGCCTCCCTGTCGTCTTTCTCCTTCTCAACAACGACGGTGGCGGCATCTTCCACTTGCTCCCGATCCGCGAGCACGAGCCGGCGTTCACCCGCTATTTCGCCACGCCGCACGGGCTGGACTTCCGCCACGCCGGTGCGCTGTACGATCTTCCGTTCCGCCGGGTGCCCGCAGCCGAAGTCGCCGCGGTCGTCCAGGCCGCCTTCACGGAAGGTGGGACCCACATCATCGAAGTATCGAGCGACCGAGACGAGAACCGCCGCTGGCGGCAGGAGACCGTAGATGAGGTCCGGGCGAGCGTGATGCGCGAGCTCGGGCTCTCCGATCACTGAGGAAACATGACGAATCCGGACTGGAAGCAGGTCAGGGACTACGAGGACATCACGTATCACAAGTGCGACGGCGTGGCCCGCATCGCCTTCGACCGTCCTGAGGTGAGGAACGCGTTCCGTCCAGAGACCCTGTTCGAGCTGCAGGACGCCTTTCGCGACGCAGCCGACGACCAGTCGATCGGGGTGGTGCTGCTGACCGGCAACGGCCCCGCCAAGGACGGCAAGTACGCGTTCTGCTCGGGCGGGGACCAACGCGTGCGAGGCGAAGCCGGGTACGTCGGCGGCGACGGCGTCCCACGGCTGAACGTGCTCGAGCTGCAGCGCTTCATCCGCACCATGCCCAAGCCCGTGATCGCGCTGGTGGCGGGGTACGCCATCGGTGGCGGGCACGTGCTGCACGTGGTGTGCGATCTCACCATCGCGGCGGACAACGCCGTGTTCGGTCAGACTGGCCCCAAGGTGGGAAGCTTCGACGGCGGGTTCGGGTCCGCGTACCTCGCGCGCATGGTCGGCCAGAAGCGGGCGCGGGAGATCTGGTACTTGTGCCGTCAGTACAGCGCACAGGAGGCCTACGAGATGGGCATGGTGAACACGGTGGTTCCCATCGAGCAGCTCGAGGCGGAGGGCTTCCAGTGGGCCCAGGAGATCCTGGACAAGAGCCCCCTGGCGATCCGCTGCCTGAAAGCCGCGCTCAACGCCGACGTCGACGGTCAGACCGGCCTCCAGGAGCTGGCCGGAAACGCCACCATGCTGTTCTACATGACGGAGCAGGGTCAGGAGGGGAAGAACGCGTTCCTCGAGAAGCGGAAGCCCGATTTTCGGCAGTACCCGTGGCTCCCCTGAGACCGCGCCGGAGCGCGCCCGATGTCGGCTCTCCGCCCCTGGGTCCAGGCAGCCCGACCTAAGACGCTCACGGCGGCCGCCGCCCCCGTGCTCATGGGGGCTTCGCTGGCCGTGTCGCACGGGCGCTTCGCGCTCCTGCCGGCCGCTGCCGCGCTGGCGGGAGCGCTCCTGATCCAGGTCGGCACGAACTTCGCCAACGATTACTATGACTCTGTCCGCGGCGGAGATACGGGCGAGCGGGTGGGCCCGACCCGGGTGACCCAGTCCGGACTGATCGAAGCGGCCGCCGTCCGGCGGGCCGCACTCGCTACCTTCGGCCTCGCGGTGCTGGTCGGTGTGTACCTGGTCGCCGTCGGTGGGACGCCGATCCTCGTGATCGGTGTCCTGTCCGTGATCTCCGGATGGGCGTACACGGCAGGGCCCTTTCCCCTGGCCTACAACGGCCTCGGCGACCTGTTCGTCCTCCTGTTCTTCGGCCCGGTCGCCGTGGCCGGCACGTACTGGGTCCAGGCTCTGGAGATGCGGCCGGAGCTGCTCCTCGCCGGATTCGGGATCGGGGCGCTCAATACGGCGATCCTCGTGGCCAACAACCTGCGGGATCTGGAAACCGACCGGCGAGCGGCAAAGCGCACGCTGCCCGTACTCTTCGGGCGGACCACCGGCCGGATCGAGTACACGGCCCTGGTGTTGGTGGCGTTCGCGACGCTGCCGGCGGGGGTGCGCGTGTACGCGTGGAGTCCGCTCTGCTTGCTCGGGCTGGCCGCCGCGATACCCGCGGGGCGGGCGTTGCGCCTGGTTCTCGCGCACGCGGACGCTCGGCGCTTGATGCCCGCTCTCCCCGGTACCGCTGCCGCAGCGGGCCTCTACGGCCTGCTCTTCGCGGTCGGCCTCACCGTCGCGAGTTTCTGGTAGAGTGGCTCAGGACCTGGTGCGCGTCGCCGCCGACGGGGCCCCGGGGGCGCTCGCGCTCGACGACGGCGCCGACCTGCGGATAGCGTACGGAGACCTGGACGAGCGCGTGTCGGCGGTCGCGGATGCCCTGGTTGCGCACGGCGTCGAACGTGGCGACCGCGTGGTGCTCCTCACCCGGCCTCGGGCCGAGCAAGTGGTGTGGATCCATGCGATCTGGCGGGCCGGGGGTATCGTCGTCCCCCTGCATCCCCGGTCGACCGGTCCGGAAGTTCGCGCGGCGCTGGCGGTTCTGGCGCCCGCGCTGGTGCTCGCCGAGGCGGCCATGGTCTCGTTGGTGGGGGGGGAGGCCCCGGTGCTGGACGTGGACGCCGCGCACGCCCTCAACGGCGAGGCCCGGGAACGAGAGGGGACCGGTCGCTCGAAGGACGGGCCTGCCACGAACGTCGCCGCCATCGTCTGGACCTCGGGGACGGCGGGCCGGCCCCGCGGCGTGGCCCTGCCCTGGACGGCGCTCGCCTTCAACGCCGAAGCGAGCAGGCTCCGCCTGGGGCTCCGGGCGGACGATCGCTGGTACGCCTCGCTCAACTTGGCCCATGTCGGGGGGCTCGTCCTGGTCGCGCGTGCGGCTGCGCTCGGGAGCGTGGTGGTGCTACCCGGTCCGTTCCGTGCGGCAGACCTCCTGAGGCTGGGGGACGAGGAACGGATCACGCACGCTTCGCTGGTGCCGGTCATGCTCGAGCGTGTTCTGGACGCCCGTGGCGCGGCGGACGCCCCGCCGGGGCTCCGCGCCCTGCTGCTCGGGGGCGGAGCGGCGCCAACCGACCTGATCGAGCGCGCGTGCCGGAGGGGCTTCCCGGTCGCACCGACGTACGGACTGACCGAGGCGACTTCGCAGGTGGCCACGGCCACGCCGGCGGAGGCCTGTCGGCGGCCCGACACGGTGGGCGTGCCGCTCCCCGGTGTCGAGATCCGGGTCGCCTCCGATGGCGAGATCCTCGTGCGGGGCCCGTCGCTCGCCGCCGGCTACGTGGGCGACGAGGCGCCGCTGGTCGGAGCGGACGGATGGCTCCACACCGGAGACCTCGGATCGCTGGAGCCGGACGGCGCGCTCAAGATCGTCGGCCGCCGGGGTGACCGGCTGATCACTGGCGGCGTGAGCGTGGACCCCCAGGAGGTGGAGGACGAGCTCCGGAGGATCGACGGCATCGCGGGCGCGTGCGTGCTCGGCATGCCGGACCCCGAGTGGGGGGAGCGGCTCGTGGCCCTGATCGAGCTCGAAGCCGAGCGCCAGGATCTCCGCATGGAGCCCGGTCGACGGGAGGCACCCGAGGGGCTGAGCGACCTGGTGCGGGCCCGTCTCAAGACTCGGCTCCAACCGGCCAAGATCCCCAAAGAGGTGTGGGTCGTGGACCGACTGCCGAGGAACCGGAACGGGAAGTTGGACCGCGCCGCGGCCCGTCAGACGGTGGCGGCCGGGGACGCCGGGCCTTGATCGTCTCCGTCGACGCCGTATCCTAGGACCCGCCTACGGCCCTCGATCGCCGAGAACCCGTCCACTCCTGCGCCGCGCGCGCAGGGTTCGAACGCGGGACCACGATGCCCAACCTGCTCGACGAATACCGCTGGCGCGGAATGCTGCAGGACGCCACCGAGGGAGCGGGCGAGGCCTTCGACGAGGGTTCCGTGACCGGCTACATCGGTTTCGACCCTACGGCTGTGAGCCTCCACGTCGGCAACCTGCTCGTCATCATGCTGCTGGTCCACATGCAGCGGGCGGGTCACAGCCCGATCGCGCTCGTGGGCGGGGGGACGGGGCTGGTGGGGGATCCCTCGGGGAAGAGCCAGGAGCGTCCCCTCATGTCGCGGGAGGACGTCGAGCGCAACCTCGAGGGGATCCGAGGCCAGCTTTCCCACTTCCTCGACTTCGAGGCCCGGGACAATCCCGCCCGCATGGTGAACAACCTCGATTGGCTCGGAGAGCTGTCGGCCCTCGATTTCCTGCGCGACGTCGGGAAGCACTTCTCGATGAACGTGCTCCTGCGCAGGGAGACCAACCGCCGGAGGTTGGAGGACGAGGAGGTGGGCATGTCGTATACCGAGTTCAGCTACAGCCTCCTGCAGGCGTACGACTTCCTGGCGCTGTACGACCGCCACGGGTGCACGCTGCAGATGGGCGGGAGCGACCAGTGGGGGAACATCGTAGCGGGCGTCGACCTGATCCGGAGGGTCCGGGGCGCCCGCGCCTTCGGTGTGGTGAGCCCGCTGGTCACGACCGCTTCGGGCACGAAGTTCGGGAAGACCGAGGAGGGGACCGTTTGGCTCGATCCCGCGCTCACGTCGCCCTTCCGGTTCTACCAGTTCTGGTTGAATGCGGACGACGAGGACGCGAGGCGCTACCTCCGCTATTTCACCCTCCTGGACGAGGCTGCGGTCCGGGAGCTCGACGCCGTGACCGACGAGCGTCCTCAGGAGCGGGCGGCTCAGAAGGCGGTGGCGCGTGAGGTGACCCAGCGCGTACACGGCGCCGTGGGCCTGGCCAAAGCCGAACAGGCGACCCGCGTGCTGTTCGGTGGCGAGATCGAAGGCCTTACCGCCGACGAGGTGGAAGAGATCTTCCACGACGTGCCGTCCAGCACACTTCCCCGCGAGGGATTGGGCGGAGACGGGGTCGATCTGGTCGAGCTGCTTGCGGAGACGTCGCTGGCGGGGTCCCGTGGGGACGCCCGTCGCTCGATCGAAGGAGGCGGAATCTACCTCAACAACGTTCGGGTCGAGGACACGGATCAGCGGGCGCGGCTGGAGAGCGCCGTGGAGGGCCGGTTCCTGGTGCTACGGAAGGGCAAGAAGACCTACCATCTGGTACGCCTCACGGGGTGAGCCGTCCGATCCCGCGCCTGGCGCCGAAGCGATCCGGTCGCGGGTCAGAGCGAGTTAGGCTCCAGGTCCCCGGAGTCGGCTGACCCTGCTAGAAGGCCTTCTCCCAGGTGAGGAGCAGGCTCCAGTCGCGCTGGAGTTGGATGCCGTCGTAGTCCTGATGGACCGGGAAGGAGGCCTCGAGTCCGAGCCGGTGACCCCGGAGGGGCCCCTCCGCCATCATGAGATTGAGCCCGAAGGGGATCTCGACCCTCATCCCACCGGTGAATCCCGAGCCGGTCGTCAACTGCCCCGGGTCGAGGGCGGGGTCGAATCCACTCACCCCGTCCCAGTTCTCCACCAGCACCCGCGCGGAGAGGCTCATGAACTCGTTGATGCGCGGCGCCATCCAGGCAGTGCCCATCACCCGGCTCCCCAGCCGGTACCCGTGATCGTTCTCCCCCACCTGGACCATGCCCCGCAACTGCGCGCCGACCGCCCCCACCGAGTTCATCACCTGAACGGCGGCACCGGGAATGAGTGCGAACGTCCCCGACCCGACCTGCATGGCGTAGGGGAGCCGCGCCGGGCCATCGGGCGTGGCGTCCTGGGCGTCTGTGGCGCCCGTGGGCATGGCGAACCCGCCCTCGATGTGCGCCCGCACCGCACCGCCGTCGTAGAGTCGGAACAGGGCATGGAGGCGGACGTCGCCCAGGCCGCTCGCTTCCGTGAAGAAGGCACGCCCGTCCTGCATCAGATGGCCCATGCGGGTCTGCACGAACGGCACGAACAGCAGCACCGACACGTTCTCGCCGAGTCCGTAGGCCGCGTTCACGGAGTGACTCACGACCTCCATGGTGGCCGGGGCGATCGCGAACAGTTCCAGCACGTCCTCGAGCACCACCGGCAGCGTGCCGGTGAGCAGCCCCTCAGAATCGATCGAGCTGAAGTCGTAGCTCAATTCGAAGCTCCCGACCGGAAGCAGGTGATCGGCCAGCACGCCCGCTGGAGCCCGCCCGTCGGGCCGGTCGGCGTCGAAGCGGAAGTCCTGGCTGGCCAGGGGCATCGCATCCGCCGCGAGAAATGCCAGTAATCCGACGGCCAGCGTTGGGAGAGTTGAGAGTCCAGCGCGCTTCACGACACCTCCGGGACAGAGCCCGCGAACGGGCGACCGGTGCGTTCATGGTGCCGCCACCGAACGCCCGGGCCGTCCTACCGATACACCCGCGGTAGTCTCGCGGACCCCAACCGGTAGTGTCAAGCCACGATCGACCTACGACCCGTCGTATGCGTGCTTCCGACCTTCGGCTAGATCCGGTTCTTGATCCAGTCGAGCACCAGGCGTAGCACCCGGCGCAGTAGCGTGGCCATGTCCCTCTCCGAATCGAGGTCGATCGCTGCCCCGCTCAGGGGCGTCTGCCACCTCCCGGACGGGCAGTGACCCTTCCAGGTTTCAGTTGCTCGTCACGGGATCCAGCCCCGTGCCGACGATCCCAAAGACCGCCCCAGACCGTCGCGGTGGACCGTGTACTCTCTCTACCCGGACACGGCGCGTCCTGGTCCGAGACGGCCGTCAGGGCCGCTCCTCATCCACGAACGCCGCGGGGCCGAGAAGGGCGTCCGGAATCCCGAAGGCGTCAACGAGTCCGACAGCATGGGGACGGAGTTCCAGAAGCAGCCGATTCACCTGCGACCGGATGGCCTTGGTCTTCACGGGCTCCATGTACCCGCTCTCCAGATACCAGGCGCGCTCGCGCTCGAGCGTGTGCAGCGCGAACACCGAGTAGACGGGCGAGAGGGCCTCGCGAACCTCGGGGGGAGCCGCATCGAGTCCCCGCCTGAACTCCTCCGCCAGGAGGCGGTCCACGTGGGCCAGCGCGAGCGTCACCACGTGGTCCTGGCACTCGTTCATGGCGTCGAACGAGTCCATACCATCGTCGAGTCTGGCCTTCAGGCGCCGGGCGAGCGAGCCCAGCAAGTGGTCCTCCCGGTACTCGAGCGCCGACTCGTGAAACTCGGGGTCGAGCAAATGTTCTTCGTCGTGGCGACGTGTGACGACCGGATTGAGCTCGGCGACCCTCCTGGAAGCCGACTCGGCGATGTACTTGACGATTCCCCAGAGCTTGAGGTCACCCATCTCCTGGCGATACTGCGTGAGCAGGCCTTTGGCTGCGAGCTGGAGCAGCACGACGTTGGAGCCCTCGAACGTCGTGAAGACGTCGGTGTCGGCCTTGAGGCGCGCGAACCGGTTCTCGCTCAGGTATCCCTTGCCGCCGCAGGCTTCGCGACACGCCTGCAGGGTGTCGACCGTATGCCAGGAGGCCACGGCCTTTAGCCCGGCCGCGCGCACCTCGAGCTCCCGCTGGGTTGCCTCGTTCCGGGTCGCATACCGGTGCGCGAGATCCTTCACGGCGAAGTCCAGCGCGACGGTGGTGGCCAGCCTGGGGAGGAGTAGCCGCTGGTGGGTCAGGTAATCGAGAATGCGGACCTCCGTGCCCCCGCTAGGCCCGAACTGACGCCGCCGATCGGAATAGCGGACGGCGATCGCGAGTCCCGTCTTGGCTGCGCTCACCGATGCAGCGGCGATGCTGACGCGCCCCGCAACCAGGGTGCCGAGCATTGTGAAGAAGCGGCGGCCGTCGCTCGGGATGGGGCTCTCGTAGTCACCGCCCTCGGTCACGCGGGCAAACCGGTCGAGCAACGCGTCCCGGGGCACCCGCACCTCCGTGAAGCGAATGCTCCCGTTGTCCACGCCGTTGAGCCCTTCCTTGCGTCCGGAGTCCTGAATCTCCACGCCTGGACAGGTCGAGCCGTCCACATCCCGTATCGGCACGAGCAGCGCATGGACGCCGTGCGACTGCCCTCCGACCTGGAGCTGCGCGAACACCGTGGCCACACGGCCGTGGGTGGCCGCATTGCCGATCCAGTCCTTGGCGGCCAGAGCGTGCGGCGTATGCACCACGAACTCGCCTGCACCCGCATCGTAGGTCGCGGTCGTCTCGACGTCGCGGACGTTCGACCCGTGGCGTATCTCCGACATCGCGTAACAGCCCGGAAGGGCCAGCGAGCCCACGTCCGCGAGATAGGCCCGGTGGTGCTTCTCGGTCCCCAGGTGCAGGATGCTCCCTCCGAATAGCCCGAATTGCACGCCGAACTTCACCAGGAGGCTCAAATCTCCGAACGCGAGAGTCTCGAACACCACGATTGATCCCCGCACGTCCCCCTCGCCGCCGACGGACTTCGGGAATCCCAGCCGCCCGTAGCCGCGGTCCGCAAGCTCCTGGAGCAGGCCGAAGACCCGTTCCCGGTAGGCCGCTGTGGGGGTTCCGTCCGGGACCCTGAAGCGGCTGCCGGCGATGAGCTCCAGCAGCTCGCGCCGGAGCTCGGCGTGATCGCCCTCCAGGTGCCGGCGGACGGCCGCCATGTCGAGGGCAGGTACGGGCTCACGCTCGAGACGCTCAGCAGCGACGGCGGCGGGGAGGCGGGGACCCAGGATCTCCCGAGCCGCCTCCGCGCCCTGGACGCCCAGGAGCTCCTCGATGGCCCGCAGGGTGTCCGCGGCGGCCGGGTCGGACCACTCGCCCGGGGGCGGACCGTCGCGGAGCCCCAGGCCGAGCTCCGCCAACGAGCGAGCGAGGCCCGGAGTACGCTCCGGCGAAACACCCGCACGGATGTGATCGCGCAGGGAGCGCAGCTCTCCGGGAGAGGGTGGGGCGGACGGATCGAGCCAGCTGGCGAGCGCACCGGCGGAGGTAGGGAGCACGCCGGGACAGTCGATCATGCGTTGGCGAATCAGCGCGAGCTCTTCGGTGCCGAGGGCGCCGTCGGACCAGGCCACGTAGAGGATTGGCAGCAGAGGCTGAAGATCGAGGCGGTCCGTGAGCGGAGTGGAACCGCGG
>JAHEKN010000091.1 GCA_024638305.1 Gemmatimonadota bacterium | reverse complement strand
GGTCACCGCGAGACCCCCCTCTCCACCCGAGGACGTGGACACCGCCGAAGTCGGGAGCGGTGGGAACCCGCTTCGGTGCGGACTCGATCGAGCCCGTACGGACAATATAGGCCCCGCACCCGGCCTGCGGTTCCGCCCACGGTCGCGGCCAGCCGCGGCGGGTCGGGTGTGGGGCCGGTGTGGACCGGGCGTCGGTCGTGTGCCGCTTCGGTGGAGGCCCGCTGCCGGCGGCCGCACCGACCGGCGGCTAGAACGGCAAGCGCTTGCGAACCTTGGCCCACGTCGAGGCCACATGGACCACCGGATGCGACGTCTCGCGGTGCACGTGTCTCGCCTCGCCGAGGGCAGCCAGGAGAGCCGCTGACTCGTTTGCATGCCAGTGCAGCTCCACCCAGCTCCGCGCCACCTCGCGGATCGTGTGAGCATCGGAGCCGGCGCCCCGGAGGAGCCTGTCCCGTTCCGCGACCCGCTCTGCCAACCCGTTCAGTGCCGGCGGCCGCAGCCGACCGTTGTGCACCTCGATCATGTCCAGGAATGGCACGAGGCGGTCCACGTGTCCCCCGCCCCCTCCCTTTCCGCGTGCGAATGGGTGTGGGAGGTACACGATCCCGCCCTGTTCGTGGATCCGGTGGCAGGTCTCCTCCGCAGGGGTGCCCACCGGAATCCGCTCCCGCAGATACAGCCCGATCACGTCGATTCCCTCCGCGGTCTTGACCTCCTCGCCCGGAATGACCGCGTCCGGGTGCCGCGCAGCCATCGCGAGCGCCACGTCGATCTCGTTGTGGTCCGTGATGGCGATCCGGTCGACGCCGCGCGCCCGGGCTTGCTCGAGAACGCGCTCGGGATCGGACAGGCAGTCGTGCGACCCCCAGGTATGCACGTGGAAGTCGATGCGAATGAGTCCGTCGGGCGCTCCGCGCTCCGCCGAGTGCGCTGGTCGGCTCACGTCCCCGCCCGGATCCGGTCCAGCGTCTCCCGCGCCGCGGCCTCGAGCTCGGTAACGGTTCCCTCGTTTTCGATGACGAAATGGCTCAACGCCCGTTTCTCGTAGGATGGCATCTGCGCCTCGATCATGCGCTCGGCCTCCTGCTCGTCGATGCCCCGATCCTCGACGAGGCGCCGCTTCCGCGCCTCGGCCGGCGCGTGCACCAGCACGATCACATCGAATTCTCCCTGCTGCCCCGTCTCGAACAGCAATGGAATCTCGTAGGCGACCACCGGTGCACCCGCGGCACCCTGTCGTGACAACCACGACCAGCGAAGCTCCGCGATGCGAGGGTGGAGGATGCCCTCCAGCTCGCGGCGCGCCTCCTCGTCCGTGAACACCCGACGCCTGAGCTCGTCGCGATCGAGCGTACCGTCAGGTAGGAGGACCTCGACCCCGAATCGGGCCACAACCTCTGCCAGACCGTCGGACCCGGGCTCGACGACCTGTCGAGCAAGGGCATCCGCGCTCAGCACGGGGACCCCGGCTTCCGCCCACGTACGGGCCACTGTGGATTTGCCCGATGCCACGTTTCCGGTGAGTCCGATGCTGATCATGGAGGTCCCCCGTCCCGGCCCGGCCGCCTCGGCTGCGCGGTGCGCCCGCCTCCGCGCACGGTAGCTTCCGAGGGTGCCGATCACGACCACCACCACGAACAGGGCGGCCCAGAAGCCGCCCACCAAGCGACTGACCAGCCGCCAGCTCTCGCCCGCCAAATAGCCCACGGTCACATAGCTGATCGCCCAAAGGACGATGCCGACCGCGTCGTATCCGAGGAACCGCAGATACGTCAGATCGCTGCGGCCAGCGGAGATCGGCATCAGTGTACGCACGAAGGCGATCACGCGGGCCAGACTCACCGAATAGGCGGGCGTCCGCCTGAGGACCGCCAGCCGCCGGGGATCGATGGTGGCCACCAGCCGGCGGAACCAGCCGGCTTCTTCCATGGGGGCCTCGCCCACCCGCCGCCCGATCCAGAAGCCCGTCGAGTCGCCGGCAAACGCACCGGCGACGGCCCAGGTCACGACGACGGGGAGCGCCATCGTGCCTTCCGAGGCCAAGAACGACGCGATGAGCAGGGCCACCCCGGCGGGCACGAAGAACCCGGTCAGGAAGGCCGTCTCGAGGAACGCCATGACGGCGAGCAGCGCGGGGCCGAAACGGACGAGTGCGTCCGTGATCTCGCTCGCCAGCGAGTCCACGCTCAGGCACCGGCCGGCGTAGCCGCCGGCGGCAAGATCAGGAGATTGGCGGCAGGGCTACTTCCGCGAGTTCGCGTCGGCCCGCGCGGCCAGCTTGAGCTCCGTGTACTCCAGGTCGTCGGGAGTGGCCAGCGTTCGGTCCGCACCCGCGGATACGATGGTGAAGGAATCCGGACCCACTCGGAGGTCGTAGGGCGTCCCCCAGGAGTCCGTCCGGGACTCCTCGGCAAACTGTCCCGCCATCCATTCGTCGAACCCCGCCTGGTCAGTCGGAAGCCGGTAGTAGGTCCGCTCGAACGCCGCCAGCTCCCTGGCGATCTGCTCCATCTCACTCGTGTTCTGCCACTTGTGGATGGGGTACAGGATCGGCTCCGCCCGCTCCATGATCATCGGGCGAGTGGTCGGTATCGCGAGGCCGGCGACCAGGGCCAGGATCGCGATGAGGAATATCTTTCCCACGGGCGTCTCCCACTTACATGCGCCTACGAACCCGCCGAGACCAAGCGAGATAACGCGCTATCTCCTCGGTCGGGGGGCGAACGCCGGCATCGCCGTAGGCCGTTTCCAGCCTCCATCGCAGATACTGTGCCGAAGGGATGGGGAGAAACGGGGGTCGGCGGTACCAGTGGCGCCGTCGGGCGGCCCAGGCGGCCCCCAGCGCGGCCGGGACGAGCCAAGGCCGTCGCACGAGGACCCGGAAGATCGTGGAGTACATGGCGACCCAATCTAGCCATGCGCCACCCGGCCTGTCGCCGGCGCACGCCCGGCCCCACCCGAGGCGTCTTCGGGTCGGCTCTGCTTGCCGCACGGTCCGCCTGCCGGCACACTGGCGGCCATGCACCGCGCCCCGGCCTTCGTGACCACGCGCCTATCGGTCCTGTACACGATCCATCCGATCGTCCGCGCGCCTGGCATCCCGACGCTGACCACCATCGATCTCGCGGTCGTGCCCGCCGGTGTCCCGACCTTTCTGGCCACCTACACGATCCCCGAGGACCAGCTCGACGGAGTCGTGGCCTCGCTCCAGGCCGGCGACGTGCGTGTGGCGGTCACCGGCGTGGGCCATTCGTCCGGCGGCCCTCCCACGGCCTTCGTCAGCGTCGTGTGCGCCGACGGGCGGCGGCTGGCGGTCGCCCGCCTGCGAGGCGCGAAGGGGCAGCCGGCGCCGGATTTCGCCGAAGCGGTGCGCGACCGCGTAACCGCAGGCCGCCCGATCAACCTGGAGGGCGAAACCGGACCGCCGAAGGGGGGGTAGTCCAACCTCGTCGGCGTCCGGCATCCGGACCCGCTCACCGACCGATCGCTTCCCCGGGAGGACGAGGCTCCGTGTACGCGCTCCGCACGTTCATCCATCCGCAGGGCACACGCGTCCGCGTGAGGCGCGGCCGCTTCCCCATCGACCCCGCGCTCGTGGGCCGCGAGGGGCTCGTGGTGTTCCTCGACGACTACCGTCCGGGCCGCTACGGCGTAGTGCTCGACGGCGAGGAGGAGCGGCGGGACTTTGCGGAGGACGAGCTCGAGCGGGCCTCCGCGTGAAGCCGTAGCGTGTCCAACCGCCTGGCGGAGGAGACCAGCCCCTATCTCCTACAGCACGCGGACAACCCAGTCGAATGGTACCCCTGGGGCGAGGAGGCCTTCGCGGCCGCCCGCTCGTCCGATCGACCGATCCTGCTCTCGATCGGCTACTCGGCCTGCCACTGGTGTCACGTGATGGAGCGCGAGTCGTTCGAGGACCCGGAGACCGCCGCGCTCATGAACGAGCTGTTCGTGAGCGTGAAGGTGGACCGGGAGGAGCGCCCGGACGTGGACCACGTGTACATGCAGGCGGTCCAGGCCATGACCGGCCACGGCGGCTGGCCGCTCACGGCGTTCCTCACTCCTGCCGGTGAGCCCTTCTTCGGCGGCACGTACTTTCCGCCTGCGCCTCGGCACGGCATGCCATCCTTCCGTGAGGTGCTGAGGGCGGCCGCGGGCGCATACAGCGGGCGGCGCGACCAGGTGGTCCGAACCGCGGCGCAGCTCAGGGAAGCGATCGGGAAGGCCGCGCAACGGGGCCGGGACGCCGAGGACGGCGCCGCCCCCGGGGAGCGGGACCTGGCCGAGGCGTTGCAGCGCATCGCCCGCGCATTCGACCCGACGCATGGAGGGTTCGGCGGGGCTCCCAAGTTTCCGCAGCCGGTCGTGGTGGAGTTCCTCCTTCGCCATCACTGGCGTACCGGCGACCCGCAGGCGCTCGCGATGTCGCTGCACACGCTGCGGCGGATGGCAGCGGGAGGGATGCGCGACCACCTGGGCGGCGGATTCCATCGCTACTCGGTCGACGCCCGCTGGCTCGTGCCGCACTTCGAGAAGATGCTGTACGACAATGCCCTGCTCGCCAGCACCTACGTGCACGCGCACCAACTCACGGGTGGGCCGGATCTGCGCGAGGTGGCGGAGACGACGCTGGACTACGTTCTCGATGATCTCACGTCCGCGGAAGGCGGATTCTTCGCGGCGCGTGACGCCGATTCGGAAGGCGAGGAGGGTCGGTTCTACGTCTGGACGCCCGAGGAGGTGGACCAGGTGCTCGGCCCCGACGGAGCGCTCTTCCGACGTGTGTACGACGTCAGCGACGTGGGCAACTTCGAGGGGCGGAGCATCCTCCACCTCCCCCACGATCGGGAGGCCGTGGCGCGCTCCGCCGGTCTCGACACCGAGGTGCTGGCGGCGCGGCTCGCCGCCGCGCGGACCCAGCTCCTCGCGGCCCGGCGCGCGCGTCCCGAGCCCTTTCGGGACGAGAAGGTCCTGGCCAGCTGGAGCGCGCTGACGATCCGTGCCCTCGCGGCGGCCGCGGGCGCCTTCGACCGGGCGGACTACCGCGACGTGGCGCGCCGGGCCGCCCACTTCCTGCTCGATACGATGCGCGGCCCGGATGGTCTGATGCACACCTACAAGGACGGGACGGCGAAGGTGCCTGGCATGCTTCCCGACGTTGCGGGCCTGGGCAACGCGCTGCTCGACCTCTACCTGGTGGACCCCGATCCCTTCTGGTTGGACGAGGGCCGCCGGGCCGGCGAGGAGGTCATTGCTCGCTTCTGGGACGAAGAGGCGGAACTGCTTTTCGATACCCCCGCGGACGGGGAGTCGCTCATCGTGCGGCCGCGCGACCTGCAGGACGGAGCGTTGCCTTCGGGACAGTCCCTGGCCGCCGAGCTCCTGCTGCGCCTCGGGGCCTTGCTCGGCGTGGACCGGTACCGTGCGATCGGCGAGCGCGTGCTCGGCTCGGTGCCCGACGCGGCCGTCCACGCTCTCGCGTTTGGACATACGCTGGCCGTGGCGGAGACCCGGGTCGCCGCTCCGCTCGAGATCGCACTCGTGGGAGACCGGAACGATGACGCGTGGGTCGAGCTCCACCGCGAGATCACGCGCCGCTTCCTGCCCGGGCTGGTCTTCGCCGCCGGCACCGGAGACGCCGGCGACGGGTCGCTGCCCCTGCTCACGGGGAAGACTACCGTGGACGGGAGGCCGGCCGCCTATGTGTGCTGGCACCATACCTGCTCGCCCCCCGTTACCGAGGCGGCCGCCCTGAGAGCGATGCTGGACCGCCTCCCTCGCGAAGGCTTGGACGCCCACGGCGAGCGCGGCTAGCTTTTTCGACCATGACGATAACCGAACACGAAACCGCACCTGCCGTCGACGATCACGGGGTGGCTCCGGACAGGTTGCTGGCCTGGTACCGGACCATGCTGGTATCGCGGCGTATGGACGACCGCGAGATCAGCCTCAAGCGGCAGAACAAGATTTTCTTCCAGATCTCCGGCGCGGGGCACGAAGCGGTGCAGGTGGCGCTGGCCGACTACCTGCGCCCGGGCAGCGACTGGTTCTTCGTCTACTACCGCGACCGGGCGCTGTGCCTGGCCCTGGGGCAGACGCCGCTCGATCACTTCCTGCAGGCGGTCGGGGCCGCGGACGATCCGTCGAGTGGCGGGCGGCAGATGCCGTCACACTTCGGAGACCGTCGCCTGAACATCGCGAGCACGTCATCCCCGACGGGCACGCAGTTCCTCCACGCCGTCGGTGCGGCCGAAGCCGGTTTGCGGGCCCGCCGGCTTCCAGCGCTTCGCCAGCACGTGGAGGATTTGCACGACGACGAGCTCGTCCTCGTGTGCGCGGGCGAGGGCACCACCTCCGAAGGGGAGTTCTGGGAGGCGCTCAACACCGCCTGCAATCTCCGTCTTCCGGTCCTGTTCCTCATCGAGGATAACGGATACGCGATCTCCGTTCCGGTGGAGGTGCAGACAGCGGGTGGGAGCATCTCCCGACTGGTGTCGGGCTTTCCGAATCTGCGGATCGAGGAGTGTGACGGGACGGACGTGCTGGAGAGCTACGAAGCGTGCCGGAAGGTCGTGGAGTATTGTCGGGCCGGCCACGGCCCCGCGCTGCTCCATGCCCACGTCACCCGGCCCTACTCGCACTCCATGTCGGACGACGAGCAGGCGTATAGGCCCAAGTCCGAGCGCGAGCTGCAGGACACGCGCGACCCGCTGGCGCTCACGCGGGAGCTGGTGATTCGGGAGGGGATCGCCACGGCCGACGAGCTGGACCGCCTTGAGGTGGCCGTGGAGACGGAGGTGGCCGAGGCCGCCGACCGGGCCCTGACCTACCCGCAGCCGGAGCCGGCCACCGCCGCGAGGCACCTTTTCTCGGAAGAGGTAGACTCGACGGGGTCCGATTTCGACACCGAGGACAGTCCGGCCCACGATCCCGAGGATCGTGAGCTCACCATGGTCGATCTGCTGAACTCGTGCCTCCGCACCGAGATGGAGCGCGACCCGCGGATCGTGGTTTTCGGTCAGGACGTGGCCGACGCCTCGCGTGAGGACGTGCTCGAACAGGTGAAGGGCAAGGGCGGCGTGTTCAAGGTGACCCACGGGCTACAGCACCGCTTCGGCAGCGAGCGCGTCTACAACTCGCCGCTCGCCGAGGCCAACATCGTCGGGCGCGCGGTCGGCATGGCGCTCCGCGGGCTCCGCCCCGTCGTCGAGATCCAGTTCTTCGACTACATCTGGCCGGCCATGATGCAGATCCGCAACGAGCTGGCCACCATGCGCTACCGGTCCGACGGGACGTATGCGGCGCCCGTGGTGGTCCGCGTCACGTATGGCGGGTACCTCAAGGGCGGCGCCATCTATCACTCGCAGACGGGCGAGACGCTCTTCACGCACACGCCCGGGCTCAGGGTCGTGCTCCCGTCCAACGCGGTGGACGCCAACGGGCTGCTACGGACCGCCATCCGTTGCGAGGATCCCGTCCTGTTCCTCGAGCACAAGCACCTGTATCGCCAGGTCCACAACAAGGGCCAGGACCCGGGTCCCGACTTCATGATCCCGTTCGGGAAGGCGAGCGTGGTGCGATCCGGTTCCGACGTGACCGTGGTCACCTGTGGCGCGTTGGTGAAGCGCTCCGTGGACGCGGCCAAGATGGCGTCGGACCAGTATGGCATCGAGGCCGAGGTGATCGACCTCCGCTCGCTGTCGCCGTTCGACATGGAAACGATCACGGCCTCGGTCCGAAAGACCAACAAGGTCGTGGTGGCGCACGAGGATTCTCTCTCGTGGGGGATCGGGTCCGAGATCGCCGCTCGGATCGCGGACGAGCTCTTCCCCTGGCTGGACGGCCCTGTCCGGCGGGTGGCGTCGATGGACACCTGGGTGGCCTACGCGCCGCGGCTCGAGGAGGTCATCCTCCCTGGCCCCGACGACGTCCTCGAGGCGATCGTCGAGCTGTCCGAGTACTAGGCGCGGTCCTCGCGCCGCCGGGAGGCTCGCACGTTCCGGGTGTGCTCGACCGACTCCGCGCCCGGTGGCAGGATCGCCCGCACCGTCCTGCGGAAGGTCAGGTAGTTCCACGCCCAGTTGACCAGCACCAGCGCGCGGTTGCGGAAGCCGATCAGCGTGAAGATGTGGACCACCAGCCAGAGCACCCAGGCCGCGAACCCCGTGAACGAGCCAGCCCGCAGGTCGGCCACGGCGGCATTGCGGCCGATCACCGCCAGCATGCCGGGATCCTTGAACCGGAAGGGCGCCGCCTCCTGGCCACTGATCACCCGTAGGGCACCTTCCGCCGCCGCGCGTCCCTGTTGGATCGCGACCGGCGCAACCTGTGGCAGCGGCTCACCCTCGTGCTCGAGGTAGGCCAGATCGCCGATGACGAAGACCTCCGGATGGCCGTCGATCTGCAGCGATGGCGTGACCGGAACGCGGCCGGCCGGGCCCACGGGGAGCCCCCAGGCGGCGACCGCGGGATCGCCGCCCACGCCGGCCGTCCAGATCACGGTCTCCGTCTCGATGGCGGTCCCGTCGGCGAGCAGCGCTGCCTGGGGCGACACCGCCGAGACCTGGACACCGAGGCGCACGTCGACGCCCATGCGCTGGAGGCGCCGAAGGGCGTAGTCGGCCAGCCGGTCCGGCATGCCCGGCAGGACCCGCTCCCCTGCCTCCACCAGAATCACGCGGGGCTCGTCGCGGGCGATGCCGGGATAATCGGGGTGGAGCGGTCCGTACACGAGCTCGGCCAGCGCACCGGCGAACTCGACTCCCGTGGGGCCAGCGCCGACGATCACGAACGTGAGCAGGCCGCGCCGACCCTCGGGGCCTTCGAGCAAGGACCCCCGCTCGAAGCTCCCCAAGATGTGCAGCCGGAGCGGGAGCGCGTCGTCCATCGTCCGGAGCGGAAAGGCGTGCTCCTCGGCCCCCTCGACGCCGAAGTACCGTGGCACGCTCCCCAGGCTCAGGATCAGGGCGTCGTACCCCACGCGGCCTCCACGCGTGAGCACGGCCCGCCCCCTGAGGTCGAGCCCCACGACCTCCTCCATCCGGAACTGGACCGACGAGCCCCGCAGGGCAGAGCGGACGGGATAGGCGATTCCCGTCGGACCGATCTCGGCGGCCGCGACCTGATAGAGGAGGGGAAGGAACGTGTGGTAGTTGTTGCGGTCGATCAGGACGACCCGCGGTCCTCGCCCGTCGAGGGCCCGAGCGGCCCACAGGCCGCCGAAGCCGGCGCCGACGACAACGACGGTGGGAGTCACACCTCTCCGATCGTATCCCGCGGCGCCGACGCCGCCATCTGAGCAATCCACGCCCGGTAGCCACCCTCGAGGTTGCGAACCCGGTGGAGGCCGGCGGCGCGCAGGGCGCGCACCGCGCGCTGGCCCCGCGCTCCGACCTGACAGTAGACCACGATGTCGCGGTCGTCGGGAAACTCCCGTATGCGCTCCTCGAGCTGGCCCATCGGGACGTGCACGGCGCCTTGGCCCTCCAGGTTACCTCCGTCCCATTCGTGCTGCTCGCGCACGTCGACCAGGAGGGGGCTACCCCCGCCCGCGAGCTCGACGACCAACGCTTCCGGGCCGACGGCAGCGACCGCGGCCGGAATTCCACAGAAATCCTCGTAGTCGACGAGCTCGGTCACCGTCGGATGGTCGCCGCAGACCGGGCATGCGGGGCTGCGAGGAATCGTCACCTCACGCCACCGGCTCTCGAGCGCCTCGAAGATCACCAGGCGCCCCACCAGCGCGTCACCGCGACCGAGCACCAGCTTGATGGCCTCGAGGGCCTGGAGCGACCCCACAACCCCCGGCAGCACGCCCAGCACGCCGGCCTCGGCGCAGTTGGGAACCATGCCGGGCGGCGGCGGCTCCCGGAACAGACAGCGGTAACACGGCCCCGCCGGGGCGCCGAACACGGACACCTGCCCCTCCCAGCGGAGAATGGCCCCATAGACGTTGGGCTTCCCGAGCAGTACGCAGGCGTCATTGACCAGGTACCGCGTGGGAAAATTGTCGCTCCCGTCCAGAACGAGGTCGTAGTCGCCCAGGATCGCGAGGGCGTTGTCGGTGCCGAGCCGCACCGGGTGCTGGCGCACGACGACATGCGGATTGGTTGCCGCGATCCGTTCGGCCGCCACTTCCACTTTGGGCCGGCCCAGGTCGGCGTCACCGTACAACACCTGACGCTGCAGGTTGGTCTCGTCCACGTAGTCGTCGTCGACGAGCCCGAGCGTTCCGACGCCGGCCGCGGCCAGGTACAGGGCGGCTGGCGAGCCCAGGCCTCCGGCTCCAACGAGCAGGACGCGGGCGTCCCGGAGCGCGCGCTGGCCTGCTCGCCCCACGTCCGGAAGGACCAGATGCCGCGCGTACCTCCGAAGCTCCGGCGGCGACAGGCCGGAGCGATCGTCGGAATCGATCATGCTGCCTGTCACCCCGTTGAGGTCGGCGCGGTTCCTGTTCCGGAGGCTAGTTGCCCGAGCGGTAGGTCACCAGGAACGCCTCGGCCTGCTGCTGGATCCGGTCGAGCAACACGGGATCCGTCGCCGGCTGCTGGGCGAGACCTTCCGCGAGCTGCGTGAAGAAGATGTAGTACTGGAGCGGGATGTTGAGCGTGGCCTCGTCCGGCCAGATCTCTCGACCTGCCAGCCCGCGGCTCAGGAACACCCGCTCCACCAGCGCCAGGGATCGAGGCAGGTCGACGGCTCCCGCCCCCACGCGCTCCGGTAACGGCACCACTCCCGGCGGATTCTCCACGTTCAGGTCCCTCGGAACGAGCTTGACCGCCAACCCGGTCCGCACGCCCCAGTCCGAGAGCCCCAGGTTCTGCATGATCCCGGCAAAGCTGGCAAAAAAGATGGGCCGATCGCCCAGGCTGTCCCGGATGATGCGGAGCGCCAGGAGTTGTCCGCGGTTGAGGAAGGTTCCCTCGGGATAGGAGACCGCAATGGGGCCGATGGGAAAGGTGAGATCCGACCCGAGTCGCCCGGCCTGGACCTGGTCGATTTCCTCCGGAGACAGGGCTACGATGGGGTCCGCCGGGGCAGCCGGCGGCGGCTCGAACACGTCGTTCATGGAAGGATCGAAGGCTCGCTGCACGCCTGGCTCCGTGTGTCGCTTGAGCTGCTGTAGATACCACGGAGTGAACAGGTACTGCACCACCACCACGGTCACGTCCTGGCGGATGCCCTCGACCTCCTGGAGATACCACAAGGGGAAGGTGTCGTTGTCCCCGTTCGTGAAGAGGACGCCGTACGGCTCGACGCTCATCAGCAGGTCGTGGGCCCAATCACGCGCGGCGTAATCGCCTGAGCGGCTGGCCCACGTCCAGTTGAGCGCCAGCGGCAGCAGTGCGATCGCGAGCACGGGCGCCGACACCAGGGCGCCGCGGGGTCCCCCGATCCGTTGCGCCAGCCAGTCCCAGGTCGAGGTCAGCCCAATCCCTGCGAGCACGCCCCAGAAAGAGAAGCTGGCAATGAAGAAATAGTCCCGCTCGCGCACCTCGTGCAGAGAGGGATCCGTGACCTCGGGCGCGAGCGAGTATCCGTACTTGAAATTCAGGTAGGCCACGAGCCCAATCGTGACGAGTGCCGTCACCGTGCCCACGTAGCCGAAGATTCGGGCATCGGACCGGTGGGCGGACACCAATCCCACCACCCCCAGCACCAGGAACAGCACCGTGACCGGGAGGCGGCCGCTTCGTGGCTGCTCCGTCCGGTCCATCCCCCGCGCCCACTGCCAGTCGAAGTACTGGTAGTACATGAGGAGCTGGTCGCTGAACGGTGCGTTGCGCTCAGTCACGGGAGGTTTGCCGTACTGCTCGCGCGTTAGGTTGGCGGCCAGGGCGGGGCACCCGCTCCTGCCGTTGGTGAACACCGCGACACCGGCCTCGACGAGGCTCTCGCACGAGGGCTCACCTTCGTTGATCATCGGATCCTGCGCCGAGCGAATGGGCAGGAAGAAGTTGAACGAGATGGCCAACAGGGTCAGCGGAACCGCGGCCGTCCAGACAGCACGACGGAGGAGGAGCGCCGGAGACACGATGAGTATGAACAGCCCGAGCGCCGGGAACGGCAGCACCGACATCAAGTGGCTGGTGGAGCCCAGTACCATCAGGTAACCGGCGAGGATCAGGTACTTGAGGCTGTCGGTCTCGTCGCGACGATCGTACCAGCGCAGGGCGAGCCAACTGGCCAGGGCGATGATCAGGACCGAGAGGGTGTAGACCTTCTCGTTGACGTTCGACTGGCTCCATACGGTGTACGTCGTCGCTGAGATCAGCGTGGCGGCACCGGCGCCCACGAGCGGCATCCAGGACACGGCCCCGCGCAGGCCCAGCAGGATCCGGTGCGCCACCAGGAACCAGAAGGCCGCCGCCCCTGCGCTGGTCGCCGCCGCAAACAGGTTGATCCGAACGGGCACGGGGAAGCCGAAGACCCCGAGCACCACGCTCCAGCACCGGGCCAGCGCGACGAAGAGCGGATTTCCCGGGGGATGCGGGATTCCCAGGATGTGGGCAGTCGCGATGTACTCGCTCGCGTCCCAGAACCCCGTGGTCGGTGCCAGCGTCAGCGCGTAGAGCGTGAACACCGCCAGTCCCGCCAACGTCGCGTGCAGGTATGGAGGTTTGTATTCCATCAAGAGTCTCTCGGTTTCTCGAAGATGGACGACCTTTGGGCCGCGTATCGTTGCTCGGTCACGACTGCGGCCGTCGGGCACGACCCCCGTCACCCGTGCGAAAAAGCTAACGCGGATCGTGTGCCAGCCAACCGAAGCCGAGGCGAAGCCCCCAGTCCAGCCCGCCCGGGCGCAGCGAGTACCGGGACCCGCGACGGGAGCTCTCCGTTTCGGGGGCGATCGCGCTGGCGGGGTTCGACCGCCGCCGACTAGGTTGCGCCACCATGGTAGGAGGGGTGGCCCGCGCTGTGAAGTTCGGGCGAAACTGGGCGAGCCTGGGCCGCGGCGTGCGCGCGATCGAGGTCAGTGTGGATCGGGGCTCGGATCGGGCCCCGGCGACGCTCTATCTGCCTTCCGGCCGGTCCCGTGGCCTCCCCGGCTGGGTGGTCCTGCACGGCATCACGGTGCCTGGACGCAAGCACGAGGCGCTAGTGCGCTTCGCGCGGGCCCTCGCCGGGTCCGGGGCCGCCGTTCTCACGCCGGAGATTCCCGAGTGGGCGGACCTTCGCCTGGAGCCCGAGCGCTCGGTGGCCACGATCCAGGCCGCGGCGCTCACGCTTTCCGCGCGCGAGGAAACCGCGCCGGACCGGCTGGGCCTGATGGGTTTCTCCTTCGGCGCTCCTCAGGCCCTGATCGCCTCTGCCGATCCCCGGCTGGAGGGTCGTCTCCGGTTGATCGTGGGGTTCGGGGGATACTGCGATCTCCGACGCCTGCTCCGCTTCATGTTCACGGGCGAGCACGAATGGGATGGTGAGGAACACTACATTCGACCGGATCCGTACGGGCGTTGGATCGTGGGCGCCAACTATCTGAATCGGGTCCCCCGGTTCACGGGGTTTGGAGCAACCTCCAGAGCCCTTCGTCACCTCGCCCTCGAAGCCGGGCAGCGCCGCCTCGCCTCCTGGGACCCGCTTTACGACGGGGTGAAGCACGAGCTTCGGGCGGGGCTGCCGCCCGACGAGCGCCGGGTCTTCGACGTGTTCGCTCCGCCCGCGGATAGCCGGCCGGATCGGGAGCGCGCGTACGAGATGGTCGATCAGCTCCTGGACGCCATGCACGGAGCCTCGGCGCTGCTCGAGCCGGCCGGCTTCCTAGAGGACATCGACACGCCGGTCCGCCTGCTGCACGGCGTCGGAGATCACCTGATCCCCTACACGGAGTCGCTGCGATTGGCGCGAGCGTTCGGGCCGCGAGCCGGCGTGAGCGTCGCGCTCACGGGGTTGTTCGGGCACTCCAGCGCCCAGGATGGGCACGGCCTGTGGACCCGGGCACGGCACGCCGCCGCGTTGGGGATCGAGCTGGCGAAGATCTTCGAAGCGGTCTGACGCGCTCAGTCGAGCTGAGAAGCCAAGGCGCGCGCGACCGCCGCGATCTCGGGATCGCGATCCTCGATGGCCCCGATCACGAGTTGTCTGGCGTGGGGGGTCCCGATGGCGGCCAGCGCCCGGTACGCGGCGATACGTACCGACTTGGACGGCTTGGTGAAGAAGCCCCCCAGCGCGCGCTTCTCGATCAGCGGAACCGCTCCGGGATCCTGGAGTTGACCCAGCGAGCGCAGCAGCACCAGCAGGAACTCCTCGTCCTTCTCGCTCTCGAGCACGGCGAGCAGGGGCCGGAGCGCCCTCATCACCCGAAGGTGCCCGAGCGCCATGGCGGCGGCCTCGCGAACTTCCTGGACGGGGTCGTCCAGGGTAGGCAGGAGCTGCGCTCCGGCGTCGTCTCCGCCGATCTTGGCCATGGCCATGACTGTAGCCCTGCGTACCCGGCCGTCCGGATGGCTCAACGTCGGCGTGAGTCTGGCGATCGAGTCCTCGAACCCGGTCTCCCCGAGGATGTCTACCCCGTTGCGCACGATGAACCACCGGGAATCGTCCATCATCGGCACGGCGGCGTCCACCGCGTCCCGGCCCATGGACGACAGCGCATCCAGGTAGTTCCGGCGCGCCGAGCGGGCGGGCACCTCCGAAAGCGCCCGGGCGAGGGCGGGTGCGAAGACGCCTGACAAGCGGACCAAGGTGTAGACGACCTCGTCGCGCTCCTCCGCCATGCGCACGTCGGCCAAGCGCCCGACGAGCGACGTGATCACGTCCGGCTCCAGGAGTGCGTTTGCGAGTGCGATGGGTGCGTCGGCTTCGATGCCGCTT
>JAHEKN010000265.1 GCA_024638305.1 Gemmatimonadota bacterium | reverse complement strand
TTCGCGCTAGAGCTGTGTTCTAGCGGTCGTCGCGCTCCTACCCGTCGTCGCCGGCGGTGTTACGGAGCTCCTCCAGCGCTTCACGCTCCGCTAGGAGCTGCTCGTAGCCTTCCTGGTCCAGGTGCGTGATCGCGATCCAGTCGTGCGACATCTCGTCCGTCGTGCGGCTCCCGCGACCCACGTACACGGTCGGATCCGGGTTGCTCCGGTTCTCGTCCGTGTTGTCGTACCAGTGCGTCAGCACCATGACCGAACCGGCCGGCACCAACGGGGCAACATGGTCCTCGTACACGTGGCTCAGGTGCCAGTACGCCGTCCAGTTGCTGACCATCGAGATCAGCTCCCGCTCACCCGTGTTCGGGTGGAAGATCTCGAGCGACGCACCCACGAGACGGAAATGTCCGTGTGGCTGCCAGCTGTCGATCCGGACCGGATGGTCGAAGGAATGGAATCCCTGCGTCATCGCCGTCCCGTAGGGCGCGAGGTCGATGTCGCCCTCGCCTGGATACGAGCGGAGATCTTGCTCGTAACGGGCCGCATAGTCCTCGGGATAGTACCAGATGCCGACTTCCACCTGGTCACCCTCGACCGGCTCGCCCATCGGGTAGTAGTGGATGTCCCAAGTCACACGAGAGTCGACCGGCGCCTTACGGCACGAGCCCTCGGGGATGATCTCGCCGAGCTTGCCGAGCGCGTACTCGGAAAGACGGGCGAAAGTCTCCCACTCGCCGTCCTCGTTCTGTACCATGAACTGCGAGTTCGCGTGGTGCGTCGAGGCACGACCAGGCACCGAAGGCTTGGTCTCGATCGCCATGATGCAGCGCTCTTCGGTGATTCCCGTCTCTACCATCGGCTGCCACCATGCATCGCCGCCCACGGCGGGGATGTCGTACGGATCCGAGGGGATCACGATGTCGGGTTGACCGAAGCGCTCGGCCATCCGCCACTCGGCTGCGTCGGGCCACACCACCGGAGGCGGCATGTCGGCCGGGTCGCCCTGAGGCGCGCCCGCGTCGACCCATGCCACGATCGTCGAGATCTCGTCGGCCGAAAGCCGTGCATCCGACTTCAGCTCCTGGATTCCGACGTTGGTGTCGTAGTGGTAAGGAGGCATCTCCTGGGAGACGACCTTCTCCTTGATGATCGGAGCCCACGGACGGACCTCTTCGTAGCTCAGGAACGACATGGGCGCGATCGCTCCAGGCTGATGGCACACCTGGCAGTTCTCCTGGAGAATGACCGCGATGTCCGGAGCGAACACCGGACCGTCCTGAGCGGCTGCGGGAGTTGAAAGGGCCAAAGTCAGGCCTAAGGCGAGGGCAGGCAGAGCCCACATGTGCCGCCCGCTCAAGTTGAATTCCCGCATTGCCGATTCCTCCTTGAAATGTGCAAGCCACTGCTTCCGAAACCCCTCGTACCTCCGACGAGGAGCACGAAAGTTGGATATATTACAGCACCCTTAATATCGTGGGAAAGGTTCCCGGAAGCAAGCGTTCGGGGGGCCTTTCGAGGAGGGATCGCGGTCTCGGTACCGGGGCCTATGGAGTGACTGTCACGCGCACGTACGCGTTCGACCAGCAACATTGGTAGTCGAAGCCGCTGTCGGGGGCGCGGAAATTGTCGACCCGAGCTCTGATGACGTACTCTCCCGGCTCTCTGAAGGTGGCCATGGTCCGGGCCTCGCCCCAACCGGCTTCGTCCACGCTGTCCACGCTCCGGAGCTGCTGGTCGAACTCGATCGCCCCGGGTCCCTGGTGCTTCACCCAATAGACCCCCACCGGGACGCGCGACCTCTCACGGCTTCCAGGGATCTGCTCGCCCCGGTCCTGCACCTGGACCGATAGGGAAGCGGCTTGGTTGGCCCTCACCGTCAGGGGATCGGCGTAGATCCCCTCTCGATCGTCCGAGACCGTGCCTTCCGGGGAGAAGCGCACCGCAGGTGGCAGCGAGCCCAGCCCTGCCGGGGTTCTGCTCAGCTCGTACGCCGGAGAGGTCACGCGTCCGGGAATGGAGTAGGTGTGTCCGGCATGTGTGATCGTCCAGACCACGTCGCGACCGGCGAAGTCCGCGGGAATCCGGATGGCGAACGTCCCTCGCTCCCGCCGGCCGTTGAACCCGCCGTAGTAGACGGGCGGAAAGTGGGTGGGCTGGACCCCATCGAACTGCGCCGGCTCGATGAAGTTGTTGGGCCCGAGCGGGATGTCGACGACCTGCTCGGTGTTCCTGTTCATAAACCCGAAGGAGAGTGTGTACGTCCCGTCGGAATTCGCATACCAACCGTCGAAGAACGGAGCCACGATGTCCCCCGCCGGCTTGAGCGGCGCCAGCGGGTAATCGGGAATCTGCGCGTTCAGAGGAACGGACGGAAAGCTGACGAGAACGGTCGCCAACGTCACGACCCATCCACGGTATCGATTCATCGAACTCCACCTGCCTCGTGAGGTCTCTCGCGATCGAGCGGTCGATGCTACGCTGAATCGACCCGCCGAAACAGGCGGATCGCCCAGAAAACCGAAGGAGCCCTCAGCGTTCCTGAAGGCTCCTCCAGCTTGCTACCCTGCATCCGCGGTCATGGTCCGGACCGCGGGGTCCGGTCACGGGGCGTCGGCCGCGCGCCGCCGCTCGGCTACGAGCTGTTCGTACCCCTCCTCGTCGAGATGGGTTACCGCGATCCACGCGTGTGACATCTCGTCGGCCGTGCGCTGACCCGTTCCGACCCACTGATCCGGATCCGGATTGTGCGGGTTGTCCGACGTGTTGTCGTACCACGCGGTCAGGACCAAAACGGCTCCGGCGGGCACCAACGGGGCCACGTCGTCCTCGTAGATGTGGCTGAGGTGCCAGCCTGGGTGCCAATTGCTCACCATCGAGATCATTTCGCGGCGACCCGTGTCGGGATAGAAGATCTCCAAAGCCATTCCGGTCAGGCGAAGGTGCCCGTGAGGCTGCCAGCTGTCGATTCGCACCGGGTGATCGAAGGAGTGGAACCCCTGGGTCGTCAGCTTCCCGTGAGGAGGGATGTCGTAGTCGCCGCCTTGCAGGAAGTAGAGGGTCAGATCCTGCTCGTAGGCCGTCTCCTCCGTCACCTCACTGTCGTCATGGAACCACAAACCGACTTGCACCTGGTCGCCCGGAACCGCCGTTCCGGCAGGGTAGTAGTGGATGTCCCACGACACCATCGAGTTGGCTGGAGCGATGCGGCATGCGTCCGAGGGCACTATCTCGCCCAACTTCCCGAGCGCATACTCAGAGAGCCTCCCGGACTGCCGCACGTTACCGTCCCGGGTCTCCACCATGAACGTCGAGTTCGCATGGTGGGTGAACGCCCGGCCGGGAACCGATGGTTTGGTCTCGATGGCCTGGATGCACCGATCCTCGACGAGCCCTGTGGGAACGATGGGCCGGTGATAGATGTCCTGCCCGCTGGCCGGCAGGTCGTATGGCGACGCCGAAATCACCAGGTCCGGCTGGCCAAACCGCTCTACGAGACGCCATTCGCCCGCATCGGGCCAATCGACCGGCGGGGGCATTTCCGCGGGATCACCGAGGGGAGTCCCGGCTTCGACCCAGGCCACGATCGCTCCGATCTCCTCCTCGGACAACCGCTTGTCCTCCTTGAGCTTCTGGATCCCCACATCCGTGTCGTAGTGATAAGGAGGCA
>JAHEKN010000090.1 GCA_024638305.1 Gemmatimonadota bacterium | reverse complement strand
GACGGTGCCGGTTGAAGCCGGCGGTCGTCGCGAACGTGAAGCTGGCCGGGCTGTTCGAACGGCCGCGCTTCGTGAAGATCTGGATCACGCCGCCAGAGGCCTCAGAACCGTAGAGCGTCGACGCGGCGGGCCCCTTCAGCACCTCCACTCGGTCGATCTCTTCCGGGTTTAGGTCCGACAGACGGTCCTCACCCGCGCCACCGGAGAACGCGCAGCAGGTCGATGATCCCATGCTGCCCCACTCGCTGCCGCGCTCGTCCACGCGAACGCCGTCGATGTAGATGACGGGCCGCTGGCCGAGCGAGAAGCTGTCCGTGCCGCGGATGCGGAGCTCACGAGACGCGCCCACGCCGCCGACCGTGCCGATCGAGCGCACACCGGGGATCCGGCCTTCGAGAACCTGGCTGAACCCGTCCATCGGGACGGCTTGCTGCAGGTCGTCCACGTCGAGCGAGCCCAGCGACACGCCGATCTTGCGTCGCTCAACCGCGCCCGCCGTACCCGTGACGACGATCTCGTCCAGGTCGATCGCGGACACCGCGAGTGCGAAGTCGGCGACGATCGTGCCTCCATCGGTGACCGTCACCTGCTGGGTCCCCGTACGGTATCCAACGTGCAGCACGGTAACCGTGTACGTGCCTACGGGGATGCGGGTGATGAGATAACGCCCGTTGGCGTTCGTAAGATTGCCGAGCATGGTGCCCTGGATGGACACCTGTGCGCCGTTGATCGGCGCCCCGGTGCTGGCCTCGGTGACCGCACCGGTGAGCGTCCCCGTCTGCGCTTCGACGGCCGCCGGCAGCACCAGTGCTGCAGAGACCGCGAACGACAGGCCGAGGACTCCCAACAAGCCAGAACGGTAGCTGTTGGTCATGACTTGGGCCTCCTGTGAGTTGACCACGGTCGACCCTTCCAGTCGGCGGTCCTGGAGTTCGACCAGGTATAAAAAAAACGCCCGCCGGGTTGCTCCTGGCTCCTCAGGGCCCCCTGTCGTGCTTTGGGGCTGCGAAGGCTCAGGCGCGGCGGTTCCCAGCGCGCAAAGCAAATCTCGCGTACGGGAATGCCCGTGCGCAATGGGGCGGGCTACCGTGGGTGCGAGTGGAACCGTCGACAGCGAGACGGGCGGGATGCCGCCCGGGGCCTCGAAGCAGCCGTCAGAAGAGCTGCGGCAGGTCCAGGTCGACGCGCTCGGCCAGCGAGCGGATGCCGAGGGCGGGCACGCGCGTGCGCTCGCTGACGAGGTAATAGGTCTCTCCCGCCGGCGCCGATCGGCGGTAGACTTCCACGAACCCCAGCGGGTCGTCGTCCACGTCGAAGTAGTCGATGCGAAGCCGTCGCTCGGTCGGGCTCACCGCGGCCCCGCGCTCGAAGTCTTCGATGGCGAGCTGCGAAACCCGCTCCATGAAGTTCGCGAACGTCTGATCCGGCTCCCCGGAGCCGGGCTGGCTCCAGGTGGAGGGGGTCCCCGGACCGGCGTCACTGCGTACCATGCTTCGAGCCTGGCCGTTCGCCTCGATCTGGACCCGGGATACGTCCCCTGGCAGGAAATAGTGCAGTCGCCTCTCCCTGAGCGCCCCCGCGCCGGTATCGAGCGGGCCCAACACGTCGGCCGGCATCACGTAGAGCGACCCGGTCGACGGATCGAGCGCGTACCGGTCCGAGCCTCCGGGGGTCTGGTTTCCGATCAGCAGCTCACGCTCACCGTCGGAGAAGGCGATGGTCAGTCTCGCGTAGGGGTCGCCCACCCCGAACCGATCCGTGTTGGCATCCGCCCCGGCGAGCGTCCCCAGGTCACGCACCACGCGAAACGTCGCGAGGTTCCTGACCACGTCGGCCCCGCTCATCCCGAGGGGGAACGCCAGAGTATCGACCCGAATGGTATCGGCGGGCATGGAGGCCGCGACCGAGTCGCTGGTGCCGGCGGCCACTGCCGGGAACACCCGGGTGCGGCTGATCTCGGACCCCCAAAGGAACAGGCCCGAGCCATCGTCCTGCCAGGAGAGGTCCACGTCGCGCGCTGACGACCGATACGAGATCGACTCCACCGCGGTCGTGTCCCGTTCCCAGACGACCACGCGCTCGCGCAGTCGCTCGGTGGGGCTCTCCCGCGTCCAGAGCAGTAGCGACCACACGAGAGCGGTGGCCAGCAGCGCCCCGTGGAGCTTCACCCCTCTCATGCGGTCACTCGGCGCCTGGACCGGCGCAGCGAACCGCTGAAGAGGCCGATCGCGAGCACCAATGCCGGAGCCCCCAGGATGATCGAGTAGAACCAGGCCACGTCTTCGGCACGGGTGTGGACGATCGGCACGTCTTCCTCCGACGTTGTTTCGCCAGCGTACTGTTCTTCGCCGCCCAGCCAGCGGATGCCGTCCGCCACGACGACGGCGTTCAGCCCCAGATTCACGAGCACGGCGTCGGAGAACATGTCGGCGTCGGAATAGACCAGTGTCCGCATGCCTTCGCCGGCCCCTCCGGCGAGGCCCTCGATGGCCAGCGCCACGTCGAAGCTCTGCCGGGTCTCCGTGTCGGGGTCGAACGTGAGGTTGCCGTTGGTGTCGGCGAACGTCGTGGGCAGCGACCCGATGATCGAGCGCGGCCGAATCGCGACCTCTTCTTCCGGCGGCCGCAGATAGCCGGCGCCCATGAGCAGAATCCCAGCCCCCACCCCCTGTCGGCTCGCGGTGGTGACGGCGGGATGTGCCCGGAACCGGTCCGTGACGATCAGCTGTCGGTCCGTCGGTCCGCCGCGCCTGCGCACGTGGTTTTGCTCGTCGGCAAGGGTCTCGGGTCCGAGCTCGGCCCCGAGCCGTACGGTCAGCTCGCCCAGCTCGAACTCGGTGCCGGGCTCCAACGCCAGCAGGAGCGCGCCTCCGCCGTCCAGGTACTCGCCCAGGGCGGCCAGCTCTTCCGGCAGGAACGCGCGTCGGGGACCGATGACCATCACGATGGCGGCATCGTCGGGGACCCTGCTCGCCAGCCCGTGCTGGAGCCCCAGATCGCGCGGCTGGTAGTTGAGGGCCCCGAGGAATGCGCGCAGCGCCTCCAGCCCGACGGTCGTATCGGCCGCCTGGCCACCCAGCCCGCCCGCTGAGACGGGATCGTTGAGCTCGCCGTGACCCACGGTCAGATACACGATCCGCCGCTCGCGCGCGAGACGCATCAGGGCTCCCTGGGCCTCGTTGTCGAACACGCGCAGCCGGACGAGCGCCTGGTCCAGCGCCGTGGGGAGCCCGAGGCGCTCCCTGCGGTCGCCCGCCGCCAGGATCACGACGCCGTCGGAGCGGACTTCCCACTCGTCCGCGGCCCACGGCTCCGCCAGACGGTCGTACTGCTCGACGACGACGTTCCCGGTGGTCGCCTCGAGCTCCGAGAAATAGCTACGTACCTCGTCACCGACCTCGTTGAGCTCAGGGAAGAACAGAATGGCGCGGAGCGGCTCTTCCATTCCGCGCACGATCTCCTGGACGGACGTGCCGGGGGTGGAGGTCTTGAAGTAGCTGGCGTCGAGTGTCTGGTTGTGCACCGCCCCGAGATAACCCGCCATCATCAGGAAGGCCCCGGCGAGGGCAACGTTGAGGGCGCTCGTGGCCAGCTCGAAGATCCGGCGGGATTGCACCGGGAGCACCGCCCGTGGGGCGCCCTCCCCCTCACGCACGGACCATTGGGCCGCCAGGGCCGGCAGTGCGGAGGCCACGAGCAGGATGGAGGATCCGACGAGGAACGCACGGCGAAAGCGGACGTCCCAAACCGCGTCGTCGAACTCGAGGCCCAGGAAGCGGACGCCCTCCTGAGTCCCCACCCAGAACCCGACGAGCGCCAGCGCGCACCCGATGTGTGTCAGCGCGAACAGGCGCTCGATCCGTCGGGCTTCGCCGTCGGCCGCCCTCCAGGCCCGGACGCGCAGCCCGACCGCCATCGCGACCGCCAGGGCGCCCAGAGTCGAGACCGGAACCCTGAGCGTCAGGAAGTCGTGGAAGACGCGCTCGCCGATGAAGAACGTCGCGAGCCCACCCACGAGCACCCAGGTCAGCCAGCGCCGCGTCACTCCCATCGCTTCGCCTCCATGACCTTCACGGCCGCGAGCAGGAAGAAGTACGTGACGGCCAGATAGTAGATGACGTCGCGAAGATGGAGCAGCCCGCCCTGGAACCCGCGGAAATGGCGTCCATGGAGAGCGAGTCCGGCAAAGACCCGCGAGAGCGGCGGGTCGACGATCTGGGCCAGGGGCCAGAACAGGAACATGGTCCCCGTGACGACCGCGGCCACCGCCGCCGCCACCAACTGATGACGGGTGAGGGCAGTGGCGAACAGTCCGATCGCGAGCACCGCGGAGCCCATCAGCGTGAGGCCGAGGTACCCGACGAGGATGTGACCGATCGAGACCTTGCCGTTCACGAAGATCAGCGCCGGCATATATAGAGTGATGACCGTGATGCCCGTCAGGAACACCAGGGCCGACAGGAACTTGCCGAGCACGATCTCCCAATCACGAATGGGCGAGGTGTTGAGCAGCACCTGCGTGCCCTGCTGACGCTCCTCGGCGATCAATCGGATGGTGAGGGCGCAGGCCGCGATCGCCGTCAGCCCGCTGGCGTTGTAGATGAAGCGCGCCAGCACGTCTCCCGAGAGCCGCTCGCCCGCGGCCGGTCCCAGGGCCTGCGCGTAGAAGAGCAGTCCGCCGAGCAGCAACACAACGGCTGCCACGATGTAGCCGATGGGGGAACGCAGGTAGGCCGCGAGCTCGCGCCGAAAGATCACGCCGACTGCCCGCATGCTAATGCGCCCTCTGTCCGACGAGCTCGACGAACACGCTCTCCAGCTCGCGCTGCGTCCTCTCCAGACGAACCACGTCGTGGCCGTTCTGGACCAACGCGCGGCACACCGCCGCCCGGCGGTCCTTCGCCGCCTCGACCTCGTATGCGGCGGAGCCGGGAGCCGCCTCGACGCGCTGAACCCGGTCCACGTCCGGGACAGAGCGGATCAGAGCTCCGATCGAATCATCTCCGCCCGGCTGCACAGCGCCGGAGTCGCCATTTTCGACCTGTGGCTCGTCGATGGAGACCGCCACGATGAACGACGTCGCGTGCAACAGGCGGCCGAACAGCTCCCCCTCCGTGCCCGAGGCGATCACCTCTCCCCGGTTCAGGATGAGAACCCGGTCGCAGGTCTGGCTGATCTCGGAGAGGATGTGACTCGACACGAGGATCGTATGTGAGCGCTTGAGCCCCCGGATCATCTCCCGCATCTCGCGAATCTGCACCGGATCGAGGTCGTGGGTGGGCTCGTCGAGAATCAGGAGCTCGGGGTCGTGGATGATGGCTTGCGCCACCCCGACCCGTTGGCGGAACCCCTGCGAGAGGTTGCGGACCAGCTCGCCGTCCACCTCCGTGAGCTGCGCGACGTCTTCGACGACCGCCTTCCGCTCCGCCACCGTGGCTCTGTCCAGACCCCTTATGCGTCCAGCGAACTCGAGGTAGTCCCCAACCGTCATCTCGCCGTAGACCGGGGGTCGCTCCGGAAGGAATCCGACGCGCTTTCTCACCTCGTGAGGGTCGGCCAGGGCATCGACTCCATCGATGACGACCCGTCCCGCCGAGGCCCGCAGGTCGCACGCGAGAATTCGGAGCAGCGTCGTCTTCCCGACGCCGTTGAGCCCCAGGATCCCGACGGTCTCACCGCGCGGGATCTCGAAGGACACCGGGCCGAGCGCGCGCTTCTCGCCGAAGTATTTGGCGACCTCGGTCAGCTGAACCATTCCGTACGTCACTTGATGGTCGCGTTCCTGGGGCCCCCCGGGCCACCGCGAACGGAACCTAGAAAAGCGTGAATCGAGGTCAAGAGGGCGGGCGTCGCCCCGGCTCAACTTCATCGGGGGGCGGCAGAGCGCTCGTCCCGGCAATCATGCGCCGCGCCGTCTCCGCGGCCCTGACCGCATCCGCAGGCGTGAGACTCCAGCGGACACCCTGGAGCAGCCAGGCTTCGAACAGTGGGGGAAGGGAACGAGCCTCCTCGCGGCGCGACACGATCCGCTCCATGTAGTCGGCCAGCCCGTTCCGTGCGCTTCCGCCATCGAGGGAGAGAGCGCCGCGCCAGTAGCGCACCTCCTCCTCGTGCTGGGCGGCCAGCTCCTCGCGGTCGGCGGGGGCGGGCTCCAGGCCGCGCGCGGCCGCCTGCTGGAGCCGGAGCTCCCGAACCGCCACGTTGGCCGCGAAGTCGGTCGCGGCCCGATCGCCGGCTTCCGTCAAGCGGATCCTCGCCTCATCGGGAAGTGCGACGACGTGGCGAGCCAGGGTTCCGAGCGACAGGGAACCTCCGTCCCACGAGGCGAGCGTCCCGTCCGCGTCGAGATGCGCCCAGGGATCGGCGGCCACCTCCCGCACCCGACGGGCCGCGTCCCGTCCGGGCGTCACGCGGCCCTGGGCGATGAGCACCCTTCCGGCAGCCGCGTCCATCTCCGCGAGCTGACGCCGTCTGAGGCGCGCCGCGTAGAGGTCCGCCGCTTCCTCGAATCGGGGACGGTAGAGGATGTGGAAGCCTTCCGCTGTCTCCGTGATCGAGGAGATCTGCCCGGGTTGTAGCCGATACGCCACCCGGTCCAACTCCGGCGCGAGCTCGCCCCGCTCGAAGAGCCCGAGCAGCCCGCTCGCGTCGCGGGTGTCGAGGTCCTCGCTCTCCGTCACCGCATCGTCCCACGATCTGCCGGCCAGCAGATCCTGGAGGATGCGTTCGGACGTGGCGCGCTGTAACTCACGCTCCTCCGGTGGGGTTTGCGGCCCGACCCGGCGCAGGATGTGAGCAAAGAGCCGGTGGTCCCCGACCCGGAAGGCAACCTCGGCATCCAGGCGGCCGACCACGACCGAGGCGCCCATGCGGGCTTCGCGCTCGACCTCGAGCGTGAGCTCCCTCCGCTCGAGCCAGGTGGCTGCCTCCGCGGCCTCGGCGCCTGTCAGATCGGTTCCTCCCTCCGCCCGACCCGCCAGCGCGGCGACGCCGATCCAGTGCCGGACCAGGCCCTCCACGGAGGCCGAGTCCAGAGGAAAGGGCTGCGCGAGGACCAGCAGTTGAGACAGCCGCTCTTCCGAAAGCGTCCAATCGCCGACCCTCGCGACCACACCCGGCTCCTCGCGCCCGGCGCAGGCCGCGCTGCCAAGGAGCAGCGCTAGGCACAGGACGCGCAGAGGCCGGACGGTCGGGGGTCTCTGAAGTGACATCGCGACTGCGTTGCGAGGAAAGGGCGGCGTGAAAACGGGGTCAGATTGGCTGCCGTCCGATACCAGCGCCAGTGACGCATGGCCCGGTGCTCCCCTTATACCAACTAGGAAACGCCCTCGATCGTCCAGAGATCGGTGTCCGGGAAAAACGCCGACCACGATCCCCAGAAAGCGACGTACGCCGCGTCGAGCGGTTCCAGTGCAGAGCCCTCCAGCGGACCTTCACGGGCCCGGCCGTCCACGTCGAAGCGACTTCCGGTGTCGATGTCGAAGATCCCGTCCGCCCTGGCCTCCAGCTCGATGGGGGCTCCATTCAGGGACCGGCGGAAAACCATGGCCCCGACGCCGTCGCGGTCCCAGAGCGCCACCAGATCCTGACCACCGACGACGATGGGCAGGACGCCCCACTTCCCGAGATCGTTGAGAGCGAAGAACGGGAACGCGATCCCGCGAGGCGAGACGGAACCGGCAGGAATGCCCAGCACCCGCTCCTTGGGGAGCCGCCGATCGTCGAGGAAAGGCATCGGGAAGAAGAAGCCGGTTCCGAGCGACTCGTAGTTGCCGTACGGGTAGACGCGATAGCTGCCCAGGATGTCGATCTCCCCGCTCACCACCTCCGTTTCGGGATGGAGAGTGCGCCAGCGGGCCCAGTTCATCTCGACCGCGGGATAGCGGGCCAGCTTGGTCCCGGACAGCGAGCCGCAGCGCGCCTCACCCAGCATCTGCGGCCACAGCGACTCCTCGCTCGAGCGGTTGAACATCATGAGGTTGCTCAAGTACAGGAGGCCCGAGACTCCGAACACGTCGCCGCCCACGCTCGCCCTATCGAACACGAGCGCGGAGCCCGTGAGCGGACAGTAGGTGACCGCCACCTGCGTTGCTCCACGATTCAGGTTCACGATCTCGTGAACCCAGAGCACGTTGTGGGGGATCGCGATGGCTTGGCCGTCGATGACCAGCCCCACGACCCGGTCGCCGGGGAGGACGTAGCTGTTGTTCTGCGCGACGGGCAGACCCGCGGTCATCGGCGGGTCAGTGAGCGCCGGGATGGCGTCGCGCGCCACCCCCCCGTCGGCGAGAAACTCCTCGATGAGGTTGCAGGATTGGACGAGCGGGGAGGTGATCAGCGCATCGTCTCCCCCGCACGCCGAGAATCCGATGAACGCGGCGACACAGGCGGACCCGACGGCGACTCGTCTCATTGCGCGATCCCGAGTTCCGTGTCGGGGTGGAAGGCGGCCCAGGCTCCCCAGAATGCGACGTAGGCAGAGGGGATGCCGCGCAGCCGCGCTGCCGTCCCGACCAAGGTCCCCGCGATCGGCGAGCCATCGGCGGCCCACACGGTGCCCGTGAGATCGTCCTCGATGCCCCGCTCGGTGACCCGGAACCCGGTCTCGGTGCCGTTGACCTTCGATCTGTAGACCATCGCCGCCTGCCCCTCCTTGCTCCAAAGTACGACGGCGGGCTCGCCCTCGTACTCCAGCTCCCAGACCCCGTAGTCGCCCGCGGCGGCCATCGCATGGAACGAGTAGGCCACGGGGCGGCCGTCGACGTCCGGAATCCCGAGTACTCGCTCCTTGGGCAGGAGTCGGGAATCGTTCAGCGGAATGGGGTATCCCAGGTAGTCCGGGTTATCGGGATTCTCGTAGTCGAATCCGTATGGGCTGAACATGTAGAGCCCGCGCTCGAAGACAGTCGGGAGCGCCACCACCTTGGATTCGGGGTGGAGGGCTCGCCAGGCCCCGTAGGTCATCTCGACGACGGGCACCCTCTGGAGCGTCTGGCCCGAGCGCGGCCCACAGCGGGCCTCGCCCAGCATCTGCGGCCAGAGCGACTCGTTGGGCTCGTTGCGGTCGTAGAGAATCAGGTTGGCCTGGTAGAGCAGCCCCGAGACGCCGAACTCGGCTCCCCCCACCGACAGGCGTGCGAACGCCATCGCGGATCCCGTGAGGGGGCAGTACGTGACCGTGATTTCAGGGAGGTTCACGACCTCGTGGCGCCACATGACGTTGTGGGGGATCACCAACCACTCGCCGGCTTCGAACAGGGCGATCACCCGGTGGGAATCGGCGATGTAGGTGTTCTCGTTCACCAGCGGCGCGACCGGCACGAATGCCGGGTTGGACAGCGCGGGAATGCCGTCGCGGCCCACGCCACCGTCGGCCAGGAGGGCGGGGTTGAGGTCACACGTGAGCTCGCGCTGATCCACCGGGCCTGCTGAGCCTCCCGCTTCGGAGCAGCCTACGGCTGTTGCCACGAACAGCGTACCGACGGCCGCCGTCGCCGCACGTCGTGACGCGCGGCCCTCACCGTCGCCTCGACTCCGCCACGACGCCGTCATCAGAGCCCCTCCCAGAGCCGCGTACTCGAATGGAACGCCGACCACGCTCCCCAGAAGGCCACGTAGGCCTCGCCAACGGGCGCGAGTCGTGACCCGGCGTGGGGCCCGTCCAGGGCCTCGCCGGCGATGCTCCAGCGCGTGCCGGCCGACGTGTCCCGGATGCCGTCCTGCAAGGTAGCCTCGAACGAGAGCGCCTGTCCCGTGACGGGGTGGCGGGGTCGGAACGCGCCCGCCCCGCGGAACTGGTCGGACCAGAAGATCACGACATCCTCTCCGTTCCAGCGGGTCTCGACCACGGTCCAGCTCGACGCCTGGTCCTCGAGCGCCACGAACGGGAAGGCGATTCCGGGCTCGCCACCGGGCACGGGTGGCAGGCCCAACACGCGCTCCTTGGCGGGCCGTCGGCGATCGAGCGGCGGCATGGCGGAGAAGAGGAACTCGTCGTTGAAGTGCTGCTCGTAGAGTCCGCCGTAGGGATAGAGCGTGTAATCCCGCGAGATGTTCACGTCGCTCGACACGACCAGTGTCTCCGGATACAGGTCCTTCCATGCGCGCCAGGTCATCTCGAACGCGGGGAAGCGCGCCAAGCGCCGACCCACGTCGGCGCCGCAACGTGACTCTCCCAGCATCTGCGGCCAGAGCGACTCGGGGTCTCCGCGGTTGAACATGATCAGGTTGTTCATGAACAGGAGGCCGGACACTCCGAGCTCCTGCCCCGCGATCGAGCTGCGGTCGAACGCGAGCGAGGACCCGGTCAGCGGGCAGTACGTGATCGCGACGCGCTCCTCCCCCTGGTCCAGGTTCACGATCTCGTGGTACCAGAGGATGTTGTGTGGGACGGCGAGCGCGACACCATCCAGGATGACGCCCACGACCCGGTCGCTTTCCTTCAGGTAGACGTTCTGGATGTTGGGCTCGGCGGTCACGAACTCCGGATTCTGGAGCGTCGGGATGCCGCCCCGGCCGACGCCGCCGTCCACCAGGAACTCGCTCGGCAGCTCGCAGACCAGCCCGTCGACCGCGGGCCCGGTTCCGCCCGACCCGTCCGCCGAGCAGCCGCTGCCGAGCGCGACCGCCGCTCCGGCAAAAAACGAGAGGTAGATCCGCCGATTCGTCACGTGATCGAAAGGCCTGAGCCCCTCGAAAGGTTCCGTCACGAACGGGGTCCAGTCCCGCGCAGGGGCACGACCTGCGGGGCGCCGAGGTCCGGCCCCGGGCCCGGGAAGGCGGCCACCGACACCGGCCAGCCGTACACGTCTTCGAGCACGGATCGAACGAGTACGTCCTTCGGGACCCCCTGACGAATCGCTCGCCCGCGGCCGAGGAGCAGGAGTTGGCCGGCGAACCGAGCGGCCAGGTTGAGCTGATGGGTGACGAGCACCACCGTGACGCCCGTATTGCTGACCAGGCTCTCGAGCAGCTCGAAGATCGACATCTGGTAGTGGATGTCGAGCGAGGCTGTGGGCTCGTCCAGAAGCAGGACCTCGGGATCCTGAGCAAGCGCGCGCGCGATCCGTACCCGTTGGAACTCGCCGCCCGAGACTCGAGAGGTCGGCCGATCCGCCAACTCCAGGACCCCGCAGACCTCCATGGCGTGGCTTACCGCCCGCCGGTCCGCGTCTCCCTCGCGCTGCCAGGGTCCCAGGTATGGATACCGACCCAGGGCGACGAGCTCGCGCACGGTCAGTGGAAACTGGATCTCTTCGCGCTGTGTGACGACACCCAGGGTCCGCGCCATTTCCCTCCGCGGCCACTCCCGCAAAGGACGGTCGAAAAACCGAATCGCCCCGTGGGTCGGCAGGGCGACTCCAGTCAGGAGATTGAGGAGGGTCGACTTGCCCGAGCCGTTGGGGCCAACGATGCCGAACATCCCTCCCGGCGAGATGTCGATGGGGACGTCGGTGACAGCCGGCCGTTCGGCGCCCGGATACGTGAACGACACTCCGGCCGATGCGAAGACGGTCATCCCTCGCCCCGGATGAGGAGGACCACGAACAGGGGGACTCCGACCAGGGCGGTGATCACCCCGGTCGGGAGCTCGCCGGGCGCCACTACCGTGCGCGCGAAGGTGTCGGTGAGGAGAAGAAAGGCCGCGCCAGTCAGGAGCGCAGCCGGGAGCAGGAGGCGGTGATCGGATCCCCACACCGTACGGAGGGCGTGGGGAACGATCAGCCCGACGAACCCGATGACTCCGGCTACAGCCACGGCCGCGGCCACGAGAAGGGACGTCACCAGATACGCGATACGCTTGGTGCGGTCGACCCGGACGCCGAGATGGGCCGCCGTCTCCTCCCCCACCGCCAGGAGGTTGAGCGTCCGCGCCAGAAACAGAAGGACAACCAAGCTCGGGACGCCATAGAGGGCCAGAACGAGGACCTGGCTCCAGGACGCCGCCGCCAGACTGCCCATCATCCAGAACACCGCCGACCGAAACGACTCGGCGTCGGCGAGGGAAAGGAACAGGAGAATGAGCGCATTGAAGAACGCCGCCGCGACGACGCCCGCGAGGATGAACACCCGGGCCGATAGGGTGGAGCCCACGGCGAGCGCGATCCTGAGAACGATGGCGATCGCGCCGGCCCCTCCGAGGAAGGCGGAGACGGGAACGGCCCAGGGGTGGGCGCCCGCCAGGCCCAGCACCACGGCCAGCACCGCTCCGACGGCGGCCCCTCCCGAGACGCCCAGCACGTAGGGATCCGCTAGCGGATTCCGCAGCAGCGCCTGGAACACCACCCCCGACACGGCGAGCGCTCCCCCCACCAGGATGGCCAGGAGCGCCCGGGGCAGCCTGAGGCCCAGGATGATCGAGTCCGTCGTCGGATCCCCGCGGCCCATCAGAGTCCGAAGCACCTCGGCCGGCGCGACCGGCGCAGCGCCCACCGCCAAGCTCAGGGCGAGTGCTCCTGCCAGGGCCGTCGTAAGCACGAAGAGCGGGCGCGCGAAGGAGCCGGAAGCACGTCCGGACTGGTGGCTCATCGGAGATCCGGGTCCACGGCTTCCGGATGGAGCCACGCGGCCAGCTCGCGCGCGGCCCGAGCGAGGCCGGGCCCGGGTCGGTTGAAGCGATTCGGGTCGAAGGCGGCCGCACGCCCGTCCCGCACGGCGGCCACGCTCCGCCAGCCCGGCGCGTCCCGGAGCTGGCCGAGCGCGCTCACATCGGTGACGGAGACTGCCACGAAGTCCGGTTGCCGCCGGACGACCTCTTCCAGGCTCACCTGTGGCCAGTTGCCGGTCAGGTCCCGGAATGCGTTGCGGCCACCAGCGGTCGCGATCAGCGAATCGACGAAGGTCCCGGGGCCGGCGACGGTCGGCGGGTTGAGCGCGACGACATAGACGACTTCGGGAACTGGACGCCCTTGGACTGAGCGCCGAATCGCGCGCAACTCGTGGTCCAGCGATCCGAGGAGCGAGTCGGCCCGGGCAGCGGAGCCGAGCAGCGCACCGATGGCGGCTCCATGTCGTCGGAAATCCGCGATTCCCTCGATGCGGGCACTGTAGGTGGGGATCCCCAGATCGCGGAGCCGGGCGCCGACACCGCGGAGGTCGTGATCGGGCCAGAGCACGACCAGGTCCGGGGCGAGCCCCAGCAGGCTCTCGAGGTCCGGATCCAGCCCACCTCCGACCGACGGGAGGTCCGCGAGTTCCGGCCGGGAGTCGTAGCGGGTGCGGCCGACCAGCCGGTCCTCGATCCCGAGCGCCAGCACGAGGTCCGTGACCGAGGGGATCATCGAGACCACCCGGGTGCGGGAGCTTCCCAGCCCGAGCGTGTCGCCGATGTCGTCCACGACGAATTCGCCGCCGATGTCGCCGGACGCCACGCCTCCAGCCGGTGCCGGGCCCCGTTCACAGCCGCCAGCCACGCACATGGCCAGCGCGACCGGAAGCCAGCCGAGCGGGCGCCGCATCATCCGCCCGGCAGCTCGCTGAACTCGATATCAGTTGGACAGATCCCGACGGGGATGGACACCTCGACCAGATAGGTGGCGCCCAGCCGGAGGGCCTGGTCCGGCCCCGTACACGTGGCCGCCAGCGTGTAGAGGCGGCCGAGCGCATCTGTGGCCAGGCCCGCCGTGCTCGACGTGCCGCCAGGTGCGATCGCCTGTCCCGGACCTCGGACGAATGTGCGGCTCCCCGGGTTCCACGCTACGACGCCATACGAGAACGACGACGTATACAGCGTGCCGTCCGGACCGAACGTGATGGGGCCCGGGAAGTCCCCGAACCCCTCGTGGTGCGCGATCTCACGGAGCGTGGTGGGGCTCACCACGGAGAGCGAGCCGTCCCCCTGCCCGAAGTTGCCCGAGTTGACGACGTATATCAGCCCGTCCGGGCCCAGGGCGATGCCGGCGGAGTTGACGCCACTGAGCGGGATCATCGCAACGTGCGCGAGCGAAGCGGCGTCGAGCACCGTGACGGAACCGGGGCCCGCCGGGGTGAAGTTCACCAGATTGGCGTTCACGACGAAGACCCGGTTCTGGTGAGAGAGGACGTACTGAGGGTACACGCCGACCGCGGCGCTGGCCCGGACGCTCCCCGACCTCACGTTGACGGACGTCACCGTTCCGAGCCCGGGGTTGGCGACCACCGCCATGGAGTCGTTCACGAAGTCGATACCGGTCGCGCCCGAGCCCTCCGGGAGACCGATGGTCCGCAGGACCGTGCCGGCGTCGAGATCGACCACAGCGACGGCCGGGACGATCCCGAGCGGCACGGCCGCCAGGCTTCCCCGGGCGGCCAGGCTGACGGGTGTGCCCGCCGGGCCCAAGCCAACCGTCCTCGTCACCGTCGGCGTGTCTACTGGAAACACCGTCAGCGACAGGTCGACGCTGCCGAGCACGACGCCCACGGGGCGCGGGCCGGCCGGCAACGGCTCCGGGGCTGTGGCCTCCTCGCCGCATGCGGCGAGGAATGGCGCGGCCAGCATGGTCAGGCAAAGCAATTTGAAAGGCAATCTGCAAGCGATTGAGATCATCGAAGCACCTGATTGTTCCCCTGGGGCGTCAGCTCGAGCCCGAGCTCTACCGTCCGCCCCGGATCCGGGAAGTCGAAGATGAGAGTTTGCCGCTCGTCGAGGAGCCGTCGCACTCGCATTCGGGTCTCGACGTTCCATCCGGCCACCCGTGAGCTGTACCCGACCGCCGCGTCCCACGACCAGAAGCCGGGCAGTGGGTTGAGAGGCGCGGGGACGGGGAACCGCTGGCCGAGATAGCGCCCGGTCATGGACGCGTGGATGCGGGCCCCGGACCAGGAGGCGGCCAGGGTGGCGCTGTTGCGGGGGCGGTACGCG
>JAHEKN010000089.1 GCA_024638305.1 Gemmatimonadota bacterium | reverse complement strand
CAGGAAAGCGGGCAGCCCGGACAGGTCGGGATTGAGGAGTCGCTCGACGCGGCGTTCCGACACCGACGCGAGATCGGCGGCCGCGATGCAGAGGAAGTCGAGCGCCTGCGCGACCACCTGCGCGTGAAAGTTACCCCCGCTCACCACCGCATCGGACTCGGCAAACACCAACGGGTTGTCCGTGGCGGCGTTGATCTCGATCTCGAGCACACCACGGGCGTAGCGGAGCACGTCGCGGGTCGCGCCGTGGATCTGCGGCATGCACCGGAGCGAGTAGGCGTCCTGCACGCGGGGATCGCCCTCACGGTGCGACTCGCGGATCTCGGAGTCCCTGAGCAGGTGACGGAGCCGAGCGGCCGACTCGATCTGACCGGGGTGCGGGCGGGCTTCCTGAAGCTCCGCACGGAAGGCCTCTGGCGTGCCGAGGAGCGCCTCCAGCGACATCGCGCCACCGACGTCCGCCACGTCGACCAGGCGGGCCAGATCCAGGAAGGCGAGAGCGCCCAGTCCCGTGGTGGCCTGAGTCCCGTTGATCAGGGCGAGTCCCTCCTTCTCGCGGAGATCGAGGGGCTCCATTCCGAGGTCGGAGAGCGCCACCGCCGCGGGCACCCGGGTCCCCGCCACCTGGACCGGGCCGTCCCCGAGGAGGGCGAGCGCGACGTGCGCCAGCGGGGCCAGGTCGCCGCTTGCACCTACCGATCCGATGCTCGGCACAACCGGGTGGACCCGCTCGTTGAGAAGCCGAACGAGGTGCTCGATGACGTCGGGCCTGCACCCAGAGAGCCCGCGGGCGAGCGCGTTCGCCCTGAGCGCCATGATGGCTCGCACCTCCGGCTCCGACAGGGGAGGGCCCACTCCGGCCGCGTGACTGCGCACCAGGTTCTCCTGGAGTCGCGCTGCCTGCTCCGGTGATATCCTGGTCTCCGCCAGACGCCCGAACCCGGTGTTCACCCCGTACAGTCGGGCCCCGAGTCCAATCTGCTCCATCAGGAAAGACCGCGACCGCTCGACCCGCTCACGCGCCTCCGCCCCGAGCGCCACCTCCTCGGCTCCGCGGGCCACCCTGTCGAGCTCGGCGAGTGTCAGGCTGCGTCCGTCGAGCTCGATCACGGGGATCGCTTCCGGTCCGTCACGCGCCGGTCGAACTCCTCGCGAGTTATCGTCAACTCGTCCTCCTCCCAGTGAGACTCCAGGTCGACGCCCAGCCCATCCGCGAGCCGGTTCACGTAGTTGTAGTAGGCCGTCACCTGACAGATGTCGAGGATGGCGCGATCGTCGAATCCCGCCTCCCGGAGCCCGTCGATCTGGGCGTCCGACCCATGGGGGCGAACGGTCAGCGCGACCGAGTATTCGAGCATCGTCCGATCGGCCGGTGCCAACGCGGCCGAACGAAAGTCCTGCGCGAGCGCACGCGACAGCGTCGCACTGCCGGTCAACGTACGGAGGCCCGCCCCGTGGTGGTTGATTCAGTAGAAGCAGTCGTTCACCGCCGACACGGTGACGGCGATCATCTCGCGCTGGATGCGCGAGAGCGGCGAAGGCCCCCGCATGAGCCAGGCGTAGAGTCGGTGGTGATCCTCCATCGACCGGGGATTGAGCGAGTGGAGCGACAGCACGTGGTCGACGACGCCGTCGGCGCCACGGAAGCGCTGGTAGAGCTCCGCCAGGAGCCCGCTCGATTCCGACTGAGGTACGACGCGAATGCGTGTCACGGGCTCCCCTCCCGGAGCAGATGTTCTAGGTGTGATCGGCCGAGCCGCGCCCCGCAGGTCCGTCGGTCGGACGCATGGTTGGACGCATGGTTGGACGCTCGACCGGATGCGTGGCCGGACGCATGCCGGCCCCCTCCCGTCCGGTACCGGCTGGACTGAGACGCGGCCACAGCGGAATGAGGGTACGAACGCCGCTTGCGAACCGTAAACATCTGGTCTATCGTGTCAGCCCTTTTCGCGAGCTATCACGTACCCTGTCGCGGACCCTCCGCCCGGCACAGGGTGATGAACGAGGGAGTGAACATTGTACGCCGCTCCGACGTCCACCGGCAGTGCCGAAAACGATCTCGCGGGCAAAGATGGAAGCTCGGTTTCCTCTCGGCTCGAGTTGGTGCGCGAGAGGGTCCAGTGTGCCACGCTTCGCGATTTCTGGCGTCTGCTCACCCGTGACACCCCATACCGAGTGAGCTACGAGGCCGTGCGCAACTACCACCATGATCGAGATCCGCCGGTCGACTACCTGGTGCGGGTCGCGGACGTGTTCGGTGTGGACCTGGGATGGCTCGCGACCGGGCGTGGGGCGCCCTGGCCGGTGGACCCGTCCATCGGGGAGCGCGCGCGTGAAGCCACGCAGGACTCGGCGATCCGCGAGTTCGAAGACGCCTTGCGCGAGGTCTTTTGGCAGTACGAGACGCTCCCCACCCTGGCGGTGGCCGCGGTGCTCAAGACCTGTGACCGGCTCCACCGGGACGCGGCGTTCCGCTCCCGCATCACGGGAAAGACCGCGCCCACCCGGTCCTACATCGGGCGCTTTGTCGGGAAGGCCTTGGCCGGCCCACTCGTGAACGCGGTCGCGGGGTCGGTGCGGACCAGTGACCTGCACCCATGGCAGCTCGAGAGCTATGTTCTCGCCATCTGTCAGGGGCTGTCGGCACTGATTCCGAACCCCAACTGGACCGAGGTCCAGCTTCGGCAGCAGCTCCACTAGCGGCCGCGGTCGCTTCGGCCACGACTGATTCGCTCGTGACTCGCTAGTGACCCGCCAGGAACAACGCATTCGGGGTTGAATCCGGCATGCCGTGCGCCACCGTCCATCTGCTCGTCGCCGATCTGGTCTGGGAACACTGGTCCAACGGGGCCACCCCTCCCTTTCCGCTGACGGAGGCCCACCGGAACGCGTTCCTCCATGGGTCGCTGGCGCCGGACCTGGGCTTCATCCCCGGTGTGGACCGCATCGTCTCCGAGCTCGCGCATTACCATCGCCCCGCGGATCTGACACGTGCCCTCATGTCGGCGGCCACCGACGAGCGGGAACGCGCGTTCGCCTGGGGCTGGGTCGCGCACGTGGTGGGCGATGTGGAGATTCATCCGCTCGTCGGGCGCGCGGTCGGGGAACGCATCCACGGGACGCGCGATCGCAGAATGAACGCGGCCGAGGATGTCGAAACCCACGTTTCCGTCGAGGTGGGACTCGACATCGTGGTCCGGAGTCGGCACCCGGCGACCTCTCCACCTCCGGCGCGGCCGTTCTTCGACGAGCGCTCGATCGGCTGGGTCGGTGACGCGCTCGCGTCGACCTACGGAGTGCGCTGGTCCGAAGGAGTCCTGGCCGCCTGGCACCGGACGGCGGTGGTCCGCACTCGCCGTTGGCCACTCGCCCTGGCTCTCCTTGCCCGGGGCGGCGGGGAGTGGCGCGCTCGGCGCCGGCCCTTCTCCGGATCGGTGCTGCGGGGGCTCGCCGCGCTGCCCTCGCGGGGCACGCCCGTACGTGGGTTCCTGCGCCCGCGACGGCCGCCCGAGTGGGTCGTGGCCGAGTTCGACCAGGCCGTCGAGCGCGTCCTGGCACAGGTGCAAGAGCTGACCACCGCCGGGCTCACCGACCTACCGAACCGCAATCTGGAGAGCGGAGCCCGTCAGGACGGGGGCGATCCCCACCCGGAGTCGGTCGCCGTCCGCGGGCGGCTGGATGGGCTCCGCACGAAGAGCTAGCGCCTTCGCGTAACCACCAGGATGGCGCCCGCCGTGTGGTTGGTCCCGTAGCGCGTGGTCGCATCGCTCGCGCTCATGTAGCGGAGCTCCTGAATCTCGCGAGTGTCGAGCGTGCGGAGCGACTCCGCCTCCCCGTAAAGCTGGCCGTCGACATAGATCCGCGGAGTGTCACGCTCCAGCGTGCCGATGCTGCCGGCTCCTCGTGACTGGAGCCAGCGGGGCCGCAGCCGGCGGACGGCTTCGTACGCATTGCTACGCTCGATCTCCATCAGCTCTTCGGCCAGGATGAGATTTCGAGAACCGCCTGACCGGGAGGAGCTGGCCCCCGTGGTGGAGCATCCGGCAAGCACGACAAGGAGGGCGGCGAGGGTCACGACGGCTCGATTTCTCATATGGGACGCCTCGTACAGGGCGGTTGGAACTGCGGTAGTGTGTCGGGGCAGAGGGAGAACGGTCTACTCCCGCGCGATCCGACGTACATACGTTTGGGCTGCCCGGCGGTGTCCGCAAGGGACGCCTCGGGCGACGCGGTAGGAAACTAGGAGATGGTGCGTAGGGTTACTTGATTGCGCTGGCACCGGACCAGGACCCCGGCTCCTAGCGGGCCCGATCCGACCCCCGGGCCACGAATCACTCGGCATCGAAGTCGCGGAGAGGATTCCAATGGTGACACGAGTTTCGGTCGTGCTTGCCGGCCTCATCTGCCTGCCGGCGGCGCTCGCGGGGCAGGATGGGCGAAGCATCATCACGGGGCGGGTGGTCGACGCCGCCGCGGTCACGGTCGTGGCAGGAGCCGACGTCGTCCTGGTCGGCACCCCACGGGCGGCCACGACCGACGAGTTCGGGGTCTTCGAGTTTCCGGGACTGACGCCGGGCGCCTACGCCATCGAGGTCCGCCACCCGGGCTACCAGATCCACACGGACACGGTCTCCGTGGATGCCGACGAGCGCATCGAGGTGCGGTTTTCGCTCGGGGTCGAGGCGATCCCTCTCGAACCCATCACCGTGATAGCCCGCAGTCGCTCCGACGACAGGGAGCGGACCCTGGGCCGACGCTTCGACGGGATGAGCCGAGCTCAGATCGAGGAGGTGCTCCCGCGGGTGAACACCATGGCCGACCTCATCATGGCCACGAACACCCCGGGTGTGACGGCGATCCCGCGTGGGGCGTGGGTCTGCCTCGAGCACAACCGCATCAGTCGCAACCGCAGGGACGCCGACGGCAACGAGTTCTGTCGGCCGATGGCCGTATACGTCGACGGCGTGAGGTCGGTCATTCCCACGGAGATCCTGGTCGACCTGAGACCGGAAGACATCGAGCGTTTCGAGATCCTGGGTCCCCTGGCGGCCACCACCCTCTACGGTTCGCAAGGCGCGGAGGGGGTCCTGGTGGTCGAGACCATGCGGGGCGGCCGGGTCCTGGGCAACCCGGCGGTGCGCTACGCCTACGACCGCTCCACTTTCAACATTTCGTTCTCGCTCGTGGGCTCGAATCCCAGCAACCTGCACGACGGGGTGGTCCTACTGTCGTTCACCGGGGGCAGCGCCACGTCGCTCTACCGGGAACAGAGCTCGTGGCGGCCGGGAGCGCGCGTGGCCATGGGATACCGGTTCGCGGGGCTCCGCGAGATGCGGCTGTCACTCTACGGAACGTCGGGCTCGTCGACTGGCACGTATTCATCCATTCGGCAGTTCGGACGCGTTTCAGTACAGGAGCGAGGCCTCGCCTCCTTCGGAGCGGACATGGGGATCCGGCTGCGCGTCCGTGGAGCCGAGCGTTGGGACCTCCGGTTCGAGGTGGGGCCCACTCTGGCCTGGCAACGCCTCCGGCTCTCCGAAGGCCATCAGAACGAGTGGGCGGATCCCAGAAGCCTCGACGACGTCGACATCGAGTGGACGGACCGCGCCTGGTGGTCGCTCGGTGTGGTCGCGGGTCTCGACTGGAACCTGATCCTGAACGACCACTGGGCCGCGTTCACTGGAGTGCGGTTGCGCGCGCTCTACTACGGGGACGCCCAGTCCTGGGAGTTCCAGGAGGCTACCGACGTCATCGAGCAGACCGGCAACGTGGTGTTCTTCGACTACAGCCAGCCGGTTGCGTTGCACCCGAGCCTGGACCTGGGCCTCACCTGGCGCCGGTAGGACAGGCCTCGTCGTGCGGAGGACTCAGGCGGCCCGCGCCACCTCGGCGGACGGCGCGGTGGCGACCCGCAGCAGCGTGTAGTTGAAGAGGGCGATCCCCACCATCTCGAGCAGCTCTTCGATGTGCGTGAAGACCATGAAGAGCATGGCCCGCCTCGGGAGGGCGGCTTCGATGTCCACGACCGCGCGGTTGTCCGCGTAGATGCCGGTCACGCCCTCCATCCCGATCGCGCCCAGAACGAACACGCCTCCGGAGAGCGCCAGCCAGACACCGAGCCACCGCGGCTGATTCACGAGAAACCGGAGATACACCAGCGCGAACCCCGCCACGAAGAACAGGCCGGGGATGATCCAGGCGAAGTAGAAGAATCCGGACGTATCGAGGACGCTCCGCACAGGCACCGCCAGGGTTTCGTGGAGCTGGCTCAGCTCGTCCGCCGATATGTAGAGCATGACCACCGCCAGCCCGTACCAGTAGCGCCGCCAGGGGGTAGCCGTGGACTGAGCGACGGCCAGCGAGAGCGCGGCCGCGAGCCCCAGGTTCATGACCTGGAACCACGTGGGAAAGTTGGCCTCGCGGTTGATCGTGAACAGCCGCGCCGGAAGGTGGAACCCCTCGGGCCGAAGCGTCTGAAGCAGGTAGTTGCCGAAGCTGATCGCAACCAGACCGCCGGCCCACCCGAGCAGCACGTAGAGCACGGTCCGGGGCCGGACTTGGAGACGGACTGGCAGCAGGGCGACGCGTGACGACGGAATCAACGGTACCCCCCTCGGCCGGACAGCGCCGGCACTTCCTCGGCGGATCGGCGAGCGCATCGTAATATGCGCCCTCGGTCGTGGGCGTCCTATTGTTCAACCAAGCGCAAGCACGTCGTAGCCGAGCACGATCCGCACCGGGAGCGTGGAAATGGAGAGGAAGCGCGTTCACCGGCCGCTCCTGGTCGCCGGGGTCGTGGGCGCCGGGCTGGTCGCGCTCGTGGCCGTCGTGGAGGGTGGCCCCAACCGCTACGGTCACTCCGATCGTGTGGAGCGTCACATGCTTCCCGCGGTCAGCACCGGCCCGCTCGACCCGGAATGGAGTCCGGACGGGCGTTGGATCGCCTTCTCGATGCGTGGCGACATCTGGAAAGTCCCGGCAGCGGGGGGCGAGGCTGTCGCGTTGACCCGAGGACCAGGCTACCACTTCGAGCCCACCTGGAGCCCCGACGGCTCCCGGCTCGCTCTCTCGATGGACGTCGCCGGAAACCTCGACATCGGCGTCGTCGACGCTGAGGGCGGCGAGGTGACGCGCCTGACGACCCACCCTGAGGTGGACGTTCAGCCCGAGTGGACGCCCGAGGGCGACGGGCTCTACTTCGTGAGCGCCCGAGAGCGCGGGTTTCGGATCTACGTGCGGGCGCTGTCCGACACGATCGTGCGCCCTGTCGTGACTGGCATTCAGCCCTCGGTCTCTCCGGACGGATCCGAGCTCGCTTTCGTCGCACGGGTGGACGGACGTCTCGGGACCGGCGGAATCTGGACGGTGCCGACCGCCGGCGGAACGCCGCGACTGGTGCACTACGAGGAGTCCGAGTACCGGACCGCCCCCGCCTGGACGCCGGACGGACGCACGCTCCTCTACGTGTCCGACGAGATGGGCTCCAACGACGTTGCCATCGTGCCCGTGCAAGGGGGCAATCCGATCGTCCTCACGGCGGACACCATGCACGAGTATTCGCCCTCGGCGAGTCCGGACGGCACACGGATGGCGTTCGTATCGAATCGAACGGGAACGACCACCCTGTTCACGGCGGCCCTCGGTGGCGGTCCGTACCGCTCATGGACCGAGGTTGCGGTGCGGGAGCGACGACCACGCCAGGCCGGCGGGACGATCCGCGTACGGGTTGTCGGTACGGACGGCCAGCCCGTCCGCGCTCGTGTCACGGTGGAGGCGAGCGACGGCCGCGCGTACACGCCTGACGGCGCCTACCACCGGGTGATCGCGGCGACGGAAACGCATTACTTCCACACCGATGGGGAGTTCGTGGTCGAGGTTCCAGCCGGGGCGACTCGGGTGGAGGCCTGGCGGGGTCCCGAGTTCTGGCCCGCGACCGGCACGGTGGAGGTGACCGAGGGGGAAAGCGTCGCGGTCGATCTCCAACTCGAGCGGATGATCGACCTGCCGGCACGCGGCTGGTACTCGGGCGACACGCACGTCCACGACCTGCACCAGGGTCGGTTCGGGCTCTCCCACGAGGAGTTCTTCCTTCAGCTCGAGGCGGAGGACCTGCACGTCTCGAACGCGCTCATCCACATGGACGGAACGCGTCTGATGGGACGGTGGGACGACCTGACGGGGGTGCCTCACCCCCTCTCTACGCCGGATCACATCCTACAGTATGGCGAGGAGTTCCGAGGCTCCCTCGGGCACGTGGCGATGCTGGGGATCCAGGAATACATCCTTCCCTTCACCGGCGGATCGCGCGGGACGGCCTACGCACAGCCGGTGTTGGACCTGGCCTATCTCGACGGAGCCCGGCAGCAAGGTGGAATCGGGGGCTTCCTCCACCCGTTCAATGCGCCCGTGCAAGACCCCGACGACGCCAGCGGATCGTTGATCGCGCTCGACGTCGCGCTCGGGCGGGGCGACTTCTACGACATCGGCGCGCTGGTCTCCGACGAGCTCGGATCTGCCGAGTTCTACTACCGGCTACTGAACGCCGGCTTCGAGCTCGCCGCGACGGGGGGGACAGACAACTTCTCGGACGTGTGGAGGGACCCTCCGCCCGGAGCGGATCGAACGTTCGTGAGGATCGAGGGCCCGCTGACGCTCGCACGATGGCTCGATGGGATTCGGGCCCAGCGGACGTTCATGTCCACCGGTCCCCTGCTCTTCCTCGACCTGGAGGGACGGGGGCCGGGCGACGAGATCGCGCTGCCTCCAGGGAGCGACGGGGTGCTCGCCGTGCGCGCGGAGCTTCGATCGATCGCCCCGGTCGAGGTCCTCGAGATCATCGTCAACGGAGTGGTGGCGGAGGTGGTGGAGGCGGCCGACCCCGCGCGGACGGTGGACGAGGGGTTGGTCCTGGAGGCCGAGCTCCGACTCCCCGAGGGGGGATGGATCGCGGCGCGGGCCCGGGGGCCGTCGTCACGGTTCGTCACGGACAGCTACGCGTTCGCGCACACGAGCCCCGTCTATGTGACGGCCGGAGGGCAGCGACCCGTGTCCGAGGAAGACGCGAGCTTCCTGGCCGAGTCGGTCCGTGCCCTTTGGGCGCGCGTCGAGAGCGGGCCCTGGCGGACCACGGAAGAGCGAGCACGGTTCCGCGCCGCGGTCGACGAGGCCATCGCGGTCTACGAGCGGCTGGCGCGAAGCGGCGGGTAGCACCGCACCGAAGCGGCTGCGCCCGGCCGTGACGGCAGCCCCGCAGGCGACGGGGGCGTTACTCTCGTCGCGTGACGATCAGGATGGCCCCTGCCAGGTGACCGGTGCCGAACCGCGTCGTCGCGTCGTTCGCGTTCAGGTAGCGCACCTCGATGACGCCCGTGATGTCGAATGTGCGCAACTGATCGACATCGCCCCAGTACTGCCCGTCGAGGTAGATGCGTGGCCCCTCCTGGGCCCCACCGATGCCACTTCTGCGGTTGTCGAGCCAGCGTGGGCGCAGGCGTTGGATGGCATCGTACATGAAGCCCCGCCCCACCTCTTCCAGCTCCTGCTGGGTGATCAGGTCCCGGTCCCGGGAAGTGCTGGAGGAGTCCGAGGAGCCACCTGAAGCGCACGCCGAAGCCGTGAAGACCATCGCGGCGAACGCGGTGAACGCGAGTGCGCGCATGATCGACCTCGTCTGAAGGGTGTCCTCTGCAATCTGCGGCGTGGGAAACGACATAATCAAGGACGGGCCGGCCATCAAGGGCGGGGCGCGCGCCAGGGCGCACGCCAGGGCCGATCCCTGGGCCCAGAATCGCGGGTGCGCTCGCAAGCATGCCGTCCCGAACGCTCGGTTGATATGTCGGATGCTAGGTGATAGCCTGTCCGCTGATTTGGCGCCGGAACGGCTCCGGCGTCGGCCGGGACCGCGTGCAGCGGCCTGGCGGCGACCCGGACGACCGGAGGTGCATGGACACCAGGGTGCACGACGTCCTGCTGGTCGGGGGCGGCGGAGCCGGTCTCCGGGCGGCCATTGCCGTGGCCGAGACGAATCCGGGGCTCAGTGTCGCGGTCGTCTCGAAAGTGTATCCGATGCGGAGCCACACGGTCTCAGCCGAGGGCGGCGCCGCGGCCGTGGTCCGTGACGAGGACAGCCTCGAAGCCCACGCCTACGACACCATCAGCGGCGGGGACTGGCTCTGCGACCAGGATGCCGTCGAGGCGTTCGTGCGCGAGGCCACACGGGAGATGGTCCAGCTCGAGCACTGGGGCTGTCCTTGGAGCCGCCAACCCGACGGCCGGATCGCGACTCGGCCCTTCGGCGGCATGAAGATCGAGCGCACGTGGTATGCGGCGGACAAGACCGGATTCCACATGCTGCACGCGCTTTTTCAGACGACGCTGCGCTACCCACCGATCAAGCGTTACGACGAGTTCTTCGTGACGCGACTCCTGGTGGATGACGGCCGGTGCCAGGGCGTCGTCGCGCTGGAGGTTGCGACCGGCAAGGTGCAGGCTCTGCTCGCGAAGGCCGTGATTCTGTGCAGCGGTGGCGGCGGCAAGGTCTTCCCGTTCACGACCAACGCCAACATCAAGACGGGCGACGGTATGGCGATGGCCTACCAGTCCGGCGCTCCGCTCAAGGACATGGAGTTCGTCCAGTACCACCCGACCGGCCTCCCCTTCACCGGGATTCTCATCACCGAGGCGGCGCGCGCCGAGGGCGGCTGGCTCCTAAACAAGGACGGATACCGCTACCTCCAGGACTACGATCTGGGCACGCCGTCACCGACCCCGGTGAAGCGCTCCATGGAGCTCGGCCCCCGCGACCGGCTCTCACAGGCGTTCGTGGCAGAGAGCAAGGCCGGGCGGGCCATTCCCACGCCCTACGGAGACGTCGTTCACCTCGATGTCAGACATCTGGGCGAAGCCGTGATCGACAAGAAGATCCCGTTCGTGCGGGAGCTTTGCCTCAAGTATCAGAAGCTCGATCCGGTCAAGGAGATGATCCCCGTGCGCCCGGTCGTCCACTACATGATGGGCGGCGTGGCAACGGACCTCGATGGCGCGACACCCGTGGCCGGGCTCTTTGCGGCCGGTGAAGTGGCCTGCGTGAGCATCAACGGCGCCAACCGGCTCGGATCCAACTCACTCACCGAGCTGCTGGTCTTCGGCGCCCGCGCCGGGCGTGCGGCGGCCAGGTTCGCGGGAGCGCAGCCGGACCCGAGCAGCGCCCTGGTTGCGCAGGCCGCGGACGAGGAGCGGCGGCTTCACCGCGATTTCCTCGGTCGCACGGACGGAACCGAGCGCGTGGCCGATATCAGGTCCGAGATGCAGCAGGCCATGGAGGCGGGCGCCGGCATCTACCGCGACGAGGAGAGCATCCAAGTCGCTGCGACGAAGGTCGCCGCGCTCAGGCAGCGCTTCCGCCGGGTCGCGCTCCAGGACTCGAGCCGGACGTTCAACACCGAGCTCGTCTCTGCGCTCGAGCTCTCCAATCTGCTGGATCTGGCCGAGGTGATCCTGGCGTCGGCCGCCGCGAGGCGAGAATCCCGCGGGGCGCATCAACGCACCGACTTCCCTGAGCGTGACGACGAAGGGTTTCTGGCACACACGATGGCCCGCCAGGGGGAGGACGGCCGCCCCAGGATCGAATTCGACCCTGTGACCATCACCACATGGCCCCCGGGAGAGCGAGTCTATGGGAGGTAGGCGCTAGTGTCCGACACCGTGACGATGGAAGTGCTGCGCTACCGTCCCGAGGAGGAGACGGAGCCCACCTACGAGAGCTTCGAAGTCCCCGTGCAACCGGAGTGGATGATCCTCGACGGGCTCAACCACATCAAGGACCAGCTCGATGGCTCGCTCTCCTACCGTTGGGCCTGTCGGATGGGGGTCTGCGGGAGTTGCGGGATGCTGGTCAACGGGCGTCCGGTGCTCACCTGCGCCACCTACATGGAAAGCTTGCTCCCGGGCCCCATCCGGGTGGAGCCTCTCCGGGGCTTCCCGGTGATCCGGGACCTGGTCGGAGACATCACGGACTTCATGGGCAAGCTCGCAGCCGTGAAGCCGTACATCGTGCGCGAAGAGGAAAAGCCGGTCGAGGAGGGAGAATACCTGCAAACGCCCGAGGAGCTCGCGGAGTACAAGCAGTACTCCATGTGCATCAACTGCATGCTCTGCTACTCGGCGTGCCCGATCTATCGGATCGAGCCGGACTTCATCGGTCCCGCGGCCATCGCGCTGGCCCAACGATACAATCTCGACTCGCGGGACGAGGGCGCGCAGGAGCGCATGGACGTGCTCTCCCAACACGCCGGCATCTGGGGATGCACCCTCGTCGGGGAATGCTCCGAAGTCTGCCCCAAGGACGTGGACCCGGCGGGTGCCATCCAGCGCTACAAGGTCTCCGCCACCGTGGACTTCTTCAAATCCGTGCTGATGCCGTGGAGGAAGGAGTGAACCCGGATTATCGCCCCTACCACCCCAAGTGGTTCCGGAGACGGGTTCCGATCTTCTGGTGGCTTCGGCAGGCGGCCTACGTCAAGTTCATCTCGCGAGAGCTCACCTGCCTACTCGTGGCCTATGTGGCCATCCTCCTCTTGGTTTTCGTCGCGGCGGTCGATCGTGGCGAGGCCTCGTATCTCGCGCTGGTCGGGTGGCTCTCGCAGCCGATGGTGGTTGCATTCCACGTGGCGGTCTTGCTGGGTACGCTCTTCCACACCGTCACCTGGCTCAACCTTGCGCCCATGGCGCTCGTGGTGAAGGTCGGGGGCCGGCGGGTACCGGCTCGGGCCATCCTGCTGGGGCATTATTTCGCCTGGGTGGCCTGTACGATCGCCGTCGCGTGGGCGCTGGTCGGACCATGAGAGCGCGTCGCTCCCGGGAGCCCATCCTCTGGGCCCTGTTCGGCGGTGGCGGGATGATGGCCGCGCTGTTCCTCCCGGTGCTGCTCGGCGTCCTGCTCGTGGCAGCCCCGATGGGTTGGATCGAGCTGGTCGCCTTCGCCGACCTGCAGGTCCTCGTGCGGAATCCGCTGGTCCGCCTCGGCCTTTTCGGCCTGGTCTTCCTGAGCTTCTTCCACTGGGCGCACCGGTTTCGCTACACGCTCTACGACGGCCTCCAGCTCTCTCATCTGAACGAGCTGATCGCGATCCTCACCTACGGAGTGGCGACGGCGCTCAGCCTGACGGCCGGTTACCTGCTCTGGTCGATCGGCTGACGCCTCCACCGAGGCGATCTTCCGTGCCGGATTCGCCACTGGACGAACGCAGATTCACGGACCAGGAGGTCCGGGAAATCTTGAAGCGAGCGGTCGAAGAGGCGCCGGAGACCGCGGGCTCCTCTCGCGCCGTCACAAAGGGCGAAGGACTGTCGCTCGCGGAGCTCAAGGTGATCGGTGCGGAGGTCGGGATCGACGCCGCTCGGCTCGAGAACGCGGCTCGGGCCGTGGTCCGGGGTGGCCGTCCACGGTCCCGCGGACTGTTTGGCGGACCCATCATGCTCGATGTGGAGCGCGAGGTTCCGGGCACCATCGATCCGGAGCGGGCTCACGAGGTCCTGTCGGTAGTCCGCGGCATCATGGGGATCCGGGGCCAGGCCGATGAGATCGGGGGCGCTATCGAGTGGAGCGCGACCAGTGAGTCGGGAAATCGCTACGTGACCGTGGCCTCTCGCGAGGACAGCACCATCATCCAGGGCTCGGCCAACCTCAAGAACGCGGTGGCACTCACCTACCTGGGGCCCGGGATGGTCGGCATGATCGCCGCGATGATCGGGATTGGCGAGTTCGCCAATACCGGAAATGAGCTGGGCATGGTCGTCGCGTTCGGGTTGATCGCGCTGATGTTCCCGATTTTCCGGACCGTGGTGAACAAGATATCCGACCGGGAAGCGCGGAAGCTCAACCATGTCATGGACGAGCTCGCCCGGCTGGCAGCACCGTCGAGCGCCGACGAGGGCCACGGTTAGGGTCGAACGCCGATCCCCAAGACGAGGTGGTTGAGGGCGTCCTTGACCGGCTGATCCAAGAGCACCTGACCCGGGACGATCGCGTTGCGCTTCAGGGCATAGGTGATGCCCAGGCTCTTGATCTGGAAGAAGGCCAACCACCGGGCGTCCCGATCCAGAACTACGTCCAGGCCCAACACGTAGCCGATGATCCTCCGGGTCTCGAACTCGAAGTCATCCGGGTCGGCCGACGGGATCGCCGTCAGCCGGACCGATCGAGCCATGGTGAGGCCGCCGGCCACACCGACATGGGGGTTCACCCGACGGTCCGGGAGCAGCGCCAGCTTCAGCTCGACCAACAGTGGGACCAGGCTCGTCCGGCCACTATCGGTGTGGAGTCCGCCCCCGGGGGCGTGACACGCAGCTCGAAGTCGGTCGCCGCGTATGCCGCATGCGCGCCGAGCCGGAGACGCCGGGAGAGCGCCCGGTCGACGTTGAGCGCAACGCCCCAGGAGTTGGAGAACTCGAAGATCTGGGGCCCGAACCCGGTCGACTCGTGGAAGGAGATTCTCCCCTCGTCGAACGTGCCGGTGCCGGTGGCACCGAGGCGGAGCGTCCAGGGACCTGGCGCCTGCGCGTGCAGCGGGAGCGCGAGCGCGTGGGTGCATAGCAGCGCCCCAGTAACGAAGAGCCCGAGTCTCATGACCGTCACATACGACGGAGGACGGCCGAGCTTCCAGGAGTGGGAAACGCCTCGACGGCCGACTGGGCTCGCAGGGCGCGGTGTCCGCAGCCCAACGCCCTCCTGCGCCAGGGTGCGGGCGCCGCGGCCGGCCCAATCCAAGTGAGCATCCCTATTCGGGTTGCAGGACCAGGCGGGCAAGGCGACGCGACCGAGGCGTACTCGAGTACGCCGCAGGGCGCGGAGT
>JAHEKN010000008.1:24569-49380 GCA_024638305.1 Gemmatimonadota bacterium | reverse complement strand
TGGGGCCGCTCTATTCGCTCGTCGACGGGGCCTTCCACTACATCGCGAACGTCCGGGGAGAGGCCCAGCTCTTCGACCTGGGCTCCGACCCATGGGAGGAACGCGACCTGAGCGGCACTCCGGCTGCTCGGGCCCGCGTGCAGGTCATGCGGGACTCCCTGGTCGGGCTGGTGGGCGCGCCGGCAGGTCGGCTCCCGGCGGCCCGACGCCCTGACGCCCCACTCCCGGACGCCAGCGAGGGAGCCCGGTGAACTACGCCACCTTCGAGCGCGTGGCCCACGAGGTCTTTTCTGAGGTCCCCGACGAATACCGGGCGGGGATCGTGGCGCTGCGGGTCCTTCCAGAGGTGCACCGCCATCCCTCGCTCCCGGACGTGTACACCATGGGCGAGTGCGTCACCGAGGCCTTCCCCTCAGGGTTCGACGGTCCCGAGACCGTCCAATCGCTCGTGGTGCTGTACCATGGTTCGTTCCGCCGGCTCGCGGCGCAGGAACCGGAGTTCGACTGGGAGGAGCAGATCTGGGAGACGATCGTCCACGAGATTCAGCACCATCTCGAGTCGCTGGCAGGACAGGACGACCTGGGCGAGATCGACTATGCGGTGGACGAGGACTTCAAGCGCGGCCAAGGGGAGGCCTTCGATCCCTTTTACTACCAGCGGGGCTTAGACCTCGGTGAGGGCGCCTTCGAGGTCGAGGGGCAGTACTTCCTCGAGCTGACGTGGGACGAGAGCACCCGTCCGCAGCAGATCGAGTTCGAGTGGGAGGACCAGCCGTTCGGGGTTCCCTTCCCGACCGATCCGGGAGACGTCCATTTCCTTCAGGTGTGGCGACTCCCCGGAGACGCCGCCGTGGACCTGGTGCTGGTCCGGAAGCGCGGTATGCGCAGCCGCATCCGGAGCGCGCTCAAGGGTGAGAAGCTCTCGGTCACCGAATCGCGCGCGGACGCCAAGGGACTATCTGTTGACTGACTATTAGTCATTCGACATATATAAGGCCATGGATACGGATACGTTGTTGCCGCTGGCGCCGCGCGACCTGCTGATTCTCTCGGTGCTATCCGACGCGCCCCTGCATGGGTACGGGATCATCAAGGCCGTGGAAGCACGCTCCGAGTCGGGCGTGCTCCTCGATCCTGCCAACCTCTACCGGGCCCTCCGCCGTATGCGCCGGGACGGCTGGCTGGAAGAGGTCGCCTCGGCGGGGGACTCGCGTCGCCGGACCTTCGCGCTCACCGGGGCCGGCCGCGCGGTCCTCAACGCCGAGATCGGCCGACTCGAGCGGCTGCTCGCCCACGCTCGCCCACGGTTGGCTCAGGGGACCGAGGGGTGATGATCCCCCGGCTGTACCGGGTACTGTGCCGGCTCTTCCCTCCGGATTTCCGGGAGTCCTACGGAGACGAGGTCGCCGAAGTGTTTCGGCAGCTCTGGCAGGAAGCCCCGGGCGTGCGGCGGCGCCTCCGGGTCGCCGCTCGGAGCTTCGCTCGGCTGCCCCTGGCCCTGGCGGCCGACTGGTGGTCGTACTGGACGGAACCGGACAGGCGGCGGTCCCGTCGCACACACAGGAGTCTGAGCATGATGGAGTGGCCCAGACACGTTCGCTACGCCATCCGCACACTCGTGAAGACCCCGTCCTTCACGTGGAGCGCCGTACTCCTCGTCGGCCTCGGTGTGGGCGCCGTGACCACCATCTTCACGCTGGTGGATCACATCCTCCTCCGACCGCTCCCCTATCCGGACTCGGAGCGTCTGATCACCGTCGAAGAGGGGTCCCACTCCGGACCGCTGTTCCGCGAGATGCAGCAGCTTTCGGGCGTCGAGCTCTGGGGCGCGGGCTACGACCAGGACGTCAACCTGACGGGCGAAGGGAGCCCCCAGCGACTGCTCGAAGCGCGCGTGTCCCGCGACTTCTTCACGGTTCTGGGAGCGGACGCGGTCCGGGGACGGCTTCTGGGAGAGGACGATTTCGCGGCGGCGAGCGCCATCGTGGTGTCCGGGGGGACCTGGCGGCGGGTCTGGGGCGGCGATCCGGACCTCGTGGGGCGGACTGTCACGGTCGATGGTCAGCCGGCCACGGTGATCGGGATTCTCGATCAGTCGTTTCAGTCCCCGGAGGCCATCGTGGGACGGGACGTGGATCTCTGGCGTCCCATCGATTGGTCGGATCCCGGCTTCAGCAGCCACGAGCGCTGGCAGCTCCAGGTCGTCGGCCGGCTCCGATCCGGTAGCGTGGTTCCGAGCGTCCAGGCCGAGATGGACGGGCTCATGGACCGTATGGCCCTCGTGCACGACAACTACAGAACCCTGGACGAAAGCGGCCCACGCTACCTGCCCGTCCGGAGGCTCGAGGACGCGACCGTGGAAGGAGTCCGCGCCGGCCTCGGGCTGTTGATGGGGGCCGTGGCCCTATTGCTGCTCGTGGCCTGCGCCAACGTGGCCCATCTGTTCCTGGCTCGGGGTCTCGGCCGGCACCGCGAGATGGCCATCCGACGGGCACTCGGCGCCGATACGGGCACGCTCGTCCGTCAATTGATGGTGGAGAGCGCGCTGGTCGGGTTGGCGGGCGGGCTGGTGGGGCTCCTGATCGCGATGGCGGGACTGCGGGCATTCCTGGCCCTCAATCCAACGGCGCTTCCGCGGGAGGCGGCCGTCGGGCTCGATCCCCGCGTCCTGGGCTTTGCTCTGCTCACGTCGCTCGCCACGGCCTTCGTGTTCGGCCTCCTCCCCGCGCTCAAGGCCGTGCGGCGGGACGTAGGCCGGGAGCTGCGGGGAACCACGCGCACGTCGACCCTCGGCCGTGGCGTCTCCGCGATGCGGAGCGGGCTCGTGGTCGCGGAGGTGGCCCTCTCGCTGGTGCTGGTCGCGAGCGCCGGGCTCCTGCTCCGGAGCTTCATCACGGTTCAGACCCAGGATCCCGGATTCGAGCTCGCGCACGTCTGGACGATCCCGCTCACGCCCCGGGAGGTGGCCACGCCCGAGGAATACCGGTTGGCCATGGAGGAAATCCGCTCGGCCCTCATGACGGTGCCAGGCGTGCAGTCCGCAGGCTACGGGCTCACGGTCCCCCTCGAGATGACCGGCGGGCGGCGGTGCTGCTGGCGCAGCACGGTCCGCACCGAGGACGAGTCGGCCGAATTCGGACCCTGGCTCCATCCCGTGAGCGAGGGATTCTTCCAGACGTTCTCGATCCCCGTTCTGTACGGTGCGGTGTGGCCACCCGCCGACGCCGGGTCACAACCCGCCCCGGCCGTGATCAGCGAGGGCATGGCCATGGAGATGTTCGGCGACGCGCGTGCGGCGATCGGGCAGAGGCTGTCGATGAACTCTGCGGACATGATCGTCGTCGGCGTATCGGGCAACACCCGTCACTACGGGCTCGACGCCGATCCGGACGACGCGCTCTACCTCCCGATCGAGTCCCTTCCCTTCACGATTCCACTCGCGCACATAGCGGTGAAGGTGACCCCGGGGGCGAGCGCCGGGGTCGGTCGCCGGCTCCGGGAGGCCGTGTGGGCGGCATCGCCCAATCTCCCGGTCCCCGTTGTCCGATCGATGGACGAGTGGCTCCGGCTCGGCACCGCGTCCCGCCGCTTCGACTCGGCGCTCTTCGGTTCCTTCGGGATCGTTGCGCTGTTGCTCGCTGCGGGTGGGCTCTACGGGACGCTCCTCTACGTGGCGGGACAGCGGCGCCGGGAGCTGGCCATCCGCCTCGCCCTCGGAGCCTCCAAGCGCACGATCGAGCGGCGCGTGCTCCAGGGGGGCGTGGCGGTCGCGGTGCTCGGAGTCGCTCTGGGGCTCGGCGGCTCCTGGGCGACGGCCCGTTTCCTCGAGAGCCGTCTCTGGGGCGTCGAGCGATCGGACCCGCTGGCACTGTCGGGCGCCGCCGCGCTCCTGCTCCTCACCGCGCTGCTCGCCAGTTGGCTGCCGGCCCGGAGGGCGGCTCGAACGGATCCTCTGGAGACGCTCAAGGCGGAGTGAGCGAGCCCCCAACCGACGCGCGAGCGGTCGCTTACCGGCATGTCGAGGTGCCCCTTCGTGCAGCCGGACCCGTGGGGATCGCCGTCTCAGACCGGCTCGAACCTGGCCGTGAAGTGGCGAAGCCATGGCGCCTGCTCGATCATCCGCAGTCCCCGAATCTCGGTGGCGCGCTCGGCGGTCGCGATGACGATCTCACTCACGAAGTCGATGTGGCTCTGCGTATACGTGCGGCGGGGGATGGCGAGGCGGACGAGCTCCATCGGCCCTGGGATCTCAGTACCGTCCGGGCCGGCCCTTCCGAACATCACGCTCCCGATCTCCACGCCGCGGACGCCCCCCTGACGGTAGAGCTCCACGGCCAGCGCCTGGGCCGGGTACTGCGACGGAGGAACGTGCGGAAGGAGGCGCTTGGCGTCGAGGTACACGGCGTGTCCGCCGGGAGGCTGCACGATTGGGACACCGGCCCCAGCGACCTTCTCCGCCAGGTAGGCGGTCGAGCGAATCCGGTAGCGCAGGTACTCCTCGTCCACCACCTCCTCGAGCCCGACCGCGATGGCTTCGAGGTCGTAACCGGCCAGCCCCCCATACGTGGGAAACCCCTCCGTGAGGATGAGCAGGTTGCGGCAGCGGCGGGCCAGCTCCGTGTCCCGCATGGCCAGGAATCCCCCGATGTTGGCCAGCCCGTCCTTCTTCGCCGAGAACGTGCAGCCGTCAGCCAGCGAGAACATCTCGCGGGCGATCTCTTTAGGCGTGCGGCTAGCCTGGCCCTCCTCGCGCAGCTTGATGAAGTACGCGTTCTCGGCGAACCGACAGGCGTCCAGGTATAGGGGTAGCCCGTACCGGTCGCATACCGATCGCACAGCTCGAAGGTTGGCGAGCGAGACCGGTTGGCCGCCTCCCGAGTTGTTGGTCACCGTCACCATCACGAGCGGGATCCGGGCGGGTCCGTTGTCCGTAATGGTACGCTCCAGGCGCTCGACGTCGAGGTTGCCCTTGAACGGATGGAGCGAGCCCGGGTCCCGGCCCTCGGGAACGACCAGGTCGAGCGCCTCCGCGCCCTGGTACTCGACGTTCGCCCGGGTGGTATCGAAGTGCGTGTTATTGGGCACGATCGAGCCGGCGCTCAGGGTCTCGGAGAAAAGGATCTTCTCCGCGGCGCGGCCCTGGTGGGTCGGGATGACCTCGGGAAAGCCCGTCAGATCCTGCACCGCCGTCTTGAACCGGTCGAACGAGCGGCTGCCCGCGTAGCTCTCGTCGCCGAGCATCATGCCCGCCCACTGGCGCGACGACATCGCCCCCGTGCCGGAGTCCGTGAGCAGATCGATGATCACGTCCTCCGACCTGAGTCCGAAGAGGTTGTACCCTGCCTGCACCAAAGCAGCCTCGCGCTGACGCTCGTCCGGGAAGCTGATGGCCTCCACGCTGTGGATGCGAAACGGCTCGATGATGGTGTGAAAGCGCATGGTCACCCGGCGGGCGCCCCCCCAATGATCTCGTCGGCCAAGGCTTCGAGCTGGGCCTTGGTGCACCCATCGAAGGTGCTGGCGCACACGGTGTCGTAGGCCGCGCAGAGACGCCGGCAGGCCGGGCCGTCAACCAGCTCGTCCGCCATCCGGAAAAGCATGTGGTCCTCTTTCAGGATGTGGCCGCGGATGAGGTCGGCCCAACCCCTGGCCGCTTTCACCATCCGGCTGGTCGACGTGTCGTCCCCCGCGCGCGCGCCGGGGAGCGCCCTCGCCATCGCAGACACGAGCTCGCGTCCCAGCCGATGTTCGTGCAGCATGACCGCGATCGGGCCCGACTCCCGGGGCATGCCGCGCGACTCGAGCTCCGGGAACAGCAGCTCCTCCTCTTTCCCATGGTGGCACGCGTCGGCGAACAGCCGGAAAAACCGCACGCACCGCTCGATCGCGTCGTAGTCGGGAGGGGGGCCGGCGTCGATCAGCCGCTCGAGTGCCGCGGTCACTTCCAGGATGCGCCGGTGCTCCTCGCGAAGCACGGCCGTGGTCTCGGGCATCGTCATGGGTCGTCCACTCTGCGGGTGTAGATGGCCAGGAATCGGTCTTTGGCGGTGGAACGGCACCCGAGGCATTCGATGCCGGCGTCCGTCACGCCGCCCCGGCTCACGGCATCCACGGCGACCTCGTAGCCCAACTCTCGGTAGAGCGCGATCATCTCCTCCGCCCGGCGACCCTCCGCCACGAAGCGGAGCTCCCACCCGTCTCGGTCGCGATCCTCCGAGGAGGCCGCCCCGATCATCGGGAGGATGCGGGAGGCGCGCTCGCTCACGGTCACGCTGGGCGGGAGCTCGAAGACCGCGCTCCTGCCAGCTTCTCCAGTCTCATCTGCCCGAGTAGCGCCGCCCCCAGGGCCGACGTGAACTGCACCATGTCGCCGGGCGGCACGTTGACGTCTGCCTCGAGCTCGCCCCGGATCACGTCCACCATGCGCTCGAACCGGAGGATCCCGCCGATTAGCGTGAACTCGGGCTCCATCCGGACCCGCTTCATGAGCTGCACGGACCGTCCCACCAGCGAGACGACGGCGCCATGCATGATGTCAGCGGGGGCGGAGCCCTGGGACAGCTGGTTGATGACCTCGGACTCCGCAAACACGGCGCACACGCCGGAGATGGGAACGGGCTCCTTCGACGTGGCCACCAACGGGCCGATCTCCTCGGTGCCGTATCCCATGTAGCGGGCCGTCTTCTCTAGAAACGCCCCCGTACCGGCCGCGCACTTGTCGTTGAGGCGGAACGATTGGACCTTCGCCCGATCCCCCAGACGAGTGGCCTTCATCGTCTGGCCGCCCACGTCGAGTACCGTCCGCGTATCCGGAAAGAGCAGCGTGGCGCCGCGGGCGCCCGCGGTGAGATCGGTGACATGGATGTCGGCTCGGTCCAGCTGATGTCGTCCGAAGCCTGTGCTCACCACGTATTGGACCTCTTCCGCCATCACGGCTCCTTCTGCGAGGGCCTCGTCCAGGACCCCGGCACCCGCTTCAGCCAAACGGAATCCGGTAGGCCGCATGGCCCGGCCCACGATCTCTCGAGCCGAGTCGAGCACAACGGCCTTGGTGTAGGTGGAGCCGATATCGACGCCGGCGGTGTAGGTCATGACCGTCCTCCTCTGGCCGCAGCCGGCAACCGGCTCGTCAGCACATGGTCGAGCGCGAAGAGCGCCGCGCCGAACGCCCCCATGTAATGCGACTCGTCGCTCACGTTCAGGCGGACGCCCAGACGGTCGCCCAGCGTTCGAATCATGGCGGAGTTCTTGGCAACCCCACCCGTGAACGTGACTTGTTCCTCTACCCCCACCCGCCGGAGCAAGCCGGCCGCGCGCGCCGCGATCGACTGGTGTACGCCGAGCAGGATGTCTTCGATCTTCTTGCCCTTGCCGAGCCACGACAGGATCTCGGACTCCGCGAAGACCGTGCAGGTGGTGCTGATCTTGACCGGCCGCTGGCCTTCGAGCGCGGTCGGGCCCAACCGGTCGAGCGGAATGTCGAGTGCGCTCGAGGCGGCACCGAGGAAACGGCCCGTCCCGGCCGCGCACTTGTCGTTCATGCAGAAGTCGATGATCTCACCCGACGGGGAGACGCGAATCGCCTTCGTGTCCTGCCCTCCCATGTCCACGACCGTGCGGGTGTCCGGGAACATCCGCACGGCGCCCCGCCCATGACAGGAGATCTCCGTCACCTGCGCGTTGCCGAATGTCACGTTGTACCGCCCATACCCTGTACCGATGACGTACTCGACCTCTTCCTCCCGTAGACCGCCGCTCGCCAGCGCCTCGGTAAACGCCGCGTCGGCGGCGCGCGTGACGTTGGCGCCCGTCTCGGTGAGGCACCGGGCGACGATCAAGCCGGCCTCGTCGACCACCACCGCTTTGGTCTGTGTGGAGCCCACGTCCACGCCCGCCGCATACGCCATTGTCGTCGCTCCTACGCCGAGGTCATGGCCGATCCGGCCCGTCGGGAGGCGAGCCCCTCGAAGAACGCGTCGATACGATTCTTGAGCTGCGCCTCCGAGACGACCCTGCGATCCATCATGTCCGATTCGATGAACAGCGACGGCACGTCGGCCCGCGACATGAGGTCACGCCGGCTGTCCGCGAGACCGGTCGAGACCGTGCGGCAGCTCTTGATGGGGTGATAGACGATGCCGTCGGCTTGGTATTGGTCGAACATCTGGAGCAGCGCATCCGTCTGGAAGAACATGCTGTCCATCGCGTCCCGCACTCCCAGGAGCAGGCCTTCGGCCAGGCTCTCCAGCGGCCGATCGAGGTCGTACTGGTGCGCCGAATGCGCCCCACCGGACGCGAACCAGAGGTACGTGGAACCCACGAACGCCCCGCCCCACTCGGTGAACAGCTCCGCGAACCGGCGGAAGATCGGATAGCAGGGCACCCCGACGAACAGAAGGCGGTAGCGTTCGTCGGTCAGCGTCCCGATCCCGGAAGCGGACTTGTGTTCCATCTCCTCGACGAGTTCGTCGAAGTAGCGTGCGCCCTCGGGCGTCCCCCTCAGGCAGTTCGACACGCCGAGGTAAATGGTGCCGTCCGTGAGGGCGTTGAAGAGCGCGGGCCGCGATCGATTCAAGTCGAGCACGCGCTTCCATCCGCGGGACATGGTGTTGGCGTGTGCGAGGGTCTCTCGCAGTCGGTCCTCGTCGAAGCGTCTGTCGGTCACGTCCTCGAGCACGGGAATGAGCTCGTGAAGCTGGGCGAGCACGTAACGGCGGTCGTGCTCGAAGTCGGGATCGCCGGGCCCGGGGCGCAGCCCGGCCGCTCGGCTTCCCGGCACGTCCAGGGTGACCGTCGGACACCCGTACATCCGCTCCCAGATCTCCGCCCACTTGATGTACGTATTGCAGGCGTTCGTGTAGACGGCGATGGCAGGCTTCGGGATGCGGCCCATCGGAAGCTGTCCGCCGCGGAGCTGAGTCGCCACGTCAGCCTTGACGTAGCCGCAGATATCCGGCGAGTAGCCGTAGTCCTCCGCCTCGTTCAGGTACTCGTGGGCCTGGTGCCGGACGGCCGTTTGCAGCGAGTTGATCTCCGGGAAGACCACGGGGAGGTCGAAGGTCCTCAGCAGCTCGGCCAGACTGCCCATCACGAACACGTACGCGGCCCCCCGTCCCTCCTCCGCCGCTCGGGTGAGCTCCGCGAACCACTCCTTGAACAGCCGCGCTCCCTCCCGATTCCCTCGACCCACCAGGCCCTCTTCCGCTGTGGCAGTCACGGTGCTGGCTCCTCTAGTCGAACATCAGGTTCTCGACGAACGTCTCCAGCTGGATCTCGAGGTGGTCGAAGCTCGTCATGTTCTCCTCGAACTCGCTGACGAAGTACGCCACCCCGGCGCCGTCGAGTGCGCGGGTGTACGTGACCTGCTCTTCCAGCCCGGGCTCGCACATCTTGGCGGCTGTGACAATCGCGGCCTGGGCTCCGGAGGCCTCGATGCGCCGGAGCAGCATCTCCTCCTTGGGCTTGCGATGGTCGTGTTGGACGGGGGAATACGAGGACCTCTCCAGGTACGCCTCAGCCAGGTTGGCCAGAGGGTCTCCCGCGAGTGGCACGTCGTCGAGAATCCAGCGCATGCCGATGAGGAGATCGTCGTCCACGACGTAGCAGGACCGGGAGATGGCCCGGATCAGGTCGAGCGGCGGCTGCTCGCAGAATCCGCCCTCGAAGACGACCCGGATCCGATCGAGCCGCCGGGTCTCGCGGCTCCGGATCATCCGGAGGGCCCGCTCGAGCAGTCCGCTGTGCTCTTCCCGCGACATGAGGCCGCCGACCGCCATGAGCGCGTAGGCCTCGTCCGCCGCGATCTTCCAAGGCGTCTCGCGTTTGATTCGATACAGGTCGCGCAGAAGCGCCCGGTTGACGTTGTAGACGCTGATCGACTGCCGCAGGTCGTCCGGCAGCACGCGACACCCGACCACGTCCTCGACCTGGCCGAGCAGCCGGGCGTACTCCCCCCGGAGGTACTCGGCCGCGTGTGCTGAGTTGGCGTTCTGAGGGAGGTACAGGATCTGGCAGGGATACTCGAAGTTGCGACCGAACACCCCGGCCAGGTTGCGGGCGGCATCGCAGATGGGGTGCGTCACGAACATGTCCAGCTCGACCTGCCCGCTCAGCGCGACCTCGAGCGAGGTCTTGAGTATGGAGCAGAGATAGGACCCGAAGCGGGAGTCCGACCTGAACGGCTCGACCGGAGCTCCTCTCATGCGGAACGGGAGGGCGCCGGAGGCGTGGGCGATTTCCTCGGGGAAGTAGACCTGGAAATGTCCAATTACGGGACGTCCGCAGGCTCGCCAGCGCTCGACGGTCGGGAAGTCCGGGTCCTCGAGGAGCTCCCGACAGCCCGCGAGCAAGGGCTCGAGCTGGCGTCCGGCCAGATGGCCCGCCACCTGCGGCGGGATCATCGATGCCTCCATTCGGGCACCCGGTTTTCCAGAAACGACGTGAGTCCCTCGATCGCATCCTCGGTGGCCATGAGCTCGTCCAGGTAGATGCGCGTCACCTCCCGCATGGCCATGTCCGGAGATCGGGTCCCGGCCCTCAGGGCACGCTTGGTGACGCGGAGCACTGCGCCGCTGTTGCGGGCGATGTTTTCCGCCAGGGTCGTCGCCTCGCGCAGGAGCTCCGTGGTGGGGACCACCCGCCTGACGATCCCCGCCTCCGCCAGTACCGAAGCGCGCTGCAGGTCGCCCGTGTACACCAGCTCGGCTGCGAGCGGAGGCGCACCCCATCGTGGCAGCTGCAAGCATACGGCGGGGGGGAAGACGCCCAGTTGGATCTCGGGCACGCCCAGGAGAGCATCCTCCGCCGCGATGATCAGGTCGGCGGCCAGCACCAACTCGAAGCCCCCGCCCAGGCAGCGGCCCTGCACAGCCGCCACCACGGGGAGTGGGAAGTCGCGCACGGCGCCGATCGTTTCCATGAACTCGGGGATCATCACGGCGACCTGATCCGGCAGGTGCTCCTCGACGGAGGCCCCCGCTGAGAAGTGCTTTCCCTCGGCTCGTAGGATCAGCACCCGGAGCCGCGCTTCGTCGGACATCTCATCCAACCGCTGGCGCAGCTCGGCCATCAGGCTTCGGGTCAGCAGGTTGAGCGGGGGATGGTTCAGGACGATGTGGCCGACACCGCGCTCGAAGCTCACGTGCACGCCCATTTCTCCACCTCCGCAGTGAGCGGCCTCCGCCGCTCGCCCGTCATAGCCGCTGCCCCCCGTCGACCTGCAGCACGGCCCCGGTGATGTGGCGTGCCCTGTCCGAGCACAGGAATGCGACCGCGTCGGCCACGTCCTCCGGGTCGCCCAGGCGGTCGAGCACGGACTCGGTCCGTGCGGACTCCAGGAATCGCTCGGGGAGGCCGGCCACCATGTCGGTCATCACCAATCCGGGAGCCACGACGTTGACCGTCACGCCCGACGGCCCCAGCTCGATCGCCAGCGACTTGCAGAGACCGATCAGGCCGGCCTTGGAAGCCGCATAGTTGGCCTGGCCGACCTTTCCACGCAGCCCGTTGATCGATCCGATCGCGACGATGCGCCCCCATTTCCGCGAGCGGAAGACAGGTGCGACGGCGCGAGCGAACGTGAAACAGCCTTTGAGGTTGACGTCGATCACGTCATCCCACGCCTCTTCCTCCATCTTCCAGACCACCCGATCGCGGGTAACGCCGGCGTTGGCCACGAAGATGTCGAGCGTGCCCAGCTCTTCGACGACGCGCTGGACCGCCCGCTCGGCTCCCTGCGCGTCTCGGACGTCCAGCTCCAGGGGAAGCACGGAGCCCCCGAAGTCGCGCACGGCCTCGATCACGCGGTCCAGCTCGGGGTCGTGCTTCCGATCGATCAGCGCGAGGACGCATCCCTCCTCGGCCAACCGGCGCGAGACCGCCGCGCCGATCCCCCTCGCTGCGCCAGTCACGAGCGCCACCCTGCCTTCCAGGCCCAGGTCCATGTCAGCGCCCCCCGGACTCACGCCACGGGCCTCGCCCCTGCGAGCCCGCGCGTGCGCCGTCGAGACGTGTCCAGTGGCGGGTTGCCGTCGGACTCATGGCCCCTCCTCTCCCGACGCTCCATCGCCGCCCCGGTACTGGGGCGAGATGGCGCGCAGCAACTCGTCATCCCAGCGGTGCCCCATGGCGAGCATCTGACGGAGCCGAACGAAATCGACCTCGCGATCCCCCTTCGGTCCCTCGTTGAACGCCTGAAACCCGGCCCTGGCCTCGGTCATCATGTTGAGCCCGAGCCACTCGCGGTTGGTGATGGAGTTCTGGTCCCAGTGGCGCTGCTTGTGCTTGCGCAGGCTGTTTACCGTCTTCGACGTGCAGTCGGGCATCAACATCAACAACTTGGTGCAAAGCCCCGCGACGGCCTTGTCGAGCCCGGTGTGATCCACCACTGCGGAAGCCAGCATGGCCTTCCCCGCCTCCCTCTCGGCCCCTGTCTTGAAGTCGCCGTACACGATGCTCCCCACTGGACCCAGGAAGCGGTCGGTCACGACCATGGGATTGGCGATCCACTCACCGTCGACCCTGAGCACCGGGACGACCTCGTTGATGAGTCCGTAGAACAGCGCCTTGTGCGCGCTCCACGTCTCGCACAGCACGCCGCTCTCCATGGCCCGCGAGAAGCCCACGTAGAGCGGCAGGAAGTCTGTCGACCCTCCGTCGGGCGCCGATCCGTGGCGGGGACCTGCTTGGCCAAAGCGAGCAGTGTCCGCCGCGACACTGAAGTCACAGGCCATGCCGATCTCCTGCCCGCCCGCGATGCGCATCCCGTTCACCCGGTTGATGACGGGCTTGTCGCAGCGGAGGATCGCGTCGATCATGTCGTTGAACAGCCGCATGTATTGCTTGTATTCCTGCGGATTCCCGGCGTAGTACTCGGCGTATTCCTTGGTATTCCCGCCCGTGCAGAACGCCTGATCGCCGACGGCCGTGAATACGACGGCCACCACCCGGCGATCCATGGACGCCTGTCGAAATGCCAGGATCACGTCCTTCACCGCGTCCGTCGTGTAGCTGTTGAGCTGCGTCGGGTTGTCCAGAATGATCCAGGCGTTGTAGAGGCCCTCGGCCACGATGCCGCGAGGGTCGATCGCGGGCCGCAGCTCATACCGGATCTCCGCGAAGGTCCGCTCCGGCACGAGCGTGTGACTCTTGAGGGCCGGTGTGGACACCCGATCGATCCAGCTCTCCGCTATGGTGTCGGTCCGTGGCATGTCTCCTCCGTGCACATGATTAGTTCGAGCGCGGAACGAGGATCGGCCGCTTGCCGAGCCGGTGCTCGGCGGCGTCCCGTAGGACGTCCGGCCCGCTGCTCAAGGGATGGATCTCAACGAATGGTCTCAGGGAGATTCGGCCCTCCGTGACCATGGCCAGGGCCTCGGGATAGAGCTCGGGGGAGCAGCCCCAGCTGCCGAGCACGGCCGCGTCGTAGGCCATGAGGTTGGAGAGGCGGAGCTCGACCTTGGCCAGCGTGAACCCCACGACGACCAGCGTGGATGCATGGGTGAGCAGTCCGTACGCGGTCAGCTGCCCATCGGAGTGACCCGAGCACTCGAAGATCTTCCAGCTGTGCTCGGCACACCCCCACGACCGCGCCGCCTCTCGCACCTCCGACCGCAAGTCCTTGAAGTCGATCAGCGACGAATCGAGGGTCCGTCCAGCGCCGAAGTCGCGCACTGACTCGAGCCTCCGAAAGTCCACGTCGATCGCCACCACCCGAGCTCCGAACGCCGAAGCGATCTGTACGCAGTGCGTTCCGACTCCGCCGACGCCGACCACGATGGCCAGGTCCCCCTCGGTCAGTCCGCTGCGCAGCACGGCTTGGTACGGGGTGGTCACGGCGTCGGCGACCACCGCCAGCTCGGCCAGGTCGAGTCCGCCGGGATCCTCCACCACGCAGAGTCCCCGTCCGGGGACCCGCACGTAGTCGGCAAACCCACCGTCCATGTCGTTGCCGGGCATGAGCTGACCGCGGCAGACGTTGCCGCGGCCTCGGCGGCACAGGTCACAGGCGCCGCAGGGAATGACGGCCGGGACGATCACGTCGCGGCCGACCAGGTGGGCGTGGGAGGGAGCGGCGGCGACCACCGTTCCCGAGATCTCGTGGCCCAGCGTGAGGGGAAGGGGCGCACGGGTGGGAACTCCTTCCCGCCAGAAGCCCACGTCGGTGTGACAGACCCCGCAGCCGGCGACCCTGACGAGGACCTCGCCGTCGCGAGGATCGGGGGTGGGGAGCTCTCTCAGCTCCAGCGGCGCCGCCAGCTCCGTCAATTGGACGGCCCTCATCTGCCCCACCCTCCGTCTTTGGCCCCGCGCGACGAAGCGTGGCGGTTCCAAAGGTCCTGCCCAGCTCAGGCCGGTCTCGCCTCCAACCCTCGCAGGAGATGCTCGGCGAACTGCGCGCCCAACTCGCCCGATTGCGCCTTCCCGTCCGGCCGGTACCAGCGCGCGATCCAGTTGATGGCGCCCAGAATCGCAAACACCGCGATCTTCGAGTCCACGTGACGGAACTCGCCGCGCTCCATCCCGTCCTCCACGATGTCCCTTAGGACGTGCTCGTAGCGGTCTCTTCCCGCGATGACCTCTGCCCGGCGCGCGTCCGACAGCGCCGTGACCTCGAACGCGAGCGGTGAGCCCTCGAGCTCGTCCGTCATGACGCGCACGTGCTCACGGATCAGGTAGGCCATCCGCTCCCGGGCGCTCTCACAGCAGACCGCGGACTCCGCGATCATGCGATCGAGCTCAGCCAGCGATTCCCGGTGGCACGCGTACAGGATGGCGTCCTTGTCCGGGAAGTAGTGGTAGAGCGCGGTCTTGCGGACCCCGAGCTGCTCGGCAATGTCGTCGAGCGTGGTGGCGTGGTACCCCTTCTCGCGCGCCGTGGCGAGTGCGGCGTGCAGGATCTCCGCTCGGCGGCGCGCCCGCTTGCGCCGGACATGGGCGGACATGGTGGTTGTGCCGGAAGAGGCCATGATCCACGTAGATTGAATGCCTGGAAGAAATTTGAATGCTTGGTACAGAAACCGCAACCCGGTGGCCCGCCACCGTCGAACCGAGCAGGGTCATCCGCACCACGGCGAACGAGCGGGTTAGACACCCGCGGACCGCCCGCGCAGATTGCGCCCGATGGAGGAGCAACTGCGTGAAGCCGTGCGAAGCCTGTGTCGCGGGTACCCGGAGTCCTACTGGGGCGCGCTGGACCGGGAGCGGGCCTATCCGGAGGCGTTCGTCCGCGAGCTCTCGGAGGCCGGGTATCTCTCCTGCTTGATCCCGGAAGCTTTCGGGGGCGGCGGACTCGGAATCCGGGAAGCGGGCATCGTTCTCGAGGAGATCAACCGGTCCGGCGGCAACGCCGCGGCCTGCCACGCCCAGATGTACACGATGGGCACGCTGCTCCGGCACGGTTCGGAGGAGCAGAAGAAGCGGTATCTGCCCGAAATCGCCGACGGCCGCCTGCGTCTTCAGGCATTCGCGGTCACCGAGCCCGACGCGGGGTCCGACACGACCAGCATCAGCACCTTCGCCGCCCGCGAGGGCGACCGCTACGTGGTCCGCGGCAAGAAGATCTTCATCTCCAGGGTGCAGCATTCGGACCTGATGATCCTGCTGGCGCGCACCACGCGCAGGGCCGACGTGGACCGGAAGACCGACGGGATGAGCGTGTTCCTGGTGGATCTCCGCAATGTGGGCGACCGGCTCCGCGTCCAGCCGGTGGACACGATGATCAACCACGAGACCAACGAGCTCTTCTTCGACGACGTGGAGATTCCGTCCGACGCGCTGATCGGAGAGGAGGGCAAGGGGTTCGCGTACATCCTGAGCGGCATGAACGCCGAGCGGATCCTGCTCGCCTCCGAGTCCATCGGTGACGCCCTCTACTTCACGGACCGCGCCACGCGCTACGCGGGCGAGCGAACGGTGTTCGGCCGTCCGATCGGACAGAACCAGGGCGTTCAGTTCCCGGTGGCGGGGGCGTACATCCGCTCGAGGGCGGCGGCGGCTCTCCGTGACCAGGCGGCCGACCTGTACGACCGTGCCGAGCCCTGCGGCGCCGAAGCCAACATGTGCAAGCTGGTCGCGTCCGAAGCTGCTTGGGAGGCCGCGAACGCGGCAATGGACGTCTTCGGCGGCTACGGCCTGGCGGAGGAGTACGGGATCGAGCGCAAGTTCCGGGAGGCCCGGCTCTATCTGGTGGCGCCGGTCTCGAACAACCTGGTTTTGAGCTACGTGGGTCAGCACGTCCTCGGCATGCCCCGGTCGTTCTGATGGGCTGCCGAGCGTGACTGCAGCCTCTCAAGCACCACGGCGCTCCCTGCTGTTCGTCCCGGGGACCCGGCCCGACCGATTCGAAAAAGCCCTGGCCAGCGGAGCCGATGCCGTGTGCCTGGACCTGGAGGACTCCGTCGCGCCGGCGCACAAGGACGAGGCACGGGCCAACGCGATGGAGTTCCTGAGTCGTCTCGGCGAGTCGGAGGCGCCCCCGGATGCGGACGTGGAGGTGATCCTTCGTATCAATCCGGCAGCGAGCGCTGATGGGGAGCGGGATCTCCAGGCGCTGAGTGAAGGCACTGCCCGACCAGACGCGGTCATGGTCCCCAAGGTCGCCGGGCCCGAGGGGGTACGGGAGGTCGCCGCGCTGCTGGCGCGGCCGGCGGCGGACCTCGGGTCAGACGGGGGTCCGGTCCTCATGCCATTGATCGAGACGGCGCCGGGCCTCCAGGCGGTCGAGGAGGTTGCGGCCTCGACTCCTCAGGTCACGGCGATCGTCTTCGGCGGAATCGACCTCGCCACCGAGCTCGGCTGCTCGACCGATTGGGAGGCACTGCTGTACGCGCGCTCGCGCGTGGTCCATGCCGCGGCGCTCGCGGGGGTGGCGGCCATCGACATGCCGTTCCTGGACGTGAGGGATGCCGACGGCCTCCAGCGGGAGGCCCTGGCCGCTCGGCGTCTGGGTTTTGCGGGAAAGCTGGTCATCCACCCCACGCAGGTCCCGGTCGTCCAAAGGGCGTTCACGCCAACCGAACAGGAGATCGAGCACGCGAGGCGCGTGGTCGAGGCCGCGCGCACGGACGACAGCCTCGGCGTGTTCCTCCTCGACGGGAAGATGGTGGACGCCCCGGTGCTCCGAGCCGCCGAGCGCACGCTCGCGAGATCGATTCGCCCAGGCGACCGAGGCGAAGCGGCTGCCGCTGCTCCGACCGCCGAGACCGGAGGGCCTGGATGAGCGCGTTAACCGACTGGGTCGGGCGCACGCGGGAGCAGCGCGACCGCCTGGAGACGTTTCCGGCCCGAGCCATGGCGGGACTGCTCGACGGACCGCCGGACGGACTCGGCCCCGGAGCCGCGCTTCCCCCGGGCTGGCACTGGCTCTACTTCAACCACCCCGTCCGCAGCTCCGAGCTCGGTCCGGACGGACACGAGCGTCGGGGCGGCTTTCTACCCCCCGTGCCCCTCCCCCGCCGCATGTGGGCCGGCGGCCGGCTTCGCCTGGGCCGCCCGTTGCGCTTGGGGGACGACGTCACCAGGACCTCCAAGATCCTGACGATCAATGAGAAGGAAGGCAGCAGCGGCCCGCTGGTGTTCGTCACCGTGGAGCACCGGATCGAGAACGGACGCGGTGGCTCCATCAGGGAGGAGCAGGACCTGGTCTATGTGGGCGAGCGGAGGGCGGCGGACCCGACATCGAGCGGCTCGACCGCACCGCCCGGTGCACGCGTCCTCGACCGTCTGACGACCGATCCCGTGGTGCTGTTCCGCTTCTCCGCGCTCACCTACAACGGCCACCGGATCCACTACGACCATCCGTACGCCACCGGCACCGAGGGGTATCCGGGCTTGGTCGTGCACGGACCGCTGCTCGCGCTGCTCCTCCTGCGGGCGGCCGACGGCGCGGGGCCGGACAAAGACGCGCGGCTCGCGGCGTTCTCGTACCGCGCGGTCGCACCGGTCTTCTGCGACGAGGAGATCCTCCTGATGGCGGGCGATTCCCGGGCCGAGGACGATTCGAGCGCCACGCCCGCGCCCGTCGCGGTCGACCTCTGGGCGTCGACGGAGGAGCGGGGTGTCGCGATGAAGGCCACCGTCGAGTGGTCCCCATCGCGGCCCGAGCCCGGGGACGGCCCGTGACACCAGAGGTCCTCACTGGGGAGCCGACGCTCACCCGCCGGCTGAGTCGGCTCATTCGCGAACGGCCCAGCAGCGACGCCGACCTGGTGGCGGCCGAACGGTACGTGCGCGACTGGGCGGGGTCGGCGGTCGCCGGCCGCAGAACGGAGCCGGGCCGTGCGCTCCTCGCGTATGCCGGCGGTGCCGAGGACCCCGAAGCCCGCGCGTTCCTGCTGGCGGCGCTCTCGCACATAACGGAGACCGACGACCTGCACCGTGGCTCCGTGAGCCATCCCGGGTGTGTCGTCATCCCCACGTCGATCGCGTTGGGGCGCGCCCGCGGCCTGGAAGGGAAGTCCATCCTGCGGGCCGTCCTCGCCGGGTACGAGGCCATGACCCGCATCGGAGAGGCTCTCGGCCCCGCGCACTATCGGATGTTCCACAACACGGCCACGGCCGGCGTCTTCGGCTCCGCGGCGGCGGCGGCCTCGCTGCTGGACCTGGACGAAGACGGCTGGGTGTGGGCGTTCGGCAGTGCCGGGACACAGGCGGCGGGCCTCTGGCAGTTCAACGAGGACGCCACCATGTCCAAGCATCTGCACGCGGGCCACGCGGCCTCGGCCGGGTTGCGGGCCGCGCTGCTGGCGGAGCGGGGCTTCACGGGGGCCGCCGCCGTGCTGGAGGGTGAGCGAGGGTTCTTCCGGGCCCTTTGTCCGGACGCGCGACCCGACGCCGTTCTCGAGGAAGGCGACGAATGGAAACTCCCGGAGACGTCGCTCAAGCCCTATCCGTGCTGTCGCCACATCCATCCGGCCATCGACGCGGCGCTCGGCGCACGGGATCGCACGGACGGGATGGCACTCACAGCCGAGTCCATTCGCGGCATCAACATCGAGACGTACTCGGCTGCCAAAGCCCTAACGGACAATCCGGCTCCGGACGCGCCCTATGCCGCGAAGTTCAGCATGCAATTCTGTGTGGGGTCCGCGCTGCTGAACGGGGTTCCCGAGCTCGCGTCGTTCGCTCCGGATCGAATCGCCGATCCCAAGGTGCGAAATCTCATGGAACGCACGTCCGTGACGTTGTCGCCCGAGCTCACGGAGGCATACCCCCGGCGATGGGGCGCCGTCGTACACGTGGAGTTCACGAGCGGCCAGGTCCTCGAGGAGGGACGGCGGGTCGCCCGCGGCGACCCCGAGTCCCCGATGGACGACGCCGAGATCGACGAGAAGGTCAGCCGCCTGTGCCGGTTCGGAGGTCTGGACGCGACCGCCGCGTCCCGTCTGCTCGACTCCACCCGCGAGCTCGTAGACGGAGGGCCGGCCCCGAGGCTACTCCAACTCTGACGCTTCGCCCACCCGGGGCCGCGAACGAAACGGGGAAACAAGCATCCCGCTGAGTGCCCTCCACTCGCGCTCGTCGTAGCCGTCCAGGCCCAAGTCGATCGTGGTGGGGTCGTCCCGCGACCGGAGGGTGCGGAAGATACGGTCCCACCACGAGAACAGGCTCGAGAAGTTGGAGTCGGTCTCCGGTTGCCAGCGCGAGTGGTGCACCCAGTGCATCCACGGCGTCACGATCACGGACCGGAGCGCTCGGTCGAGCCGCTGTGGGACGCGAACGTTGCTGTGGTGGAAGAGCACGACCGGGAGCACCACCGCCTCGTAGAGGAGGAGCTGCTCCACCGTCATGCCGAGCAGCGGCAGTACGGCCAACCGGGCCGTGCCCGAGAGGAGGATCTCGAGCGTGTGGAACCGGACTCCACTGGTGGCGTCCAGGTCGCCGTCGGAGTGATGCACCGAGTGGAAGCGCCAGAGGAGCGGGATCGCGTGGTTCAACCGGTGCCAGACGTATTGCCAGAAGTCGAACAGTAGGAACGCTGCCGGCCAGATCACCCAGGGCGGAGCGGTGAGCCAGTGGAGGAGCCCGAAGGGCCGGGACCGCGCCCACTCCGTCACGAACAGAATGAGGCCGGCAAGGAGGAACGAGGCCAGCAGCGCGTTCAGGATCCCGAGGGCGAGGTTGGCGGCGCCGTGGGCGGCACGACGGTCCCGTCCCTCGAACATGGGCGCCAGGGACTCGCCCATCCAAAGCAAGCCCAGGACGACCCCCGCGGCGATGGACTTCTCGGACAAGGACACTCCCGGAGTCGATTGGACCGGACGGCTCCCATAAGGTAGCCCCGGCTGAAATCGGGGGCGCGACGGACCATTCCGAGGTGACGTTCCAAGCGGCTTCGACCGTCGTCCTCCTCGTCACGGCTTCCGCCGGCGGCGGCGCGCGGACCAAGACAGCTCTGAAGCGACGGCAACTACCGATTCCGCCTCAGGAGCAGAGGTTACACACCGGCGGCCCCAACGGGGACCACGAGTAGTACTTGGTGCTGCAGGACCGCCAAAAGAGCCACCCCGAGCACGTCTCGACGCTCAGGCAGTCGTTGGGGGTGAACCCGCCACACACACGTGCTTGGGTCAGGGCGGACGACGAAGCCGAGGCCGCGTAGAATGCCGCGGCGCTGAGGATGAGCGCCGCGCCGGCTGCGGCGCCCAGACGGATCAGGCCTTTCGACATGGATTCGCAACTCTATTTCGGTGGGATGACACCCGCGTCATTTGGCTGCCGCGGACCGTTTCCGCGACCACGGAATGGATGCCACCCTGCCGCGACCGGACCCATGTCCCGATCGGACCTCGTGCGCCCGCCTCAGGGACAGGCCGGGTAGATGACGATGGACTCGAGCTCGCGCTTTACCGCTTCCACCTCGCTTTCGGCCTCCGAATCGTCCTCGTTCTCGAGCCAGCCGCCGCATTGCCGGCCCTCGACCATTTGGCCCTGGAAGCGGACCCGGCCGCTCGCGTGGTACACCGTGAGCTCGCCTGTGAACGTGCCGTGTTCCAGTCGGGCGCGGAGCTGCACGACGCTCGGATCGGTGTCGAACCGCTTGAAGACCGGGCCGGTGTAGGGCTCCTGGGTAGCCGGGTCGTAGTACGTGCTGTCCTGGACGACCAGCTCGTCGAGGTTGCGGGCCACCAGGTCGACGCAGGCCGCCAGAAGAACCGCCGCGATGAGGACCCGAGCCCCGGCCCGCCGGAGCCCGCCAAGGCTCAGGGCTTCCACGCCGGATTCGTGTCCCGCGCGGGGTTGTTCGTCACCCGGGTCTGGCCCGAGCCATCGGCGTTCATCACGTAGATCTCGCGATTTCCATCACGGAGCGACGTGAACGCGATCATGCTGCCGTCCGGTGACCATACCGGGTCGAAGTCGTAGGCCGAATTGTTGGTCAGGTTCACCTGGTTCGTTCCGTCGGCGTTCATCACGTAGATCTCGGTGTTGCTGCCCACGAATCGCGTGTAGGCGATGCGCGTGCCGTCGGGCGACCAGTCCGGCTGGTTGGACTGCATCCCGTTGCTCGTGATCTGAGCAGCGCCCGTCCCGTCGGCGTTCATGACGTAGATCTCCTCGGCGCCCTGCATGTCGCTCGAGAACGCGATGCGCATCCCATCCGGCGACCAGGTGGGGTGCGAGTTGAAGAACGCGTTGGTCCGCACGGACACGGGGTTCGTTCCGTCCGCGTTCATCACCATGATCATCGATCCGTCTACGGTCTGCTCCCAGGTGATGCGCATCCCGTCGTGGGACCAGTCCGGCCGGTCGTCAGACGCCGCGTTCGTGGTCCGACGGGTCTGATTGGTGCCGTCGGCGGCCATCACGTAGATCTCGCTGTCTCCGTTCCGGTCGGAGTCGAACGCGATCTGCATCCCGTCCGGGGACCAGGTGGGCTCGTTGTCGTTGCCCGGGTCGTTCGTGAGCCGCGTCGCACCAGTCCCGTCGACGTTGATCACGTAGACCTCGTCGTTGCCGTCTCGATCGGTGTCGAAGGCGAGCGTCGCCGATGTCGGAGGCGGCGGTGGGGGCGGAGGCGGGGGCGGTGCTGCGTCTGTCGTGGCGCACCGCACGGCACTCGGCTGAGACCTGAGTGACGTGCCTTGAAACGCCCAGGTCGCCACGACGTGGTAGCAGTACTCGGTGCCCGGAGTGAGACCGGCGTCGTGGTAGGTTGCGTCGCTGGGCGCGGTGGTCACCAGCACGTTCGGCGTGCATCCAGACCCGGGCGCGGCCGACTGACAGCGGTAGACCTCGAACGCCTCTCCAACTCCGAAGTCGATGTCGAGCAAGAGGTTGTTGCCGAGCCAGAGCACATCGATCTCGGTCTGAGAAATCGTCAGTGTCAACAGGATGCTGGGCGCAGCGAGGGACGTCGGGGGTGGAGGCGGCTGGGTGGCGTCGTCGCTGCTACACTGGCAGCTCGCGAACTGGACACCGATGGCGCAAAGGAAAGTCGCGCCCCACCGGATCCTGAGGCTGGAATCGTGCAACATCGAAGACCTCCCTAGGTCGATCCGCATGCCTGTCCAGCGGTGCCCGAGGCGGGGCACCCTCCTAAGCTACGTCCTGAAAGCGCGACTTGCTCGCCACGCCCGTCCCTCACGTGATCGGGCAGCTCTCCCCCGGCTCACACGCCGAACTGATGGGCTCGAGCCCCAGCCGCTCCAGCTCCCGATTCACGGCTGCCAGATCGGTATTCCACACCTCCTGCAGCGTCGCCTCGTACCCCGCCAGCTCGTCCGACAGGATCTGGAAGATCTCGGGCATTTGATTCCCCGGAGGACCGTCCCCGCGCTCGGCCATCGACATCAGGTTGGCGAGGCGGTTGTTCACCTTGATCGGGAAGTTGAGCGGGTCCTGTCCGCTCCGGTTCCGCACCTGGTAGATGTTGCCTTCCACCTCCGAAGCGTTGGTGACCAGGCGATCTCCAGCGGTCCGCAGCCGCCCGTCGTCCGATTGCTCGTAGCGGTCCTCCAGCTGGCCTTTGACTCGCCGGATGCTGATGACCGCGCGGTTGGCTTCGTTCACCCGGTCCCGCACCATGCTGGAGAACTCGTACTGCGTGATCAGGTGCGCATCCGTCACGTCCGTGATCCACGGATTTCGCTGCACCGTGAGCGGGGCGCTGATCGTGCTCGCCCGCGATCCGTGCATCGCGATCAGCCTGGCCGTGTAGCTCCCCGGTGGCGCGGCGGGAGCGTTCACCCGCACTCCCCAGAGGATCATGCCGGGGAAGACGTCGAATCCGTCGCCCCGGAGGTCCCACGTCAGATGGGTGATTCCTGCCTGCAGCGGTACCGCCGGCCCGCCGCGGTAGCGGTCAGCCGGATCGGGCGCCGCGGTGGTGTCGGGCGTGGTCGTATCGGCTTCGAACGTGCGGATCACGTCGCCGGCCGCATTCACGATCTCGAGTCGCGCGAAGTCCGGCTTCTCCTTGAGCCACCAACTGAGCGTGAGCCCCGTCCCTGAGCGGATCCCGGGCGGGGGCCTGAACATTCTGGCTTCCGTGGCGGCCAGGTCGGCCGTCATCTGTCGGAGCGGTGCGACGTTGTCCAGGATCCAGAAGCTCCGGCCGTGCGTGCCGATCACGAGCTCGTTCCTCTCGACGATGAGATCGGCGATGGGGACGTCGGGCAGGTTGGGATTCAGTTCCTGCCACCAGCCACCCTCGTCGTACGAGATGTAGGCCCCGTGCTGCGTGCCGGCGTACAGGAGCCCCCGGCGGTTCGGGTCCTCGCGCACGGCGTGGACGTAGGCGTCCGCCCTGATCCCGTTCACGATCTTGGTCCACGTGGCTCCGAAGTCGTTTGTCTTCCAGATGTAGGGCGACAGGTCGTTCAGGAGCTGCCGCCGGACCGAGACGTAGGCCGTTCCGTCATCGAACGCCGACGCGTCGATCTGGCTGACGCGCCCGAAGTCGGGCATGTCGGGCGGGGTGATATTGGTCCACGTGGCCCCGCCGTCCCGGGTCACGTGCACCAGCCCGTCGTCGGAGCCGGCCCAGATGACGTCGATGTTCCGCTTGCCCGGGCCGACCGCGAAGATGGTCGCGTAGACCTCGGGGCCGTTCATGTCCCCGGTGATGGGGCCGCCCGAGTGCTGGAGCGTGGAGGGGTCCGCCCGGGTGAGGTCGCCTGAAATGGCCGTCCAGTTGTTGCCGCCGTCGGTGGTCTTCCAGAGCCGCTGGGACGACACGTAGAGCGTGCGGTTGTCCACGGGCGAGAAGATGATCGGAAAGGTCCACTGCCAGCGCTCGCGGATGTCGATGGCCGGCTCGCCGGAGTAGAACCAGGGATAGGGGTTCACCTCGCGTGAAGCGCCGGTCCGCCGGTTGAACTTGTCGACGTAGTTGCCGTTGTTGGTGCCCGAGTAGAAGAGGTCGGGGTCGCGCGGGTCGGGCGCGATGTAGCCCGGCTCACCCCCGCCGGCCACGTAGGAGAGCGCGGTCGAGCCAGCCGTGATGTCGCCGTCACCGCCATCTCCACCGCCACCGCCCCGGCGGCCCCTAGGAATCCCGAAACCGTAGCGCTGCGCGTTCCAGTCGAAGGGGGTGCAGAGCGTGCTGTTGTCCTGCTGCGACCCGCACACGTGGAACGGGATGTGGGTGGTGGTGACGGCGTGATAGAACTGCGCCGTCGAGAACTCCTGGTCGGTCCAGTCGTCGCCCGTGTTGGCGGAGACGGCTCCACCGCCGTCGTTGGCGACCACCAGGTGCGACGGATCGTCCGGGTCGATCCAGAAGTCGTGGAAGTCACCGTGCGTGCCGTTGTTGATGGACTCGTAGGTCTTGCCGCCGTCCTCGGATCGGAAGAGCGACGTGTTCTGCATG
>JAHEKN010000008.1:0-24559 GCA_024638305.1 Gemmatimonadota bacterium | reverse complement strand
GCCCGGTCGTCGTTCACGAGCGTCCAGGTGGCCCCGGCGTCGTCGCTCGAGAACAGCCCGCCGTCGTCGTTCTCGACCAACGCGTAGACGCGGTTCGAGTTGGCCCGCGAGACCGAAACCCCGATCCGGCCCACCAGGCCCTGCTGCGGGAGGCCGGCGCTCCGCGTGATCTCGGTCCAGGTCTCGCCCCCGTCCGTCGACTTGAACAGCCCGCTGCCCGGGCCACCGCTCGACATCTGGTACTCCTTGCGGTAGGCCTCCCAGAGCGACGCGTAGATCACCTGTGGGTTGTTGCGGTCGATCGAGATGTCGATGGCGCCGGTCTGGTCGTTCCGGAAGAGCACCTTCCGCCAGGTGTCCCCTCCGTCCGTGCTCTTGAAGACGCCGCGCTCGGCGCTCGGTCCCCCGTAGAGGCCGAACGAGGCCACGAACACGATGTCGGGGTTGGTCGGGTGAACGCGGATCTTCGAGATGCCGTGCGAAGCGCGGAATCCGATGTGCTCCCAGGTCTCACCGGCGTCCCGGCTCCGGTACACGCCGTCGCCCGGCATGATGTTGCCGCGGATGCAGGTCTCGCCCGTCCCGATGAACACCAGGTCCGGGTTGGTCTCGCTGACTGCGACCGCGCCTACGGACGCCGCCGTGATCTTGAAGTCGGTCACCGGACGCCAGTTCTCTCCCCCGTCCGTGGTCTTCCACAGCCCGCCCCCGGTGGCGCCGAAATACGCCTCGTCGGGGCGCCCGCGGACGCCGGTCGTGGCAATCGACCGCCCGCCCCGATCCGGCCCGATGTTCCGCCAGCGGTAGGCGGAGAGCACGGTCGAATCGAGCACCATGGCCCCCTGGGGGGGACTGGGCGGGCCCTGAGCGTCGAGTACCGCCAGGTCGACGGTGAGGAGGAGGACGGCGGCCAGGGCGGCGGTAATCAAGGACGTCACTCGGGACATGTTCGTACGCTTCCGAAAGGCGTGAACTGGCAGGCGAGCATAGTAGATCCCTCGGCGGTGCCTCGCACGGCCCTTGTCCGAGTTGTCGGAATCCGCGTCGCGCTGGCGGCGTCCGTCGGGTCGGTCGCGGGCGGGATCGCCCTCGGCTCAGCGCTTCCGAAGGACCCAGGTCGTCATTGATCGCATGTCTTGTACGACTGTGGTCTTCAAGGGATCGAGGAGCTCTCCTCTCAACGCTGCGGTGACCTGGAGAAGGTAGGGCTCGTCCACCAGGAAGCGATCAGTCCCGTCGAGCAGGCGGTGCCACCGACCTCGCAAGTGCGTGAACCTTCCTTCCATGCCGATCGTTGACGCCAGGCGGGCGAAGAACAGGCCACCGGAACGAAGCACTCGCCACATTTCGGCCATCATGGCTTCGAATTCGGCCGTGTCCTGCGCGAAGTGAAGCACGGTGCTGCAGATAACGGCATCGAAGCAGTTATCGGAGAACGGCAGGTCGGCGATGCTCCCCACGCTGAAGTTGGCCGGAGGGATCCGGGAAGCCGCTTGCGAGGCGACCTGCTTGATCCGTTCGACCTGGGCAGGATCGGAATCCACTCCGAATACGTTTGCCCCGCAACGCATCAGGTACTCCGAGTTCCGCCCGGCACCGCAGCCGGCGTCGAGAACTTTCATCCGGGGAGTCAGCCGTCCGCGCAGCAGCTGGTCGAAGACATAGATGTCGATCCGACCAAACACGGCGAGGAGTTGGTCTGCGCCGCAGGGTAATGTGGATGAAGCCATGGTCGTCCTCAGCTCGTTGGGCGGCGTAGAGTACTGCCTGCGCATCGCTGAAGGACCACTGCCTTCTTTGCTCGCGGCGAGCGCAGTGGATAGTGTACTCGCCACCGCAACCTCCCTGAAATCGCTCCTCAGAGTGTAGCCCCCAACTCAACCGGAGGAGGCTCCGTGACACGCTCGACTCTTGCCGTGGCAGCCGCGCTCTCCATGCTCCTGGCCCTCGCGGCCTCTTCCGTGCAGGCGCAGTCGACCGATTCCCATGCGATCGTTGGCACCTGGCATCTCGATTTGGATAGGTCCAGCTACCAGCCGGGATCTGGTCCGCAGGCGATGACGCGTCAGTTCGGCATCGACGACGAAGGGTTTCTGGTGTCGGTCCGCATCACAGTGACTGGCGGAGGGAACCCCACTTTTGCCATGGCTCGTGTAAGGCTCGACGGGCAGGACTACCCGGTTTGGACCAATGGAGCGGTGTACCAGTTCCTCGCCGAGGGAGGGCAGCCAGAGGCCACTGCCGCATTCGAGGAAGTCAATCCACGAACGCTCCGGCTCACGCAAAAGAATGCCGAAGGTGAGGTGGGTCCGCTGAGCCCGAATACCTGGGAGATCTCCGGCGACGGCAACACGCTTACCGTGACAACGACGGGGACCAACCCGCAGGGAGAGGCGGTGCGCAACATCGAGGTCTTCGATCGGGTCACGAATTAGCTGCCCGACTCGGGGGGCATGACGTAGCAACCGACCTATGGACATGCCTGTGCCAATAGGCACAGGATTTCGTACGCTACCGTCGCGGCAACCAGGGCCGTGCTCCCACCCGGATCGAAGGGTGGAGCGACTTCAACGACATCGGCCCCCAGGAAATGGAGCCCCTCGAAGGCTCTCAAGAGGGTCAACGCCTCGCGCGACGTGAGTCCGCCCACTTCGGGAGTTCCCGTCCCCGGGGCAAAGGCCGGATCGAGGCTGTCGATGTCGAACGAGAGATAGACCGGCTCGGAGCCGACAACTCGCCGAACCTCGGCGCCGACGCTCTCGACTCCCACGCGAGTCACCTCGTCCATGAAGATGACTCGCATGCCCGTCGCTTCGGAGTAGTCCCACCCCTCGGTGGAGTTCTGAGCTCCGCGGATACCGACCTGCACCGTGCGACGAGGGTCGATGAGCCCTTCCTCGACCGCCCGCCGGAACGGAGCGCCATGCGAGTATCGGGATCCCATGAACTCGTCCCACGTGTCCGTGTGAGCATCGATGTGCACCAGGCCCATTGGCGCCTCGGACGCGAGCGCCCTGAGGATCGGCAACGTGATCGAATGATCGCCACCCACCGCGAGCGGGACGACCTCGGCTCTTACAAGATCAGCAAAGAACTCGGTGATCTCCGCGTGAACCGCCTCCAACTCATAGAGCCGCCTGAAGGGCACGTCCCCACCGTCACGGACGCGGCACCGCTCGAACGGGTTCGTCCGAGTCGTGGGATGGATGGCCCTCATCATGCTCGACGCGTTGCGAACCTCCCTTGGACCATGGCGCGCGCCGGGTCGATTGGTCACGGCCCCGTCGTACGGGACCCCGACAATCGCGATGTCGCATTCCGACCAGTCCCGGACGGTCGGAGCCCGCATGAACGTGGCGATGTCCATGTACCTGGGCGCCGACATCGCGTCGGGCGGGCGGCGGTCCGGCCGTTCTCGTTCCTTGTCGTCATGCATGCGGAGACACCGGTACTCCGGATGGGCTTCCCAACGGACATGCGCCCGAGCTGTGGGCGCCAACAATACGAGTGCAAGTACACATGGGTCGAGCGTCGGTACGACGGGTTGTGGCTGAGCGGCCTACGATGCCGCGACACCCGCTCGGATGAACGTCCGCCAGTCCGTCTCCCGAGTGGGGTTCACTGCGTCCGCATCGCCTCGATGGGATCCGTGCGGGTCGCGGCCCGCGCGGGAACCACCAAGGCGACCAGCCCGGTCAGGCTGAGCGTGAGGACGATGCTCACGTACACCAGCGGATCTCCGACCTCCACACCGTAAAGGATTACGCGGAGCGGCCGCGCCATGAGCGCCCCCAGCAGCAGACCGAGCACCATCCCGAGCGCCAACTGTCCCCCGCCCTTCCGGAGCACCAACCCCATGATCTCCCGGCGGTCGGCACCCAGCGCCATTCGCACTCCCAGTTCCTGCCGGCGCTGGGCCACGCTGAACGAGATGACCCCGTAGAGCCCAACCGCCGCCAGGAACAGCGCCGCGACTCCGAAGATCGCGAACAGCCCCCCGAACAGGCCGAACGCCCAGGTCGCCTGCTCGATAGCCTGATCCAGAGCCCAGAGGTTGTAGACCGGCAGATTGGGGTCGACCTCGGCCACGACGGCTCGAAGGCGCGAGGCCATCTCCGCCGGTGGCCCCTGGGTCGCCATCGCGAAGGACATGAAAGTGGCGTCGAGCGATCCGAGCGGCAGGAACAGACGCTCGGGGCTCAGCTGGTCGTCGCCGATCCCTCCGACCCCGCCGCCGATGTGCAGGTCGGGCACCACGCCCACGATCGCAAGCCATGGTCGCGTCGAGCTCGTCGCCCCCAAACGCACCCGCTTCCCCAGCGGGTCTTCGCCCGGGAAGTGCAGCCGGGCAAAGCTTTCGCTCACGATGGCCACATCCTGCCCCTCACCGGCGCGGTCCAACCGGTCGAAGTCCCGACCCTGGAGCACGTCGACGCCGAACGTGGTGAAGTAGTCCTCGGTCACCGACGACGTGCTCGCCACGGGATGGTCGGCGTCGGTGGCGTATGCTCTCCCTTCTATCGCCATGTAGTACCGACCGGTGCCCAGTCCCGGCAGCGACGTCCCGAGCGCCGCGGATCCGACCCCCGGCTCCACCGCCAGGCGTTCCTTGAGTCGATCGAAGAACTCCATGCGGCTCTCGGCCGTCGGGTAGTCCGCCTCGAAGAGGGCGACCCGTCCGGTGAGCACGTTCTCCGTCTCGAAACCGAGGTCCACGCTCCCGACGTTGATGACGCTTTTCACCATGAATCCGGCGGCCACCAGCACGCTCGCGGACACGGCGATTTCGGCAATGACCAGCGCCGAGCTGAAGCGGCCCAGCGAGAGACTCGACGACCCCCGACTCTCGTCCTTGAGGACCTCGCCGACATCGACGGCGGACGCGCGCAGCGCGGGTAGCATGCCGGCTGCGACCGCGGCCAACACGGTGACGCCGACGCTGAACAGGAAGACCGGGAGATCGACCCGGAAGTCGATCCAGTAGGGCTTCTCGATGCCCGCGAGCATGGTGTTGTAGACCCCGAGACCCCAGGTCGCGACCCAGAGGCCCACTACGCCTCCCACGACCGCCAGAACGAGTGATTCGGCCATGAGCTGCCGCACCACCCGAAAGCGGCTCGCGCCGAGAGCGGTGCGGACCGCCATCTCTTTGGAGCGGATGGCGGCCCGCGCGAGGAGCAGGTTGGCCACGTTGACGCAGGCGATCAGCAGGACCCCGAACGTGGCGCCCAGCATCACCCACAGGACCGCCTGGATCTCGGCGGGCATGTACCGCTCGACGAACGGAGACACGGCGAGCTCGGCGTTCTCGTTGGTCTCCGGATACTCGCGGGCCTGACTCGATGCGATCGCACCCAACTCCGCTCTGGCCGCTTCCAGGGTTACCCCCTCGCGGAGACGGCCGAACACGTTCACGTCCTGTCCGCTCCCCCACTCCAGAGCCTCGTAGGCGATCCGGTGGGGCGCCCAGATGCGCTCGTCGAACGGGAACGCGAACCCCGGCGGCATCACGCCGACGATCTCCGCCGTCTCTCCGTTCAGGCGGATGAGACGGCCCACGACGCCCGGATCGCGACCATAGCGGTTCTGCCAGACCTCGTGGCTCAGGACGACGACCGGGGCGGCGTCGGGCTCGTCCTCGCCAGGCCGGAACGTGCGGCCGAGCGCCGGCGGCACAGCCAGGTTGTCGAGCGCGCTCGCGGTCACGAACGCCCCGGCAAACCGCTCGGGTGGACCCTCGTCGCCACCCAAGTTCATGGTGCCCTGGTAGTAGCCATCGAGCGCCTCGAACGCGGTCTGTCGGCTCCGCACGTCCTCGAACTCGTGCATGGAGAGCTCCATGTCCGTGAATCCGAGGTCCGGACGGCCTTTGCTCACATACATGAGCCGGTCCGGGTTCGGCACCGGAAGGCCGCGCACGACCGACCCGTAGATGGAGCTGAACGTGTGCGTCGTCAGCGCGACGCCGAGCGCGACGGTCACGATCGCGATCAGCGAGAGCATTGGCGTCTTGAGCAGCATGCGGAAGCCGAATCGGATGTCGGCCCAGAGCGTCGTCACGAATTCCACTCCTGATCGTTCGTGCAGTGTGTGCGTCAATTGCGCCCGCATCCGGAGGGCAGCGTAGCGGGCCGCGAGGCCGATCGCCGACCGCCAGTACCAGCGGTTGGCCGCGCGCAGGCCTCTCGACTCGGCCCGCTCGACGTGCTCCTGATGGAGGTCGCCCACGATGCTGAGGCCAAGGTCGCCTTCGGGCAGCGAGCGGAGGAGGAGCCGGTCGGCGCGGGCGGGCGGCGCCGTGCGGGATGGTGAGACGCTCACCGGGACTCGAGCACTCCATCCCGCCAGAGGTTCCTGAGCGCGTCGCGGGAGCGCCTGAGCTCGCGCATCCCGGCGGGAGACACATCGAAGTGCCGCTGCGGTAGCCCGTTCCTTCCCTTCTCCGCCCGCTTCAAGGTCCAGCTCAGGTAGTTCTTCTTCTCCAGGCGATCGAGCGTGGTGTAGAACGCGCCCTTCGACACGGTCCGGCCGGCGCTCTGCTCGAGCTCCTTCCGGATCTCGTAGGCGTTGGCGCTGTCGCCCGCCTGTAGGATGGCGAGGAGCACCATCTGCTCGAACTCACCGAGAAAAGTCTTGCCGGACACTCGACGCTCCCCGTCGCTTCGCGGATCGCGGCGGTTCATGCCCGCGGCCCACGGCGTCACATGAGTCTACATTGTGGACCTAAAGGGTACACTTTGTAGACTCCTGCGGTCAAGACGAGCGTGGGAACCGGCGGGTTTCGGGGGTCGCGCCTCAGCCGGGCTCCATCCCGGTCCGCGTGTCCGCCGGCACATTGGGGTCCTCGTACGGTCTGAGGTGCAACTCCAGGAAGGTCCACGTGCGGTTCCACGAGTCGCGCTGTGCCGGCGAGTCCACGCGCTCGAGCGTTTCCCGGTCCACGCGTCGGCTGAAGGCGTGCCCCTGGCTCCGTCCCCATGGGGCCGGGTCCACGTAGATCTTGGTCTCCGTGATGTCCGGCTTGGTCGCCTGCAACTTGTAAACGAGCATGGACGCTTCCTCGAAGTTCACGTCCAGATCGTTGGTCGAGATGTGCACCATGAGCGGCGTCTCGAGGTCGTCCACGGCGTAGAACGGCGAGCGCTCCACGTAGACCTCGCGCCGCTCGAAGGGGAGCCCCTGGACGCGCTCCTGGGTGGAGAAGTTCCGCTGGTAGCCCGGTCCCTTGTAGGAGAGCCGGAAGATCAGGTTGGTCACGGGGACCAGCGCCGCGCCGGCGGCGAACGGATGGTTCTCGCGGGTGATCGAGAGGATCGTGATGTACCCGCCGTGGCTCCAACCCATCATGCCCACGCGCGCCGGGTCCACGTGGGGCAACTCCGCGGTCATCCAGTCGTAGGCGCTCATCACGTCGTCGACTTCGTACCCGCCGTAGTCGATGGCGCGGTGGTGCGCCTCGCCGTAGCCCGTGCTCCCCCGGTACTCGGGCGCGATGATCACGTAGCCGCGCTCGACCGCCTCGCGTACGAACGGCCACATGGTGACGCCCCAGTTGCCGTGCACGCCTCCGTGCACCCAGATCATCGCGGCGTGCCCACGCGCACCCCGCTTCTCGAGCGGCTGGAAGACGTAGGCCGGGATTTCCATCCCGCCGACCCGGCTCCGGTACGTGACCTTCCGGTAGTCGACCACACCCTTGGTGACGGCCGCGTAGATGCTGTCCGTGACGCGCTTGCCCTCGATGTCACGCGCGTAGTCGCGGTCCGGATGGTCCTCCCAGCGGTTGCTCACGTAGAGCGCCCGCGCCCGTGACGTGTCCATGGGCACGACACGCCGCTCCTGATTCTGTCCGTCGAGCGCGGCGGGCAGGACCGCCGCGGACACCACGGTGGCGGCCACGGAGAGCGTGGCGACGAACGGGCGACGCGTACGTGGGAATCGCATGATCTGCTCCCGGTAGGGGTGGGACACGACCGCGTAGGATTCGGCGCTTGCGGCCCTGGCGTCAACCGCGACGCCCGGGGCGCTGGCCTGGTCCGGGGACGGCCACCTTGCGGATCGATAGCGGGGCCCCGAGGATCGGGACCACCCGCCGCACGAAATCCCCACCCAGATCCCCGAGGTACCCGAATGAACGACGTGGCGCGCGCCTCCGCACGTCTTGCAATCGTCTTGTCGCTGTCCCTGGGCTTCTCGGCCCTTTCCCCGCTCCCTTCCCACGCACAGGCGGGCGGGGGATCGTCGGACGCGCTCTCCAACGACGCCATCGTGGGGTCGGTGGCGGTTCGCTCCATCGGTCCAGCAGTCATGAGCGGCCGCGTGGTGGACATCGCGGTGGCGTCCTCGCCCGGTGAGCGCGGCGGACGGCTCGGCACGGTGGTCTACATCGCGGCCGCGAGCGGGGGTGTGTGGAAGTCGACCAACGGCGGGGTCAACTGGCGGCCGATCTTCGACGAGGGCGGCGTGGGGTCGATTGGCGCGGTCGCGGTCGCACCGTCCAGCTCGAGCGAGGTATGGATCGGCACCGGTGAGTCCAACAACCAGCGGAGCTCCTCGTACGGCGACGGCGTCTACAAGTCGGTCGACGGGGGGGCCACGTTCGAGCACGTGGGGCTGCGCTCGGCGCAGCACATCTCGGGGATCGAAGTCCATCCGCACGACCCCAACGTGGTGTTCGTGGCGGCCGGAGGGACGCTCTGGTCGGCCGGGGGAGAGCGCGGTCTCTACAAGACCACCGACGGCGGGGAGACCTGGGTGAACGTCCTCTCGGTGGACCGCTTCACCGGCGCCACCGATGTGCAGATCGACTGGTCCAACCCCGACGTCATGTACGCGGCCACGCTCCAGCGGGAGCGGCGGGCTTACAGCTACGTGGGCGGCGGGCCGGGGAGCGCCATCTACAAGTCGACCGACGGGGGAGACACCTGGACCAAGCTCACGCGCGGGCTTCCCACATCCGACATGGGCCGCATCGGGCTCAACATCGCCCGCTCGCAGCCGCGTACGGTATACGCCGTGATCGAGGGCTCGGAGCAGGGCGTGTACCGCTCGGACAACGCCGGCGCGACCTGGCGGCGCATGAGTAACATCGCCTCGATCCCCTGGTACTTCGGCGAGGTACGCGCGGACCCCAACGACCCGGACGTGGTCTACCACCTGGGCGTGAGGCTCCAGGTGTCCACCGACGGAGGCGAGAATTGGGAGCGCGCCGCCAACTCCGTCCACGCCGACCAGCACGCGCTCTGGATCAACCCCGAGAGCTCGGATCACCTCATCCTCGGAAACGACGGAGGTCTCTACGTCTCCCACGACCGGGGCGCCACCTGGGACTGGTCACCGGATCTGCCGATCTCACAGTTCTACGCCGTAGGGCTCGACATGGCCGAGCCCTACTTCGGCATCTACGGGGGCCTCCAGGACAACAACACCTGGGGCGGACCCAGCCGGACGCGGTACAGCGCCGGCGTCCGAAACGCCGATTGGTTCCGTATGGCCGGGGGGGACGGCTTCTACGCGGCCATCGACCCCACCGACACGAACATCGCCTACGTCGAGTCGCAGAACGGGAACCTCTCGCGCTACGACCGCCGGACGGGTCAACGGAAGAGCATCCGCCCGCTACCGCCGGAAGGCGAGGAGTCCTACCGGTTCAACTGGAGCTCGCCAATCCAGATCTCGCCCTGGGATCCGAGCACCGTCTACTTCGCGGCCAACTACGCGTTCAAGAGCACCAACCGCGGCGACACCTGGGAGCGGCTGGGCGAGGATCTCACCCGCTCCATCGACCGGGACAGCCTGCCCATGTTCGGATCGATTCCGGGTCCCGGTTCCGTCTCCCGCCACCAGGGCACGGCCGACTTCTCGAACATCTCCGATCTACACGTGTCGAGCGTTCAGCAGGGCGTGCTGATCTCGGGCTCGGACGACGGGACGATCGCGATCTCGACCGACGACGGTCGCACGTGGACCAAGCAGACCCGCTTCCCGGGCGTTCCGGACACCACGTACGTCAGCAAGGTGCGGGCGTCCAAGCACGACGCGTCGGTGTTCTACGCGACGCTGGACGGCCACCGGAGTAACGACATGCGGCCGCACGTGATCACCAGCCGGGACGGCGGTCGCACGTGGACCAACATCTCGAGCAACCTGCCCGCGTTCGGTTCTGTGCGAGCGTTCGCGGAGCACCACCAGAACCCGGATCTGCTGTTCGTCGGGACGGAGATCGCGCCGTTCGTGTCGTTCGATCGGGGTGGATCCTGGACCCGAATCGCCAACGGCATGCCGCCGGTCCGCGTGGACGACATCCGTATCCACTCGCGGGACAACGCGCTGGTGATCGCCACGCACGGCCGCGGCTTCTATCTCATCGACGATCTGAGCCCCTTCCAATACCTGGCGGAGGCCAGGGCGGCCGAGCGAGCCTACCTGTTTCCCTCCATGCCGCAGTGGCAAATCATGCTGGACAACTCGGTCTCCAGCGGGACGCAGGCCGACCGCGACTACGAGGCGGAGAACCCACCCATGGGGGTGCAGCTCTCGTATGTGCTGCGGCAGGCGGCGAGCGGGGTCACGCTCCAGATCGTGGGCTCGGACGGGCAGGTGGTTCGGGAGCTGGAGGCGCCGGGCGGCACCGGCATCCACCACGTCTGGTGGGACTTCCGGGCCAACGATCCCTACACGGGACCCGAGGAAGAGCAGCAGGGCGGAGGATTCGGCGGCGGCGGGGGCTTCGGAGGCGGCGGGGCCGCGAACAATGGCGCCCCGGTGGTGCCCGGTACGTACACGGCACGGCTCCGGGTTCCCGGTGGGGACGCGGCCGCGGTGCTCGAACGGTCCGTCACGGTGCGGAAGGACCCGAACGTCACGCTTGCGGACGCCGACCTGCGCCGGTTGTTCGAGATCAGGCAGCGGCACATCGACCTCAACGCGCGGATGCGGATCGCCATCCGTTCGGCAACCGACCTGCGCGACCAGGTGAACGACGCCGAGGAGGCGATGGGCCGGGTCGACGCACCGCAGGCGCTGGACGAGACGCGCGAGGGCCTCGAGGACGACCTCGGCGACATCCTCCGGGCCTTGCGGGGCGGCGGTGGCGGTGGCTTCGGCGGGGGCGGCGGCCAGGCTGCCGGCCCGCGCTCGATTCAGCAGCGCATGAACACCGCCGGGGGCGTACACTCGGCCTGGGCCATGCCGACCGACCAGGAGATGGAGGCCCTGGCCAGCGTGCCGGCGGCACTCGACGCCGAGGTCGCGCGCATCAACACGATCGTGAACGAGCGCATGCCCGCGTTCCTCCGCGCGCTCGATGCCGCGGGCGTGCCCTGGACGCCGGGGAGGCCGATCGGGTAGCCGCTACTCCGCGGAGAGCTCCGCCTCGACGGCTTCCCACTCCTCCAGGAGCGATTCCACCTCGCCCTGGAGGCGGACGCGTTCGTCGTCCAGCTCCTGGACGGCACCCGGGCGCGCTCGCTCGTAGTAGCCGGGATCGGCGAACGTTGTCTCTATCTCCGCGATGCGGGTCTCGGCCTGCTCGATGCGAGCCGTGATCCGGTCGCGCCGCTCGGAGAGCACCTTCCGCTGGGTCTCGCCCAGGCGACGAGCCCGCCTCGATCCGTCCGAGCCCGCCGAACCGGCCGAGCCGGCCGAGCCGGCCGAGCCCGCCCGCCCGCGGGGGGGTTCGCCCCCTGCGTCCTCGTCGTCGTCTCCGCCCTCGCGCTCCTTCCGGCGCGCGCTCTGCGCCTTCAGGATCACGGTGTCCACGTCCAGGTGGTCGTCCCCGCAGTGGTGCACGTACTCCTCGTACGTGCCGGCGTAGTCGCGGATCTCGCCCGGCGTGATCTCCACGACGCGCGTCGCGAGCTGCCCCACGAACCAGCGGTCGTGCGACACGAAGATCAGCGTGCCCTCGAAGGCCCGCAGGCCCTCCACCAAAGCCTCGATCGCCTCGAGGTCCAGGTGATTGGTAGGCTCGTCCAGGATCAGGACGTTGGGCCGCTGCAGGGCGAGCCGGCAGAAGACGAGGCGCGCCGCCTCGCCGCCCGAGAGCGCCCCCAGGGGTTTCTTCCCCTCGTCTCCGGAGAACAGGACCAGCCCCATCGCGCCCCGGACGTAGCCGATGTCCTTCTCCGGACGGGACTCCCACACCCAGCTTTCCGCCGTATGCTCGGGCGCCTCGAACTGCTCGTGGTGGTCCTGCGCGAAGTATCCAGGTCGCGTCTCGTATCCCCACTCCACCGATCCCGCGTCGGCGTCGAGCTCGCCCATCACGATCTTGAGCAGGGTCGACTTGCCGATCCCGTTGGCGCCCATGATGGCCAGCCGGTCGCCGCGCCGCACCGCGAGGTCGACGCCGTGGAGCACCTCGTTGTCCGCGAACGCCTTCTCGATCCCCTTTACGGTCAGCACGTCGCGCCCGCTCGACCGGGCCTGTTCGAACCGGAACGTCGGGTAGCGTCGTGAGCTCTGTGGCAGCTCGACCAGGCCCTCCGCCTTCTTCTCGATCATGCGGATCTTGCTCTGGGCCTGCCGGGCCTTGCTGGCCTTGGCTCGGAAGCGGTCCACGAACTTCTGGTGGTGGGCGATATCCCGCTCCCGGCTGGCGATCTCCTTCTCACGGCGCTCCCGCTCCGCCGCCTTGGCCTCGACGAAGTCGGTGTAGTTGCCGGGGTACGACGTGACCGTCTCGTAGTCCACGTCGAGCACGTGGGTCGCCACCACGTCGATGAACCGGTGATCGTGGGAGATCACGACCACCGGGCCCGTGAAGTCGTAGAGGAACTTCTCGAGCCAGCGGATGGACAGGATGTCCAAGTGATTGGTGGGCTCGTCTAGCAGCAGCGCGTCCGGCGCGCTGGCCAGCACCTGGGCCAGCAGCACGCGCAGCTTGAAGCCGCCGGACAGGGTCGAGAGCGGCTGGCGGTGGACCTCGGCCGGAAGACCGAGACCCTCGAGGATAGCGGCGGCGCGAGCCTCCGCCGTGTATCCGTCGTACAGTTGGACCGTCTCTTCGAGCTCGGAGAACCGCTCCGCGTCGAAGTCGTCCTCGGCGCGGGCCAGGAGCTCCTCCTTCTCCGCCATCGCGTCCCAGAGCTCCTGGTTGCCCATCATCGCGACGCTCAGGATGAGCTCGTCCTCGTAGATGAACTGGTCCTGACGGAGCACCCCCAGACGCACCTTCTTCGGGATGGACACGATGCCGGCGCTCGGCTCCAGGCCACCGCTCAGGACATCGAGGAGCGTGGTCTTGCCCGACCCGTTGGCACCCACCAGGGCATACCGCTCGCCGGGATTGAGCTGGAAGGAGACGTCCGCGAAAAGCGTGCGGGCGCCAAAGGACTTGGCCAGGCCGGAAACGGAGATCACCGCTGGAGAACCGCCGTCAACCGCCTCGGGCGAGGCGCACGGCCGCCACCACGACGACCAGCCCCAGGATGCCCGTAACCCGTGCCACCCAGACGGCTTTCCGCCGCGTGCGCACTGCCTCGTCCGAGCCGGGCTCGAGGGCCAGGGCCCTGGGCCCGAGTGAGAAGTCGTGCCAGGCGCTCAAGGCCAGCATCAGGGTCACGGCTGCCAGCTTCTCGCCGAGGGCGCGGCCATAGGGCGTCGACCAAAACGCCGCCGAGCCCATCGCGTTGACGTTGAGCAACCCGAGCCAATGGAGGTTGAATGCACCGGTGACCAGCAGGGTCAGCACCGAGACCCAGCCCACGATGCGGAACCGGATCCCGATCTCGTGGAACAGGGCGCGTTTGAGCTCGGCGGATTCGATCTTCCGCACGACCGGCGCACCCACGAGCGCGAAGAAGACGATCCCGCCGATCCAGACGATCGCGGCCAGGACGTGAAGTGTGACCGACGCGAAGTAGAGTGCGTTCATATGGACAACAGGAACCCCGGGACGGCCGGCGCGGTCCACGCCCTGCACCCCAAGGGCGCCCCGCTATCGGGCGGGGGCACCCACTCGTGTCGGTTGCCGCCTCAGGGGCCCACCTACAGGTTCACGCGTCCCGTTTTCCGAATCCTGCGCCAGGCAGCTACCCCATGCACGCTCCCTCGACCCGTGCCTCGCGCCGTCGCTCGTCGCGCGCCTCTGCGCTTCCGGCGTTGGCCGCCCTCGCCTTCGCAGCATCGGGATGTGCCGCGCAGACGGCGGGAAACGCCGCACGCGGCGCGGCCGAGCTCACCACCCGCGCCGAACGGACGGACTACGTCGAGACCAGCTCGTACGCCGACGTGGTGGCTTTCATGGAACGCGCGGCCGCGGCCCATCCCGACATCCACCTGACCACGTTTGGCTACACGTCGGAAGCGCGGCCGCTGCCGCTGGCGGTGGTCGGTCGGGGTGTGGACGGAACGGCCGAATCGGTGAGGACCTCTGGCAAGACCGTCCTCTATCTCCAGGGCAACATCCACGGGGGCGAGGTGCCGGGTAAAGAGGCGCTGCAGATGCTCCTCCGCGAGGTCGTACGGGGTGAGCGCGACGCGTGGCTCGAGGACCTGGTTCTGCTGGTGGCTCCGATCTACAACGCGGACGGCAACGAACGCATGGCGCTCACCAACCGGCCTCGCCAGCACGGTCCGATCGGAGGTATGGGCCAGCGGCCCAACGCCCAGGGATACGACCTCAACCGCGACCACATGAAGCTGGACTCCCCAGAGGCCCGGTCGGTGGCGCGGATGATGAACGAGTACGACCCGCACGTGGCGGTCGACCTGCACACCACCAACGGCACGCGGCACGCATACCACCTCACGTACTCGCCGCCGCTTCATCCCAACACGCCCGCCACGATCGACGACCTGCTCCGGGGCGAGCTCCTCCCCTACGTCACCGAGCAGGTACGGAGCAAGCACGGCTGGGAGTTCTACTACTACGGCAACGCGTCCGCCCGCGACGGGGACGAGATGGGGTGGTACACGTTCGACCATCGCCCCCGCTTCAACAACAACTACATCGGACTCAGGAATCGCATCGCGATCCTGGGCGAAGCCTACTCCTACGCCACCTTCGAGGACCGCGTGTTGGCCTCGCTCTGGCTGACGCAGGAGATCGTGGACTTCGTGCATGCCAACGCTCAGCGCGTGCGGGAGATCGTCCGGACAGCGGACGCCGAGTCGCTGGTCGGCGGCACGCTGGCCACGCGCGCCACGTTCGCGCGGTCGCCGGAACGGGTGGACATCCTCATGGGCGAGGTCGACGAGGAGGTGCACCCGCTCACCGGCCAGATCATGCTCCGCCGCAGGGACGTCAGCCAGGTGGTGCCCATGTACGAGTACGGCACGTTCGCGGCGACCGACACCGAGACGGTGCCGGCCGGCTACGTGATTCCGGCCGACCTCACCGACGTCGTCACGCGCCTACGCGCCCACGGGGTGACACTGGAGGCGATGAGCGCCGCGACTGTCGAGGGCGAGCGCTTCCGCATCTCGGGCGTCGAGACGGCCCCCGGGCCCTTTCAGGGCCACAACGAGCAGACGCTCAGCGGGGCCTACGAGGGGGGGCGGTTGCAGGTGGCCGAAGGCTCGTGGTGGGTGTCTATGGCCCAGCCGCTCGCCCGCCTGGCCTTCACCCTGCTCGAGCCTCGCTCGGATGACGGCTTTGCCAACTGGGGGTTTCTCGCCGACCGGCTGGAGCCGGGAGGGTACTACCCGATCGCGAGGTCCCACACCGCACGCTGACCGCGTCACCGGAGCACCACGGCACCCTCTGCGAATCACTCTCCCGCTTCAGCGGCTGCCCCCCAGCCCGAAGAACAGCAGGAGGAAGCCGTAGAGGGCGACCACGGCGCCGTTGGTGACGCAGGCCAGCCCACCGGCCCAGCGAGGACCTCGACGCAGGGCCCGGACCCCGACGCCGACGCCCACAGTGGCCACCAATACCACTGCGGCGATGGGCGCGAGGCTGCCGGAGCCGCCGAGATCCAGCGTCCCGCTCTCGTGCAGGAAGGCCACCGTCGGACCCGCCACCGATGCCAGCACGGGGAGCGGCCAGGCCGGCGCCGCCGGTGAGCCATCAATCACGCCTGAAGCTCCTGCGGCACGAGCCGCATGGTCCACGACCGCCAAGCGAAGAACCCGAAGTAGGCCGCGCCGAAGTAGCTGTACTCGATGCTGAAGACCGAGAGCACCGCGTGGCTCTGGACGAGGAGGATCCAGGCGTGGAGCGCGACCGACACGGATAGATGGGCCACGATGAGCCAGTGGGTCACGAGCTCCCAGCGGCCCCGGTAGTCGACCTGTCCGTGGAACCGGATGAGTCCGGCGGCGCCGTACGAGCCGAGCACCACGAGAATCCAGTCGGGCAGGAACGGCATGTCCTCGATCCCGAGGCGGATGATGACGCGGACGACGTGAAAGACGGTGCCGGCCGTGTAGATGGCCGCCACCACGTGAGCGAACGTCGTGCGAAAGTGCGGCCGGGTCATACACCAAGCTGCCGCCCCCGACGGGGGGACAGCAAGCCACGGTGGCGACGGCACTCGACCTACGGCTTGCCCAGATCCAACAGCAGGTAGTAGGGCACGCGCGCCGCATCCTCCAGCTCGGGTCGCGCCGCCAGGGCCGCCGGCGTCGGCTGCGGCTCGCGGAGGTCGTGGAGCACGAATCCGGCCTCGCGGAACCAGCGGAACCAGTCCTCGATGGTCGCGTGCATCGAGGTTGTCGTGAAGTCGGCGGACCATCCGACCCAGCGGTACTCCAGGGGACCCCGCTCGAAGTAGCGATCGATACAGAGCCACCGCTTGGCGCCCGCTTCGTCCCGCTCCCACTCGCGAAAGGGCGTGTCCGTGCACGGGTGGACGATGGACGCCACGAGCCGCCCACCCGACACGAGCACGCGGGCCGCTTCGCCGAGCACGCCAGGAATGTCCGGCATGTCCTGTAGCGCCATGCACGACGTCACCACATCGAACGATCCGTCCGCGAACGAGTCGCCGAGCGCGGCGGCATCCCGTACGCGGTATTCGATGCCAAGCGGGGTCTCGTCCTCCAGTCGCCGAGCGCGCTCGATCATGCGCGGAGAAATGTCCACCCCTGTGACGGTCGCGCCCCGCTCCGCCATCTCGCGAGCGAAATACCCGTTGCCGCACCCGAGATCGAGCAGGCGCAGTCCTGACACGTCCCCGCAGAGCTCGATGTGGGCCGGACCGAAGAACTCGTAACGGTAGTAGTCACGACCGGCCGCCTGTCCGCTGCCATACGGATCGGCGGCGGCGTCCCAGGACGCTCGCGCGGACTCGGCGTCGAAGTTCCGTCCCGGCTCAGGCAAGCGGCTCGGGCCGGTCCGCCACGGCGACCGTACGCCCCGTCAGCCGGTGCACCAGCTCGCGCAGCGCGACTTGCCATGCCAGCGGCTGGCCCGGCAGATCATCGCGGCGGTCCGTCCTGAGCTGCTGGATGTCCTCGTCCGTGATGAGCTCCTGGGCGCCGATGGAACTGAGGGTCAGCCGCGTGCGTCGCACGTAGACGCCCTCGGCACCGATGCGGACCGCCTTTCCGTCCCTCCCCACGAGCGCGCCCGTGATCTGCACGACCTGAACCGGGGTCTCGAGCGAAGTCAGCCACGGTAGGGACTGGACCCGACCGGTGCCCAGAACCACTTCCTTCGCGCCCCTCAGGCCTCGCTGGCGAGTCCAGTATTGAGCGGTCTCCACCGTGATCAGCAGCGCCCGGTCCAGCGCGCGCTCTTCGAGGATCCGACCCATCTGGGCGGTCCAGTCCGTAGAGGCTCGGGTAACGGTGAGCCGCATGGTCTGCGGTCCCCGACCGAGTGCCCCATCCGGACGCTCGCACTCGTCGTCGATCGCGTCCATCGCCAGTTCGCATCCGAACTGCACGTCCGGAGGCCTCACGCCCGGTCCCCGCAGTCGCTCCGTGAGGTCGTCCGCACCAATCGCGGTGGTGACGGCGAGCCCCTCCACGAACGTGTTCATCTCCGCCAGGAGCGGCGCCATCGCGCCGCCGGCGGGAGGGTCGAACATGGGTGCCTGACGGGCGCCCCGCTGGTAGGCGATCGGGAGGTGCCCGATCCGAACGTGTTCGCCGGCGAGCGTGCGCTCACTCACGCCGGCGTAGTACGGCGGTCGGTCGAGCAGCGCGTCGCCCACACCGCTTCCGAGCGTCCCTCCGGACGCGCATGCGGCGATCCCGAAAAGGGCAATTGGCGCAAGGCTTTTCGCGACCCAGCTCCCTGCTCGAGAGCTCCCACTTCCCGCCATCATCCCGTGAATCATCCCTGCCCCCGTCGACGTATTGAAGGCCGCCTCACGAAGCATGAAATTTAATGAGCATACCGTCGCGCAGCGACCGTCGAGGGGTTCGAATCTCGCGAGGCGATGGTGGTCGAACCCTTTGTCGTGGAGACACGTCCATGTCTTACGCAGGTCGTTGTGCGAGGTCGATTCTCGTCGGCCTCCTCGGGGTGGTGTTGGGTGCATGCGGTGGCTCGGAGGGGGCGGTCGATCCGCCGGACCCGGTCGCCTCGATCGTCGTGGTTCCCGCGTCCGTCGAGCTGGACATGACAGGTACGGTCCAACTCGCCGCGCAGGCCCGAACCGCGAAGGGGGCACCGGCCAGCGTGGCGGGCTTCGTGTGGTCCAGCGATCGCGAAGCGGTGGCCACGGTGAGCCCGGGTGGGTTCGTCACCGCCGTCGGCGAAGGCGTCGCGCGCATTTCCGCCGCCACCGCTGGACGGATTGGACAGTCGGAGGTCAGGGTCACCGCTCCGCCGCCACCGCCGCCACCACCACCGCCGCCACCGCCGCCGCCCCTGACCCTGTCCGGCATCGAGCCCAGCTCGATCCAGGCCGGATGGGGGGCGTTCACGTTGGAGGTCCGCGGCACTGGCTTCGTCGCGTTCTCCAGGGTTCTCTGGAACGGACAACCGCTCGAGACGGTCGTCATCGGAAGCGGTGAGCTCCGGGCCCAGGTGACCGAGTCCCACGTGGCGCGGGAAGGCACAGCCCAGGTGACGGTCGAGTCGCCCGGGAATCCGCCTACGGTCTCGAACGGTGTGACCTTCACCATCCATTCGAAGCCGGCCCACTCGGTCGAGCTGTTGGTAGCGGGCAACGCCATCTTCCTCGGACATCGGGTGCGCCTCGACGCCCGCGCCCTGGACCAGTTCGGGCGGGTGATTCCGGACAAATCCATCACGTGGACCTCGAGCGACACCACGATCGCGCGGGTCGAGGGCGGCTACCTGGTCGGGCGAGCCCTGGGGTCCGTAACGCTCGTTGCGAGCGCGATTCCCACCTCGCACGGCACCACGTTCTCCGTGATCCCGCCGCCGGTGGTCGACCTCGTGTTCGACGTGGCCTCGTCGAACGCGTCCCAGCTCTTCGTGCGTTCCCTGGAGCCAGGAGCTGGCCTGAGACCACTGGTGACGGGCACGGTAGCCATGCACTCGGCGACCACGCCCGCGGGTCAACGGGTGGCGTTCACCGCCGTGGATGCAAGCGGCAACGCCGACATCTGGACCGTGACCCGGAACGGGACGGACTTGCGACGCCTCACGACGGACGGGGCGATCGACGACCATCCGAGTTGGTCGCCCGACGGGGCCCAGATCGTTTTTCGGAGCACGCGGGCGGGGAAATCGGACATCTGGGTCATGAGCGCGGACGGATCCAACCAGAGGAATCTCACGGCTAGCCAGGTGTGGCTGCCCGGCGAGATAAACTCGCATCCCGCGTGGTCCCCCGACGGCCAGCGCATCGTGTTCAGCCGCGGCGTCGGGCTCGGCCAATCCCTCTTCACGGTCGCGGCCAACGGCACGAATCTGCAGGTGCTGGCTACCCGCGCGGGGTCCGATCTCCTCGAGCCGGCGTGGTCTCCGGACGGGCGGATCATCGCCGTGCAGCGCTACGACCGGACGACCAGGACGAGTGGGATCGAGTTCATCTTCGGTGACACGGGACAGCAGGCGTTCGTCCTCGGCAACGTGCCCGGAGGCACCACCTCGCCCGCGTGGCTCGACGACCGGTGGCTGGCGGTCACCGGCTCTGCGCTCCCGGCCTGGGACGGGCAGACCATTTTACTGATCAGGCTGGACGCGAACGGCTTTCGTGTGGTTCCGATGGCACCCGAGCATGGGGCATTGGCCAACCCGGCGCCCTTCCCGAGGTAGGAGTCCGCCCAAGGACGGGGAGGCTCAGTTGGAGCCTCTCCGTCCCGGAGGCCTCCTGTAGGACGCCAGCGCATGAGCGGCCCAGAGGATCACGCCGCCAATAGCGAGACCGAGCAGCGCATCCATGAGCACGTGCCCGACCGTGTCGCGAACGGACAGGACGCGCGCCTCGGCCACGTGCGAATAGGCGTGAGCCACCGAAGCGAGCAGGCACCCTGCGAGCGCGCTCCAGAGGAGGCCCCGCGCCGCGGCCCCGAGCGCGTAGGCCGATAGCCCGGCCAGAACCACGCCGAGTGCGGGCAACGGAGCCGGGTTGAGGAGCGCGTGGGCCACATACAGTCCGCTGAGCCCCACTCCCACGGCGGTGATCCGAGCGAGTCTCGTTCTCTTCGTCGATGTCACGAAATCGCCTCCCGTGGGTTGGCATTCCCAATCACCGCGCCCTCATCTGTCGACGCATCCCTCGATTCTGGCCAGGATCTCGCCGTGCAGCCGCCTCCGACGGGGAGGACATCGAGCATCTGACCTCTCTCATGGGTACCCGGTTCGCGGGGTCGGATCCCTGACCCTATCGTGGATCGCTGATCCTACGGATCTCACGTTCCGCGACTGTTTCGGAGACTCATGCCCAAGATCACCACGTTCCTGGCGTTCCAGGAGCGGGCCGAAGAGGCGGCGGCATTCTACGTCTCGGTCTTCCCGAACTCCCGCATCGTCGACACGACTCGGTATGGAGAGGGCGGACCCGGGCCTCCGGGCGGCGTGATGACGGTTTCGTTCGAGCTGGACGGGCAAGAATTCGTGGCTCTGAACGGCGGGCCCCATTTCACCTTCACGGACGGCGTTTCACTGTCGATCGAGTGCGGCTCCCAGGACGAGGTCGACCACTACTCGTCAAAGCTCACCGAAGGGGGTGGCGACCTCGGACCCTGTGGGTGGCTGAAGGACAGGTTCGGCCTCTCCTGGCAGGTCACACCCTCCGTGCTCCCCGCGCTTCTGGGTGACCCCGATCCCGAGCGAGCCCGTCGCGTCATGGAGGCGATGCTCCGGATGACGAAGATCGACATCGCGGAGCTGGAACGTGCAGGCTCGGGGACTGCGTAGCCCCCCTGCCCCAGCCGTCCTTCCGGAAGGGCCCGAGATGCCCGGTCGCATGATCGGTCGGATTCCCCAAGGCCGCGGTTGGGGCTAGGCTAGTTTGGACGTGCACCTGCCCAAGAGCTCGAGAAGAAACGAAGATGAGACTGCGTGATCTCCCGTCGTTTGCGACGACCGCACTCGCGGTCCTCTGTTTGAGCGCCATCGCCTGCGCGCCGGCCCCCGAGGCCGCTCCGGAAGCGGAGGCGATGGGCGCGGCCCCCACGTCCGACGAGCCCCGCGCGGACGCACCACACGCCGGGGCGGAAGCCAGCGAGCAGGTCGCGGGAGAGCACGAAGGCGCGGGTGAATCCGCCGATCGCGGGGAACACGCCGGGGAGCACCGCGAGGGCGGCGAGCACGGCGGCGAGCACGGCGGGGAGCACCGTGAGGGAGCGGCGGGCGAGGAGTCGGGCGACTACATCGACCAGGCGGCGACGTGGGACCGCACCCGTAACGGCGCCCGGCTGGTGTTGGCCTTCGATCCGGCATCCGGATCGTTCACGGGCACGGTGGAGAACACCACGAGCACCACGCTCTGTGACGTCCGCGTGGAGGTGCATCTGTCGACGCACACGGAACTCGGGCCGACCGAACGGAGGGATCTCGCACCCGGCGGCTCAACACGCATAGCGCTGTCGGCCGACGGGGCGGCCTTCGACCGCTGGACGGCGCACCCGGAGGTGTCGCGCTGCGGGAGCCGCTAACGGCGCTTCAGCATTGCGGGCGACTCCACGCCCGTGCGGGATAACCGAAGAGCGCCTCCGCAGCCGGAACGCTAGAGCGGCCAGTCCCGCAGAATTCGCTCTGTCTCCTCTGCGTGCGTGCTCTCGTCACGCACCATGTCTTCCAGCTGCACCACCAGACCCTTGTCCCCGAATTCTTCGGCTTCCACAGCACGCTTGGTGTAGTCGGCCACGGCTCGCCGTTCAGCCTCCAGCACCGCCATGAGCATCTCGCGATTCGTCGCGGCGGTGGGTACCGGGCGATGCTTCGTGGTCGGCTCGCCACCCAACGCCACGACCTTGTTGGCCAGGAACTGAGCGTGACCCTGCTCGTCGACCACCTCTGAAAGGAAGAACTGCGAGAGTTGTGGCCGGTAGGGCCCCGTCGCCTTTGCCGCGTAGGTGATGTATTGGATGATCGCGCCGAGCTCACCGGCGAGATCCTCGTTGAGCCCATCGATCAGGGCTTGCTTGTCCAATTGAGTCTCCTGCAACGTGGTTGCTCGAACCCGCGGTCGCGGGTCACATGCGATTGAACATCCGTAGCTTCGTCCGAATCACGCCCCGTCACTAGCGGGTGGTCTACCGATTCGATGGAGGGGAGAGCGCCTACGAGCCGTGTGTCCGAAACGGCGTCAGAAGCGTCTTCAGGCCACCTGCGCGAACATCAGGACGGCGGGCTCGTCCGACACAACGCGTGTGGCGTGACCCACACCCTCGGTGTCTTCGAGCAGGACGATCGTGCCCGATTCCAGGACTCGCGTCTCGCCGTCACTCACCGACACCGCCAGGGTCCCGGAAACCAGGCACATGAACTGGCGCGCGGGCGCGGGATGCCAATCCCCGAACCAGCCAGGAGGCGCGCTCAGAATCCCGTGTCGAGCGTCACGGATCTCGGAAACCTCGAGCGGAGGGGCCGGCGGTGCAAAATCGACCGCCCGGAGGTCAATCTCCACCGTGCCGAAGTGCGACTCACCTTCGGCGTCCGCGTACAGATGCACGAGCTCGAGCTTGGTCATGCGCCTCGACCCTTTCTATTCCCGCATTCCGATGAACGCCGTCATCTCGAATTCGACCTGGGAGTGCCGGATTGTTCGAGCTTGTGGAGTGAAACCGGTTTCCGCCAGCGCCTCGAGCCAGGCCGCGGTCGGGAACAAACCCTCCTCATGGCGGTCGTGACGGACCCGGACACGGCCGTCGGGACCGCGAAGTAGAAACGCGAAGTCCGTCAGATAGGTCTCGTCCGTCGGGTCGGGATCCCACGTCCATTCCAGGTACCGCAGGCTCCTCCCGTTGCCGTCGTGGCCTCCATGGCGAGTCGAGGGGGTGAACGACTCACGCACGTAGTCCGGAACGAAGAGCGCCGCACCGCCGGGACGGAGGTGGGCCATGGCCGTCGCCGCGACCTGCCGAAGCTGTCCGGTGGTCGTAGCGTAGCAGATGGCATCATGGACGAATACACAGTCGACGAGGCGGTCCAGGCGCACCGAGCGCATGTCGCCCAGTCGATGCTCACATTCCGGATTGAGGGTCCGGCTGACGTCCAGCATGCCGGGAGACAGATCGACCAGAGTGACCTGCTCGAAGTCACGCTTCATGTGCGACGCGTTGTTCCCCCCACCGCTTCCCAACTCCAGCAGCGTACGGGCGGGGCCACAGCAGTGCTCCCGCAAAATATCCGCGAAGATCCCGGCCTCCTCGGCATAGTCCTCGGGCGCCGAGACCAGGGGCCACCACTCCGACAGCTCGCCGTAGAGCAGCGGACCGTGGGTCAGCCGGCGGAGTGGGGTCTCGGGATCTTGGTCTGCTGCTCGGTGACTCGTCACCGGAGCGGCTCCTGGACGCAACGCTCGGCGGCGGGGGCGGCCAGCCAGTCCGGCTCACTCGTTGGGCTCGGGTCCATTCCCAGGGTCAGGCGGGCCAGATCGCACGCCAGCGCCTTAACGGTGGAACCCTCGACATTGCTCAGCAGGACGATCAGCAACTCCTCGGCAGGATACCAGGCAATGTGTGAGGCAAAGCCCCCGATGCCGCCTGTGTGGTTCTGGAGTTCCCGCCCCAGAGCGCGAACGATCTGCCATCCCTGGCCGTATCCGCCCTCGTTGGGCTCCAGCGCGGCTCCGAGAAGCGGCAGCGGGAAGAAGTCTCCGCGGTGGAGCCCCTCGTGCCAGCGGCGGAGATCGTCGACCGTCGATTCGAGCCCACCTGCCGCGTACGCCGAGTGGTCGTCCGTCTCGACTGCGCGGAGCCCCCCTTCGGCCCACTCGTACCCGCGGGCCCGGCGCGGCACTGCGGACCATACGTCGTAGTAGCGGGTGTCCACCGCGCCCACGGGCTCCAGGATGTTGTCCCGCAGGTAAGACTCCCAATCCGCGCCGGTCGCGGAGCGGAGCAGGTATCCAAGCAGCACGTAGTTGAAGTTGCTGTAGACGTACTCCGCACCCGGCGCGGTCCCGAGTGGAATCGATGGGCGCTCGGAAAGCAGCCGGTCCACCTCCGCCGTGGTCTGGAGCAACGGGGCCTCCGGGAGCGCACCGAACAGGTCGGGAATCCCCGATGTGTGCTCGAGCAG
>JAHEKN010000088.1 GCA_024638305.1 Gemmatimonadota bacterium | reverse complement strand
GCTCAACTACTCGCTCGGTGAGCGGGAGGCCGCCCAGCGACTCATCCCGCTCGCACGGGATCGCGGCATGGCCGTGATCGTGAACGAGCCCTACAACGTGGGACGCCTGTTTTCTGCCGTCCGTGGCCGCGAGCTCCCGCAGTGGGCCTCGGAGTTCGACGCGGAGAGCTGGGGGCAGTTCTTCCTCAAGTACATCCTCGGGCACGCGGCGGTGACCGTGGTGATCCCCGCCACGTCCGACCCGGAGCATCTGGTGGACAACATGGGGGCCGGGCTCGGACGGCAGCCGGACGCCCGAGCGCGGGCGCGGATGGAAGCCATGTTCGACGGGTTGTCGTGATGACGCCGGGCGCGTGGCGGGCGAGGGCGGGCGCCCGTCTCACCCCTCCGGTCGCGCGGCTGGTGGCGACGGTCGCGATCGCGCTGACGGCCGCGGCCTGCGGGCCCACGTACGATCTCGTCATCGAAGGGGGTCGGGTGATGGACCCCGCCTCCGGGCTCGATGCCGTACTCAACGTGGGGATCGTGGACGGCCGCGTCGACACACTCTCGACCGAGCGGCTCGATGGAGCCCGCCGCATCGATGCCAGCGGTCTGATCGTCGCGCCGGGGTTCGTCGACCTCCATCGCCACGGCCAGAGCGAAGCAGCGTACCGACTCCAGGTCCTGGACGGCGTAACGACCGGGCTGGAGCTCGAGATCGGGACGTCCAACGCTGCGGAGTGGTATGCGGAGCGCGCCGGCGGTCAGCTGGTGAACTACGGCGTGGCGATCGGTCACATCGGGGCGCGGGCGCGGGCCATGGGCGACTCCGTCACCGGATCTGGAGGGGTGAGCACCCGCCGGCCGGCGTCTGAGGCCCAGATTGCTGAGATCGAGCGGTTGATCCGCGAGGGGCTCGCGCAGGGAGCGCTCGGCGTCGGGTTCGGGACGGCCTACACGCCGGGAGCCACCATGGCGGAGGTCGAACGCATGTTTGCTGCGGCCGCCGACGCCGGGGTGACCGCCTTCATCCACATGCGGGGCGGCCTGATGGGCCTGGATTCCACGTTGACCGCCGCGCGCAACGCGGGAGTGCCCCTCCACGTGGTGCACGCCAATTCGAGCGGTGGCACGGACATCGTCGAGTTCCTGGCGATGATCGAGGCGACGAGGGCCGCAGGCCAGGACGTGACGACCGAGGCCTATCCGTACGGTGCCTCCCAGACCGGCATCCAGTCGGCTCTGTTCGACGACTGGGAGACCTGGGAGGACGACCAGTTCGAGCGATACCAGTGGGTCAGGACCGGCGAGCGCCTGACGCGCGCGAGCTTCGGCCGGTACCGGGCCGAGGGTGGGTCCGTCATCATCCACGGCCGCACGGAGGAGATGACGCTCACCGCGGTTACGAGCCCGATCACCATGGTCGCGAGTGACGGCGGCATCGGGCATCCCCGAGGAGCGGGAACGTTTTCGAGGATTCTCGGTCGGTACGTCCGGGAGCAGGGCGCGCTGGAAATGATGGATGCACTCGCCAAGATGACCATTCGGCCTGCGCGGAGGTTGGAGAGCTGGGTCCCGGCAATGAGGAACAAGGGGCGGATCCGGGTCGGGTCCGACGCCGACATCACGGTCTTCGATCCGGAGACGGTGATCGACCGGGCGACCTATTTGGACGGTTCCCTGACCTCCGAGGGAATCCGGTTCGTGATCGTGCGCGGCGTCGTCGTGGTGGACGGCGGCGACGTGGTCGAGGGAGTGCGTCCCGGGAGGGCGATCATGACGACAGGGGAGTGACGATCTCAGCCACGGCGCTACTTTGCCACCCGGTCCCATCACCAGGGAGGACAGCATGAAGCCGCACGAGCGTCAGCCTGCATCCGGCGCCGGTCGTTGTTCCCGGCGCCGGTTCCTCGGGATCGCGGGAGGCGCGGTCGGCGCCTTGGCAACGGGCGGCTGCTCCTCGCCCGGGCAGCCGCGAGGCTCGTCGATGGCGCCGGCGCCGGCAGCCGACTTCTCCACCCGGTTCGACCCCTGGATCGAGATCGACCGGGCGGCGTACCGTCACAACGTCCGCGAGGCTGCAAGGTTGGCCGGCGGGCGTCCCATACTCGCGGTCGTGAAGAACAACGCCTACGGCCTGGGCGACCGCGCGGTGGGATCCGTGCTGGCTGGCTTCCCCGAGGTCGGGGGCATCGCTTGCGTCCGAGTCGAGGAGGCGGTGGCAATGCGGGACGCGGGGGTCACCAAGCCCATCGTGGTGATGGCGGAAGGATCCGAGGACGAGATCGAGACGTTGGCTCGGCACGACGCGCTGCCCTCGGTGTGGCTCGACGACGCGCCGCGCCGATTGGAGCGTGTAGCGAGCCGCCTGGGGCGACCGGTGCCGGTGCAACTGTTCGTCGATACCGGCATGAATCGGGAGGGCATGCCCTACCGCCGCGCACGGCCCTGGATTGAGCGGCTGGCGTCGAGCGACGCTGTGGACGTGAACGGTACGTACACGATGTTCTCACACGACATCGAGTTCGACCGCGTGCAGCTCGGCCGCTTCGAGGAGCTGCTCGGGTGGGCTCGGGACCGGGGCCTGCCGCTCGGAACGGTGCACGCTGCGCCCACGTTCGAGCTGTTCCACCTTCCCGAGGCCCACTACGACATGGTGCGGCCCGGTAACGCGCTGTTCGGCAATCACCCGAGCGGTGAAGGCGTGCGCGAGCGCGCCGAGCTGAAGCCGGTGTTCCGACTCAGGGCGCGCGTGGTCCGTGTGGAGCGCCTGGAGCCCGGCGAGAGCGCCGGTTTCTACCGCAACTACGAGCCCGAAGAGACCACCTGGGTCGCGCTCCTGCCGATCGGCCGCACGGACGGCTATCCGTCCGCGGCCAACGGAACCTGCGAGGTGCTCGTCAACGGACGTCTGTACCCAGTCAGGGGCGGCGTCAACTCCGCCCACGCGATCCTCGACATCGGGGCGGAGAAGACGGTCGAGGTCGGGGACGTGGCCACGCTGATCGGCCCCGACCATCCGGCGATCCTGCCACACGCCATCGCCGAGCGCACGGGCATGGGCTTCCTGGCGCTCATCCAGGGCATGAACCAGCGTTTGCCGCGGCGGGTCGTCTGACTTACCTGCGTGCCGCGTCCACCTGGGCCTGGTAGAGACGACGCCCTTCCTCGAACGTGGAAATGACCTCTGCCTTGTGGGCCGGGTCGTCCCAGCGGTCCATCCCCTGCAGGTCGTCGATGGTCTCTTCGATCCAGCGCACGAAGAACGCGGCGTCATCGGCGGACTGGATGGGCTGGCCGTCCGCGATCATGAAGACGGGATTGGTGTGGGCAAACAGGTAGCTGTCCATCGCCCCATGCTGGGTCGGTCCGAGGACCCGTGCGGCGATCCAACCGCTGGAAGGCACTGAGATGGTCATGTCGACCTCGAGCTCCCGGCCGTCTCCGGTGGCCTGCACTGTGCGGATGATCCGTCCATTGTGGATAATCTCCAGCCGGTCCATCCGGAAGATCGAGCGCGCCGATGCCCGGACCGTCACCTCGTGGCCCGCTGACACGCCCAATTCCTGCCCCATGCCCGCTCCGTCTACGTCGATGGAGATCATGGGGCCGCTCGTGACGAAGGCACGGCCCGCGGCCATGGCGTCAACCCACTCGTCGTAGTCCAGCACGTCCGACCCGGTGTGGACGTAGGACCGGGTCGTGCCCACGGCCGGATGACGCCAGATGTCCGTCATGGCATCGGTCCCGGCGGTCGCCGGGATGCGTGATCCGGTGTTCAGCAGCCGGTACCAGACTTCCGCGGTCCCGAGCTCGTCGCTCCAGATGCAGGCGACGTCCACGAAGTCGGCAACGCCCAGGATCGCATCCACCGGGAGCTCGCGCGCACCGCCCGGGCCGGCGGCCACCGGGTCACGATGGCTGAGGCCGAACGGATGCACATACCCGCCGATGCCGCCTTGCTCGTGGACGCGGCGCAGCACGCTGGCGTTGTCCGGATAGAGTGCGTGAAGCGACGTGCCCACCGACCCGATGTAGAAGGGCGTGACGAGCTCGATGAGGTTGAGCAGCGACAGGTGAGCGAAGAACGCGGGTCGATACTCCTCGTTGTAGTAGACGATGGTCCGTTCGTCTCCGTGCGGGTGGGGATGTCCCAGAAAGTGCTCGAGGTCCTCGACCCGGCTGTTCCCCCAGTAGTTGGCGATCATGCCGTTGGCCACGTTCAGGTCTTCGGCCTGGGCCTTGTTCCGGAGATCGAGGGGCAGCACGCGGTAATGGCCGCCGTAGTTGGGGTGGATGTGGTTGTCGCCTGAGTACCATCCGGCGGCGGCCATGTCGACCCATCGCCTGAGCTCGACCTCGACCGTGCTCCACTCCCCCGCCCGAACCTGCACCTGCCGAGTCTCGGGCTCGTACTCGAAGCCCCGCCAGACCTCGATCTCCGCGGGGCCTGGGGGCACAGACACGGAGAAGCTCCCGTCCGTATGGAAGTAGTAGTCCTCGGTGACGCTCACGACTCGTGGAAAGCTGCCCCGGGGGAAATAGCTGCGGCCGTCCGCAGCGCGGAGGTAGATTCGGGCGGGCAACTGCTCTCCGTCGGCGCCGCTCACGCTTACGCGCACGCGCCCCATCGGCTCGGACCAGGCGTAGTCCTCGATCCGGACGGGGATCGGCTCACCGCCGCCCCTCCCGGTGACGTAGAGTCCGAATCCCATCCCTGAATCGGCGGTCCGCTGCATCCCCGGGGCTCCGCCGTTCCGGGCGTACGCGATGCGCTCGCCGTCCGGCGACCAACTCGGGAAGTACTCATCGGCGTCGGAGTGAGTGAGGCGCACGGGTTGGATGCCGCGCGCCGACCGACGGCTCGGCACCGCGTAGAGATCGTTGTTTCCGGACGCATCGGTCACGTATACCACGGTGCCGCCATGTGACGCGACGACGGGAGCGGCTTGATAGTTGGTCTCGATACGGATCAGGAGCTCCGCGCTCTGCGATGTGGCGTTCCAGCGCCAGAGCGACCCCGAGCCCAGGGCGGCCTCGCCACGGCGAGACACGAACACGACGTCGCCCGTTCGTCCGATCCAGTCGCCCGCCATGTCGTGCGAGTCAGGCGTATCAACCAGCGGCGCGGCCGCGCCGCCAGCGAGGTCGTACACCCACAGGTCGAACGACCCCGCTCGCGAGGTCGTGAACAGGATGCGCGAGCCATCCGGAGACCACCGGGGCCGAAGATCGAGGTGGGGGTTCCGCGTGAGGCGCTCGCTCGACCCCGTCTCGAGGTCCGCGACGTAGATGTCGAAGTTCCGGTCCACGTCGGCCGAGTAGGCCAGGCGCCTCCCGTCCGGCGACCAGGTCGGTTGCGAGTGATACCCGGGACCGGAGGTCAGCTGTCGCGCGATCCCACCCGCCACGGGTACCTCCCAGATGCGGCCCTGGTAGGCGAAGGCCAACGAAGCGCCGTCCGGAGACCAAGCCGGATACGTGGGAGACGCCGTGACCGGCGGCGGGAAATAGCTCTCCATGTACATCTTGCCGGCACCGCCGAATCCGCTCGCCGGATACCCGCCGAGGAAGGGACCGGGGAACTCGGACGGGGCTTGCCCGGCGGCTGAGGCCACCAGGAACAGACACGACAAGAGGCCCGCGGCCGGAGCCAGGCAGAACGCGAGATCCGGCCGGAAGCGGAGGCGGATTGAATCGGGGCACCGCATGCGAGCCTCCCGGTTGCTGGGATCGACACCTCATCGGTTGACGTTCGACGGCAACCTAGTGTGGTGATGCGGAGGTCTGGTAGTCACGGAGCCGGTGCGAGGGGGCCTCGCTGGCAGGGCGGAGCGGCGAGGCGTAGCATCGCTCGAGTGCGGTGGCCCGGAGGGAGACCCATGAGACGACGCTCGCTGCTTCAGCTATTCGCCGGCGTATCGGTCGGCGCGCTCACCGGATTCCGATCAGCCGGCCAGACGCCCCGACGGGTCGTCGTGGTGGGCGGCGGCATCATCGGCTCCTCGATCGCCTACCATCTGGCTCGGCGCGGAATCCAGGTCACGGTCTGCGAGAAGGAAGCGCCCGCGGCGGGAGCGACCTCAAGGTCCTTTGCCTGGATCAACGCGTCCGCAGGGAAGCGGCCCTATCACTACTTCCGGCTCAACCGGCTGAGCGCGCTCGCCTACCGGCACCTGGAGGCGGAGGTCGGTGGCGACCTGAGGGTACAGTGGGGTGGCAGTCTGGAATGGGCGGAAGACGCCGACGAGGCGAGCACTCTCCGGCGTGCTGTTCGCAGCCAGCAGGCGTGGGGGTATCCGATTCGGCTCGTGGACGACCGTGAGCTCCGAGCGCTCGAGCCAGGCCTCCGCACCCGCGAACAGCCGCTGGCCGCGTCCTGGTCGGAGGAAGAGGGGAGCGTCGATCCCGAGCGCGCCACACGAGCGCTGCTGGCGGCCGCGGAGGGGGAGGGTGCCGAGGTCCGCTACCCCTGCGAAGTGACCGGGTTGGGCGGTGCTGCCCCCCGCCGGGTGCGCACCACTCGGGGCGAGATCGCCGCGGACGTAGTGGTGCTGGCCGTAGGTGTGGATACCCCGGCGCTGGCCGGGCTCGCCGGACTGCGAGTTCCGCTCCGGGAGTCGCCCGGTCTGCTGGCACACGGCAAGCCGGCGGCCCGACTCCTCGACCGCGTCGTCTTGGCGCCCGGCGGAGCGATGAAGCAGAAGTTGGACGGTTCCCTCGTGGTTTCCGGTGGTTTCAGCGGACGTCCAGTGTCCGATGATCCTGCCGGCCAGGCCGAGGAGATCCTGAGCCGGGCATTGGAGTTGCTCCCCGACGCTCGAGACGTCGAGCTCGCGCGCCATACCGTGGGCTGGCGGCCGCTCCCGGAGGACGGTTTCCCCGTCCTCGGCTTCGCGACGGCCGCTCCGGACGTCTATGTGGCGGTGATGCACAGCGGGATCACGCTTGCACCCCTCGTGGGTCGCCTGGTGGCCGCTGAGATTCTGGACGATGTCCAGGTCGAGCTGCTCGAGCCCTATCGTCCGGCCCGGTTCGCTCGCTGACGTCCGGTGGCATCGCAGCAGCCGGCTCCCTACGTTACGGATACCCTTGGCTGTAACGAGGAGGGTCGCCGGTATGAGAGCATTCGTCGCTGCTTTCGCTTCCGTTCTCTCCGTCTTGGGTCCCCTGTTCGGCAGCGCGCCCGCTACGGCGCAAGAGCCGATCACCACTCCGGACGTGCACCAGCTCGCGAGGACGGTACAGGAAGAGATCGAAGTCATCCGCTGGCATATGGGGCGGCCTCTGGAGGACCGCCTCCCCCTTCAGGTGGAGGGGGTCGCGATCCGAGAGAACTTCCGGCTCGCGATGACCCTCTGGCGGAAGGTGAACCAGCTCGGAATCGAGATCGTGGGCGGAGGTGAGGTCCCTCCGGTGGTTCTGGTGCCTCGCGGAGCGGAGTACGGCCCCCAGCAGGTGCACCAGGTGTTGACCAGCGTGTTCGACCGGCTGCAAGAGATCCGTCAGGGAGCCGAGATCGTCGGGGCCGCGGGCATCGCCGGCGAATCACCGGCCCTCGAGAAAGACCCCGCAGCAACGCCTGCCGATGTGTTCGAGGTCCTCCTGCGCAGCAGCCAGCAGGTCAATCGCATGCTGGAAAGGCAGGCCCAGCCGGGCGACGTCTATCAGAGGGTGCAGCAGGCCACCTTCTATGCGTCGGAGGTCCTTGCTGCCGTGGACGACCCGAGTCCGTTCCCGGCTCTGCCCGCCCACGAGCCCGGACTTCGGCCGGGCCACGTCTTCGGTCGTTTGCTCGACGTGTTCGGTCGGCTGGCAGTCGGGTTCGAGGAGCTCGGCCTGCCCATCGTGACCTGGGCCGGCGGCACGTACGTGGTGGATGAGCAGATGACGCCGAGCGACGTGTTGGACCTGGCCACGCTGATCCTCTCCGAGCTCGAGTACCTGCACTCCCGGGTACCGGGCGCGCGGGCGCCGATCCAGGCCGAGCATCCGGGCCACAGATGGCCGAGCGACGTGTACCAGGAGGCCGGCGTTCTGAGCGAGCAGGTGCTCCGCATCATGCGAGGCGCCCAAACGAACCCGGCCGCTTTCGGGACGTGACGGGGCGCCCTGGGTCCGTCAGTCCACGAGCACGACCAGCTTCCCCAGGCTCCCGCGCGACTCCATGAAGCGGTGGGCCTCGGGGAGGTGGTCGAACGCGTAGGTGGTTCCGACCACCGGCCTGAGCCCGTGCGTGCGCGTGAAATCGGTGAGGGCCGTCCAGATCCCCCGCAGACGGTCGCGGTCGGGGAGCAGGTAGCCGATGTGCGTGGCTAGCACGCCCGTCGAGGAGACGGCGGCGTCCGTCACATTCATGCGGGGCGCCCCGCGCCAGGCCCGCCACCACGACAGCGGATTCCACCGGGAATAGTCGAGGCCGGCGTACCCCACGACGACGAGGCGGCCGAAGTTGTCCAACCGCGCGAGGCAAGCCCGATACACTTCTCCCCCGACCACTTCCAGGACCACGTCCAGCCCCCCGTCGCTCGTCGCTGCGTCGAAGCGCTCGTGGAAGTCCGCGCGCCGGTAGTTGACCACGGCGTGGGCTCCCAACGCGCTGACCCGCTCGAGCTTCTCGTCGCTTCCTGCCAGCCCGAGCACGGAGCAACCGCTCGCCACCGCGATCTGGACAGCCGCCGTCCCGACACCACCGCCCGCGGCGGTGATCGCCACTCGGTCGGAGGGGCGGAGACGGGCCATCTCCACGAGCGCCACCCACGCGGTCATGAAGTTCACCGCGTACGCCGCGTTTTCTTCTACGGAGAACTCCTCGAACGCCGGCAGCGCACGATTCGAGGGCACCACGACTCGCTCCGCGTACGCGCCGTGCTGCATCCCGCAGAGGACTCGGTCGCCGACTGCCAAGTCGCTGACTCCGGCGCCCAGCGCCTCGACGACGCCCACCGCCTCCATGCCGGGCACGTATGGCCGTGGCGGCGCCCAGCCGTAGAGACCCCTACGGGACAGAACCTCGGCGTAGTTGATGCCGATTGCCTCCACCCGGACCGCCACCTCGCCGGCGGCGGGTTCAGGGGCCGGAATCTCCTCGAGGCTGAGGACCTCGGGCGCCCCAGTGCGTCGAAGCATCCATGCGCGCATGAACGTCGTCCGCTCAGGCGACGAGCAGAGGCAACATGGCCGTCGCGATGCCGAGCACGAGCAGGAAGCCACAGATATCGGTGATGGTGGTCAGCACCGGGCCCGAGGCCAGGGCCGGGTCCATCTTGAAGCGCTTCAGCAGGAGCGGCACGGCCCCTCCGATCGAGACCGCGATCATCGTGTTGATGGTGAGCGCCAACCCCACGACCACGCCGAGATAGGGATTCCCGCGCCAGAGCCAGGCCACCACGCCGATCAGCAGGCCGAGAACCGCCCCGTTGATCACACCGATGCCGATCTCCTTGAGCCAGACGTAGTACACCTCGTAGGGCTTCACGAGGCCGAGCGCGAGCTCACGCACGCTTACGGCCACCGCCTGATTGCCCGAGCAGCCGCTCATGTCCGAGATGATCGGGAGGAAGAACGCGAGCGCGATCACGGCCGCCAGGGTCTCCTCGTACATCGCGATCACGCTCGCGGCCACCACGTTCAGCACGATGTTCACGGAGAGCCACGAGAGACGCCTGCGCGAGCGCAGAAAGAGCGGCATCGTGCGAAGCTCCTCTCCCCCCACGATGCCGGCCGCCTTGAGGTGGTCAGCCTCGGCCCGCTCGCCGACCGCGTCCCGAACGGCGGCCTCCGTGACCACCCCGAGAAGCTGGCTTCCCCGATCCACGACGGGGATTCCCAGAAACCCCCACCGGTCGAATACGTCCTCCAGGTCCTCCAGCGCGGTGTCCGCTTCCACAGAGACCGGCTCCCTGATCATCACGGACTCCAAGACCGGGTTGCCACGGGCGAGCAGGAGCTCCCGTATCGGGAGCACGCCGACCAGCCGGCGTCCGGAGTCCACGACGTAGACGTACTGGACATCGAAGTCGAACTCCTCGGGCTCGCTTCGAAACCTCGCGACCACCTGCTCCACGGTCGAAGACGCCGGCACGGCGATGATCTCGGTCATCATGAGACCCCCGGCCACGTCCTCCTCGTAACGAGTCAGCTCCCGGATCTCGCCCGCTTCCTCCGGGTCGAGCGCTGCCAGGACGGCCTCCGCTTCGCGGCGGTCCATCTCTACCAGCAGGTCGGCCTGCTCGTCGCTTGGAAGCTCGTGGACGATGGCTGCCGCGACGTCGGCCGACAGGTGCTCGACCAGCGCAGCGGCCTGCGAGATGGGTAGCCCCTCGATCACCTCGGCGGCGTCGTCGGGGGACAGCGTCTCGAGCACACGACTCTGCTCTTCCGGTGCCAGGTGGGCCAGCGCCCGGGCGGTCTCACTGGGGGACAGCGTCTCGACGTACGCTTCGAGCCGGTCGGCGTCTCCGGTCTCCGCAATCGCGTCCAGCTCTTCCCAGGGACGGAGATCGTTGGGTTCGGTCATGAGCGCACCATCTCACGCGGTTGGTGTGTGGTCTCCGGGTCCGCCTGGGTCACGCGCGAACGGGCGGTCGGGGATTGGCCCGGTCGTGAGCAACGGCTCGGAGTTGGGGTGGGCGGCGACGTGGGGTTACCGCCAGGAGAAGGTACAGGCGGGCTCGCACCTGCACGACCCCGGTGCGGGCCTACTTCCAGCTCACCGAACCGAGGTCAACTCCGCCGACCAGTTCTCGACGAGGACTACATCGACCGGATCACCCATGCGGCTGGCCCCGGCCGGCCGAACCGCGAGAAAACGACCGTCCGCGGTGACATCGAACAAGCGGATGCCCGCCCGGTCGTTCGAGATCCCGGCGTACTGCTGCGACATGTCGAAGAGGACCCGGTTCGTGGTCGTGGGGACGGACCCGCCATCCAATTCGGCCGCGACCAGCCGCCCGGCTCCGTCGATGAAGAACAGCTCGTCCGAGTCGCGGCTCCAGAGTGGCATGGCGCCACCCTGGCGCGAGACGAGCCACTTGCCATCCCGTACGTTCGGGAACGGTCGAAGGTACACCTCGAGCCGCCCCGACTCGTCGGAGGCATACGCCAGCCAACGGCCGTCGGGCGACAGCTCCGGACTCGTCTCGTGGAACTCAGTGGCCGCGAGCTCGATCGGGGCCGCTTCCGAGCTGGACCGAATTGCCATGAGGTTCCCGCTCCGACCGCGGGGGTCCCCCTCCTGATAGACGATCCAATTCCCATCCGGCGACCAACGCCCCAGACAGGCGTCATGCCCCGCGAGCACCGGCTCCGGTGGGCCGGTGCCGTCGATCGGACGCGACCACAGCTCGCATCCCTGCGCGCTCCTCGAAACGAACAGCAGGGAGCGCCCGTCCGGTGACCAGGAAGGCCGGTCGTTGATGCTCTCGGCAAACGTGTGCCTGAAGAACGGCCCGCTCGGTAGCCGCTTGATCCAGACGTCGATATTGGGGCCGTCGCTGATTCCAATCGCGAGCAGCGACCCGTCGGGAGAGAGAGCGAGGCCCGATTCCTGACCGGGCAGGAACAGCCAATCGGGATCCACCGGCGTCGAGGTGCCGTCTCGGGCGACCCAGGAGGCCTCACCCAGGCCAAAGCCTCCAATCTGGGGACCCGACATGTACAGCAACGTACCCCCCGTCGAGATACTGACGTGCGTGACGGGGCCGTTCGTGGCAACGCCGTCCAGAACTTTGACGGTGGTGCCGTGCGGCTCGAGCGACCCGACATCGAAGCGCGTCGCATAGAGCCCGCCATCGGGTCGCGTGTACACGACGTGCCCGGTACCCACGTAGCCCGCGCTCAATGCGCCTTCGAAGAGGGTTCGGATCCGGCCGGAATCGAGGTCGAGCACGCGAATCTCGACGTAGTCACAATCGCCGGAACAGCTCGAGAAGAGGGCGCCCCGCGCGCCAGGCAGCGGAAATGGGTACCACAGGCCGGGCACCGAGTCGGTGGACGCCACCGTGACCGGTCCTCCATCCTCGTGAACCCGCATGACCCGCTCGCCGCGGGCAAACAGGATGGAGCCGTCATCCAACCAGGCCCCCGCCGGCTCCACTCGCTGCGCGGAGTCGGCGATCGTGACGGTCGCCCCTCCACCCGTCGGGATCTTGGTCAGACGTCCGTCCATCCAGAACCCGATCCACTCTCCGTCGGGGGAAAAGAACGGACCGTGAGGGTCCACGGCACTCGCGAGGGCGACGGCGTCGAGCCGGTGCCGTTCCTTGAGAAAGAGCCGCCGCTCCCCTTCGACCTCGTCGATGAAGGCGATCGAGGAGCCGTCCGGCGCCACAGCGGTTTCTTCGCCGATGGAAAACAGCGTAGGAGGATCGGCCCAAAGCTCGATCCGCTGTCGGCTGAGGGGAGTCTCGCCCGAAGGCCGTAGCCATCCCCACACGGCCGCCGTGGCCAGGAGCGCCGCCGCGGCCATGGCCGCGGTCGCAATGCGGCGCCAGCGAGCCGCGCCCGGTGACCGGGTCACTCGCTGAAACTCCGCAGTCGGCAGCGTGAACGAGGGGTCCGCGAGGGCCTCGGCGAAGCTGGTAGCCGTCGTGAACCGGTCCGCCGGGCTCTTGGAGAGCGCCTTCTGGAGCGCCGCGTCGATATTCTGCGGAACCAACTCCCGCGTCCGGCGAATAGGTGCCGGCGTGTCCGTCAGGATCTTGGCAATGATTCCCTGTACCGAGTTGCCCACATAGGGCGGTTCTCCGGCAAGCATCTCGTACGTCACGCAGCCCAGCGAGTAGACGTCGCTCCGTGCCGTCACAGGGTGGTCGCCAGTAGCCTGCTCGGGGCTCATGTAGTGGGGCGTACCCATGCTCATGCCGGTCTCGGTCAGCCGATCCCCCCCGGCCTCACTCACGGCCAATGCGATTCCGAAGTCCGCTACGAGGGCCTGGCCTGATTGCATGAGGATGTTGGCGGGCTTGATGTCGCGGTGGATGACATTGCGCTCGTGTGCGTAGGCCAACGCCGCCGCGGCCGACCGGGTGATCTCGAGCGCGTCCTCGACGCTCAGTTGACGCTCGCGGGCCAACCGCTCGCGTAACGACTCTCCCTCCACGTAGGGCATGACGTAGTAGAGGAAGCCGTCGGCTTCACCCGAGTCGTACAGTTGCAGGATGTTCGGGTGTTGGAGGCTGGCCGTGACTTCGATCTCCTTGAGGAAGCGGCCGGCGCCAACGACCGCGGCGAGCTCTGGACGGAGCACCTTCACCGCGACGTTGCGGTGATGCTTCGCGTCTTCGGCCAGGTATACCGTGGCCATTCCCCCGGCGCCGAGCTTCCGCTCGATCGTGTAGCGACCGGCCAATGCGGCAACGAGGCGTGCGAAGTCGTCGACCATCGGGCGAAGGTAGACGTGGGCTCGCAGGCGGACCAGCGGAAGAACCTGCTTTCCGAGCGTTGAACTGCCTGGCGGTGTTCCCGGCCCACACTGGGTGCCGGCGTCGATGCAGCCCCACTTGCCGCGTCAGAGAACGCTCCCCCATCCTGCGGCAGCCACGCTCCCTCATCGCCGGGGTGACTCCGATGAAATCACGACGCGCGCCAACCCTACTCGACTCTGCTATCAGCCGACGAGAGGCGGTGACCCAACTGGGTCTCGTCACCGTGGGACTGGCGGTCACTCCTGTGCCGGGCTGGCCGGCATCCTGGTTCGGCCAGGAGGTCGTCGTGCCGTTCACCGACGTGCCTGACACGTTCACCGGGCTCAGGCCCGACGGGCCGGACGTCCTGCCCGGCCAGCGCTTGATTGCCCAGGATCTACGAGAGCTCTCTTCGCGCGTGACACCCGTCGAGGATTTCTTCGTGGTGGCTCACTACGGGTATCCCGAGCTGGACGCGGCCAGCTATCGGCTTCGACTCGATGGTCTGGTCCAGCGGTCGCGCACGCTCTCGTTGAGTGAGCTCGAGTCACGTCCCAGGGTCGAGCGGACCACCGTTTTCGAGTGCGGGGGCAACTCGGGCCGGCTCTTCCACGGAATGGTCGGGAACGCGACCTGGACGGGAACGGAGCTGCTTCCGCTCCTGGAGGAGGCGGGCATGACGGAGCACGCCCGCGAGGTTCACTTCTGGGGTGCGGACACCGGGATGGAGGAGATCCGAGGCAACGAATACGAGCAGAACTTCGCTCGCTCCATGTCTCTCGAGCAGATCCGGGAGACCAATCCAATCGTCGCCTACGCCATGAACGGCGCGCCGCTCACCCGGGTGCACGGCTATCCCGTACGATTGATCGTCCCCGGCTGGTACGGGGTCTGTCAGGTCAAGTGGCTCGTGAAGATCGAGGTGGCCGCCGACCGGCTGATGACGCGCTTCATGGCCAAGGACTACGTCACGCTGATGGGACGCGAGGTGGACGGAGGAACCGAGTGGGTCGAGACGTCCGTAACCCGGCAGCGGCCGAAGTCGGTCATTGCCCGCGTAACCCGGCGGAGCGACCGATTCACGGTCTTCGGCGTCGCCTGGGGGGATGGAACGCCCCTCGAACGGGTCGAGGTGCAGGTCGACGGGGGAGCCTGGACCGCCGCCGAGCTCGACCGGCCAGAGGATCCGCATGAGTGGACCTTCTTCCGTCTCGAGACGGCCGCCATGGCGGCGGGTGAACACCGCCTGGTGTCCCGCGCCACCGACAGCAGCGGTCGCACACAGCCGGACCACCTGGAGATGAAGCGCACGCGCTGGGAGAACAACGAACTCTTCGAGCGCACGATTCAAGTGGCGTGATGCCCCAAGGGTCTGGCGGCAGACGGGCGGGCCCGTTCGCGCTTGTCGTACTCGCTACTGCTTGTACGCCGGGCTTTGTGGTCGAGGAAACCACCATCGCCTCCGTCCATGCCGCTATGGAGGACGGCCGGGTCACCGCTGAGTTACTGGTCCAGGCCTACCTC
>JAHEKN010000087.1 GCA_024638305.1 Gemmatimonadota bacterium | reverse complement strand
CCACGAAGCGGAAAGCGCGGGCCATGCTCCGCATGGTCCAGGCGATCAACGAAGAGCACCTCGCCGTGCTCCCGGAGCGCGCCGAGCCCAATCTCCAGGTGACCTGCGCGACCTGCCACGGTGGCATCCCGCGGCCCGAGTCCGTCGAGAGGGTCGTGACGCGGGCGGTTGCCGAGGAGGGCACGGATGCCGCGGTGGAGCGCTACCGCGCGCTCAGGCGCGACTACTACGGAGCTCGCGCATACGACTTCCGCGAGCGGCCCCTCATCGAGGCGGCAGGCACGCTCGGGCAGACCGGCCAGGTCGACGCGGCCGTGGCCCTGCTCGAGCTCAACGCGGAGTTCCTACCGGAGTCCGGACAGACCTTTACGGCACTGGGCGAGACCCACCGAGCCGCCGGAAACACCGAGGCGGCCTTGGCGGCCTACCGACGGGCACTGGAGATCGATCCCGACAATCCGGTGGCTGCCCGGTGGATCCGGGAGCTGGGCGGAAGCTAGACGACTAGCCGGTCGACCGTGTCAGGCAAGACAGGTCGGCCCTCGAGTGCGTGGCGGCCAAGCTGGGTCGAGCCCAGGGGCGGTCAGGATCCGATCCAGTACCTCGGGCCGGGGCCCTGGCGGCCCGCGCGGTCTTCCGGATTGGCAAGCGCGCATTGGTTCAAGGAAAGGCATCCGCAGCCGATGCACTCACCGAGCCCCTTCCGTAGGCGCTCCAGTTCCGCGATGCGATCGTCGATGCGCTCGCGCCAGGGCTCCGACAAGCGAGACCAGTCGCGCCCGGTCGGAACACTGTCGGTGGGAAGCTTGGCCAGCTCCTCGCCGATTTCGCTGAGGTTGAGCCCAATGCGCTGAGCGAAAACGATGAACGAGATGCGACGTAGGACGGCCCGGGGATACCGTCGATGTCCCGAGCCCTCCCGCACGGAGCGAATGAGGCCCCGATCCTCGTAGTAGCGAAGCGCGGAGGCCGCTACGCCGCTCCGCCTCGACGCCTCTCCGATCGTGATCAGATCCGACATGCCGAAAGAATATGCGATTCGAGCCTTGACTTCAAGTTCACTTGAACTTGTATCATCACCGTACACAACCCTGCAGTGATGACGGCGGGGCGGACAATCACGGGAAAACGGAGGGCATAATGAATACACGAAAGCAGCCCGAACTCGCTGGCCTTCGTGTGGCCGTCACCGGCGGGACTTCCGGATTGGGCCTGGCGTTGGTGGAGGCGCTGTCCGGCGCCGGTGCTCAGGTGGCATTCGTAGCCCGCACCGCGGATCGAGTCGAGGAGGTCGCTCGTCGCACGCCGGGGACGAGCGGCACCGCCGCCGACGTCTCGCGCAAAGATGACATCTACCCGATGGCACTCCGCATCACCGCCGCGCTCGGGGGAGTGGACGTCCTGGTGAACAACGCCTCAACCCTCGGCTCGGTCCCCTTGGCGCTCCTCGCCGATACGGACTGCGAGGATCTGGAGGCGGCGTTGGCCACCAACGTGACCGGTCCGTTCCGACTGACCAAGGCACTGCTGGGATCGCTGGTCGCCTCTGCCCGCGCGGGGAGGCCGGCCCTTGTCATCAATATCAGCAGCGACGCCGCCGTGTCCCCGTACGCAGGTTGGGGAGCGTACGGCGCGTCCAAGGCTGCCCTCCTCCACATGAGCAGGATCTGGGACCTCGAGCTCGCGGAGCGGGGCGTGCGGGTGCTCGCCTTCGATCCGGGCGACATGGACACGCCGATGCATGCGGCCGCGCAGCCCGACGCCGACCCCGCCGACTTGAGGCGACCGGAGGAAGCCGCCGCGGAGCTCGTCGATTTGATCCGCTCCCACGTCGGCGCCGGGATGGCGAGCACAGTGGCGGCGGAATGAGGCCGGCCACCGCCGCGGTGCAGCGGCCGCCAGACGCCAGACTGCTGGTCGTACGTGCGGACGGGGAGCTGGCGGAGGCCGCGAGACCGACCCTGGCCCGGCACCTTCGGCCCGGAGATCTGGTGGTGGCAAACGATGCCGCGACGCTTCCGGCCAGCCTACGCGGAGTGCACGGCCCCACCGGCGCCCCGATCGAGATCCGCCTGGCCGGCCGAGGGTCGCTCCGGGTCGACGACGTGTACGCGTTCATGGCCGTCGCGTTCGGGGCGGGCGATCACCGCCAGCGCACGGAGGACCGACCGAGCCCACCGGAGCTGGCCGCAGGGGATGCGCTTCGACTGGGCCCACTCGTGGCCACTGTGACCCGCGTGCTTGGGCACCCCCGACTGATCGATCTCCGATTCGAGGGAGCTCCGGAGCGGGTCTGGGCCGGCATCGCCCAACATGGCCGCCCAATTCAGTACGCCCACGTCCGGGACGAGCTGTCCCTGTGGGACACCTGGACGCCCGTGGCCGCACTGGCCGTGGCCTTCGAGCCCCCTTCGGCGAGCTTCCTGGTGGATTGGGCGTTCCTGGCCTCGTTGGATGAGCGGGGGGTGGGGTTCGCGGCACTGACGCACGCGGCCGGGATATCGTCCACGGGCGATCCGGAGCTCGACGCCACCCTGCCGTTCGACGAGGCCTACTTCCTCCCCCGGAGCACCGTGGACGCCATCGGGCGGACGCGAGCGAGCGGAGGCCGCGTCGTGGCCCTCGGGACCACCGTCACCCGCGCACTGGAACATGCCGGCGACCAACCGGGCGGACTACGGAGCGGCCATGCGCTCGCAACCCAGCGGATCGGCCGGTATAGCCGCATCCGCGTCGTCGATGCCATCGTCAGCGGGGTGCACGGTCCTGGCGAGAGCCACTACGAGCTACTGCGCGCCTTCGCGAGCGACGACGTCCTGGCTCGCGTGGGGGTCGCGCTGGAGGCCCGTGGCTACCGCACCCACGAGTTCGGGGATTCGGTGCTCCTGGAGCACCACCGAGGGCCCGCTACCGTCCCGGTATCATGATGTGGGCTTCACTCGTGCCGGCACCCATCAGCCATGCCCCTCCGGCTTGCCCATTGTCGGGGAAACCGGTCGTCTCGCTCGTGGCGAACGGGACCGCGATGGTGGTGTGGATCCCCGCGCTCTCCCGATCCTGTCCGTTCATCGCGATCCAGAGCGATCCGTACTCGGCAGCGACCCGCGTCCCGTCCGCATCAGCGGCGGCGACTCGGGCCCGCAGCTCTTCCGCGTTGGCGGTCTCGGCCTGAAAGCGCCGATTCTGCGCCACGCGCTCCAGGTTGGCGATGCTGGTGCACTGGACCGCGAACGGCCGCCGTCCGGGTTCGCCCGATCGGTCGTAACAGACCACCCGGTTGGTGCCCTCCTTGATGGTCTCCCAGGTGTGATCGGCATTCCAGCGCACGACGCTCGCGTCGGCGGCCGCTCGGCCAGGGGCCGCTGCCAGGGCGCGCTCGATGGTCGCCTCCACGGTTTGCGCCTCTGCTGCGAACGGCGCCGCGAGCGCGAGGAGGCCCAACGCGATGATGCCCTTCATGATGCCACCTCCGATTCCAGGGCCCGGAGTCCTCCGGGCTGCCTCCCGGATTCCTCTGGTGGGGCGTGAAGAGTAGGGGGCTGCGAACGGTCCGGCGAGGGTCCCACCCGCACTGGTCGAACCCCGGCGGCTGTTGCCACCGGCCCGTCGCGGCCTACAATCCTGCGGAACGACGGCTTGGAGGCCGCGGCTACCCGCCGCTCGTGGCCCCCGGGCTCCCGCAGAGACGTTGGAGACCACCCCATGAATCGATGCCAGCACGCCGGGCGCGGCGCCCTGCTGGTCACGGCCATCAGCATCCCCATCGCGCTGGCGGCGTGCGCCGCTCCGGGCAGCGGGCCCGGGAGCGCAGCGTCGCCCCGGGTGCCGGACCGGCCGGTCAACGAGGCCGACGCGCGCTTCATGTCCGGGATGATTCCCCACCACGCACAGGCGGTCCTCTTTGCCGGCTGGGCCGAATCGCATGGCGCCAGCCCGGCGATCCAGCGGCTCTGTGAGCGGATCATCGTGGCGCAGCAGGACGAGATCGCACTGATGCAATCGTGGCTGGCCGATCGCGGGTTGCCCGTGCCGGCCGCCGACGCGACCCACATGGTACACGTGGAGAACGGGGTCGAGCATCGCGTGCTGATGCCCGGGATGCTGAATGCCGAGCAGCTGACCGAGTTGGACCGGGCACGGGGTGAGGAGTTCGACCGACTCTTCCTCATCAACATGATCCTGCATCACGAAGGCGCCATCGCCATGGTCGACGAGTTGTTCACGTCCTACGGGGCCGCGCAGGACGAGATCGTCTTCCGGTTCGCGTCCGACGTCTACGCCGACCAGACCACCGAGATCGACTTCATGGAGAAGATGTTGGCCGCGATGCAGGAGCGGTCATAGACGCGGGGGGCCCTGCCGCCAGGCCCTGCCCGGTACCGCATCGGCGACCGGATTCGATACGCTCATCACGTCCCTCAGCGGAGTGCCTCAGGTGAACCCCGAATCGCAGCACATGCGCCGCCTCGCGGCACGGCACGGTTTCCTCATCCCATCTGCATTGCTCGCGGCCGGTCTGCTCCTGAGCGCCGCCTGCGGGCCCGCGCCGGCCGGCATGGCGTCGCCCGCCAACGCAGGCCCGGCGCCCGAGCCGATCGGGTCGGTCTCCGCTCCCACACCGGATCCGCGGGTGGGCCTCGCGGCCGGTCTCTTCGACGCGGAGGAGGCCATCTGGAACCTGCGGTTGGTGTCGACCACGCCGTCTCCCGAGGACTTTGCCGGAGTAACCAACTCGGACCTGGCGTTCTTCGACCGCTACGCCATCCAGGGCAACTACAACGGGTACGTGGTCTGGGATATCTCCGACCCGCGGAGGCCCGAGGTCGTGCAGGAGTACCTGTGCCCGGCCTCGCAGAGCGACGTTTCCGTGTACGGCAATCTGCTCTTCGTGTCCGGGGAGGGCATGTCGGGCCGACTCGACTGCGGCAGCCAGGGGGTCCCGGACACGGTCAGTCACGAGCGTCTGCGGGGGATCCGGATCTTCGACATCGCCGACATTCGGAGCCCGCGTTACATCGGTAACGTGCAGACCTGCCGCGGCTCGCACACCCACACGGTGGTGCGTCAGCCCGGCGACATGGACAACGTCTACATCTACGTGTCCGGCTCTTCCCGCGTGCGATCGCCGAGCGAGCTGCCAGGGTGCGTCGGTGCGCCCCCTGAGGAGGATCCCGAGTCCGCCCTGTTCCGGATCGAGGTCATCCGTGTGCCCCTCGCCAACCCGCAGGCCGCGGCAATCGTGAGCTCCCCTCGGATCTTCCAGGGACTCGGCCCGGCACCGCGCCACGCCGAGCCGGTGGACACGGCCGCCGATCGGCGCAGGGCGGAGCGCGGACTCCCGCCTCGGGGTCAGCAGCAGCGAGCCCGCACGGGCCCCACCCAGTGTCACGACATCACAGTCTACCCGGCCATCGGGCGGGCCGGGGGAGCATGCGGTGGGTACGGCTTGCTCCTCGACATCAGTGACGCGGCCCACCCGGTCCGCCTGCAGGCCGTGGCCGACTCGAACTTCTCCTTCTGGCACTCGGCCACGTTCAACAACGACGGGACCAAGATCCTGTTCACCGACGAGTGGGGCGGTGGCTCCGCGCCGCGCTGCCGCGACACCGACAAGTACGAATGGGGGGCGAACGCCCTGTTCACGCTCCAGAACGACCGGATGGAGTTCAAGAGCTACTACAAGATGCCCGCGGCCCAGACGTCCAACGAGAACTGCGTCGCCCACAACGGTTCGCTCATCCCGATTCCGGGCCGCGACGTCATGGTGCAGGGGTGGTATCAGGGCGGGATCTCGATCTTCGACTGGACGGACGTGTCCAATCCCACGGAGATCGCCTACCACGATCGTGGGCCCGTGTCGGAGGAGCGGCTCGTCAGTGGCGGATCGTGGTCGGTCTATTGGTACAACGGCTACATCGTGAACTCCGAGATCGCGCGGGGACTCGACATCTTCGAGCTGGTGGCCAGCCCGGCCATTACGCAAAACGAGATCGACGCGGCCAAGACCGTGCGGTTCGACTACCTGAACGCCCAGGAGCAGCCCCTCATGGTGTGGCCCCCCAGCTTCGCGCTGGCGCGGGCCTACGTGGACCAGCTCGTCCGCTCCAACGGGCTTCCCGGCGCGCGCGTCGCGGCGGTGCGGGCCGCGCTCGCCGGGGCCGAAGGGATGTCCGGGCAGGCGCGGAGGGACGCACTGGGCGCTCTGGCGGGGGAGCTCGCGGGTGACGCGCGCGGGTCCGCGGACGGCGCCAAGGTCCGGATGCTGGCCGGCGCGCTGCAGGACCTGGCGGCCGCTCAGTAGGCCCGAGGCGCCCAACGGAAGAAAGACAGAGGAGGGGGAGCGTGGAGACGGGAGGAGGAGAGCGCCGCGCGGGCGAGCGTGGCCCGCTCCTCCTCCCGCTGGCGTTCACGGGCGCCCTGGTCCTACTGGCGCTGACCCCTCGCGTTCAGGCCAACCCGAGCCTGACAGCGTCCTTCTGGGGAGCCGCCGCGGTGTTGGCCCTGTGGCAGGCCGCGCTCCTGGCCGGCCTGGCGGGGCGGACGGGCCCCAGAACACTCGTCGTCAACCTGCGCCCGCAGCACTGGGTGCAGGCCCTGGTGCAGTTATCGGTGTTCGTCTACTGGGGCTGGTTCTGGCGTCCGGTCTACGACATGGCCGTGCTGATCCTCGCGCAGATCGTCTTCGCGTACGCGTTCGACATGCTGCTCGCCTGGAGTCGGCGGGAGCGCTACACCCTCGGATTCGGACCCTTCCCGATCATCTTCAGCATCAACCTCTTCCTCTGGTTCCGGGACGATTGGTTCGCCCTCCAGTTTCTCATGATTGCCCTGGGGTTCATGGGCAAGGAGTACATCCGCTGGCGCCGGGAGGGCATCTCTCGTCACATCTTCAACCCCTCAGCCTTCTCCCTGGGCTTCTTTTCCCTCGCGCTGATCGTGACCGGCACGACCGGGTTGACGTGGGGCTACGAGATCGCCTCCACGCTCACGCTGGCCCCCGGCATCTACACGTTCCTCTTCCTCGCCGGCCTGGTGGTGATGTACTTCTTCGCCATCACGCCGGTTGCGGGGACAGCGGCGGCCGTCCTGTTCGGCGCGAGCGCGCTGTACGGATCGGTGACGGGCGTCCCCTACTTCCTGGATTCGGAGATCCCCGCTGCCGTCTTCCTCGGCCTCCACCTGCTGGTGACCGACCCCTCGACGTCCCCGCGCACGACCCTGGGAAAGGCGATCTTCGGGGGGCTCTATGGTCTCGGCGTCTTCGGTCTCTACTGGCTGCTGGGCGCGGCCGGTGCGCCCACGTTCTATGACAAGCTTCTCTGCGTCCCGCTCCTCAACCTCTGCGTGCCGTGGATCGACGCGCTCGTCCGCACCTGGCGCGAGAGGCGCCCGCTCGAGGGATGGCGTGAGCGCTTGCGCGCGGCGGTCGGCCCACGCCCCAACCTGGCCCACATGGGAGTCTGGATCGTCTTCTTCGTGGCCATGACGGCCCTGGGGAGGACCGACGGCCTCCATCCCGGAGACCGCGTGCCGTTCTGGGAGGAGGCGTGCGCCGAGGGGCGACGTAAAGCGTGCGCCCGTCTGATCGAGGTTGAAACGACCTACTGCAACGACCGCTCGGCCTGGGCCTGCAATGAGCTGGGTCGGCATCTCCGAGAGGGCGTCCTCACGGACGCTGACCCCAGGGCGGCGAACGCCTACTTCGGACGTGCCTGCGAGCTGCGGTTCCAGGCGGCTTGCCTCAACCTCCTGGACACGTCACGGGTCGCGCGTACGGACCCCAAGGAGCTCGACCTGCGGCTGCTGCTGCGCCAGGGCGGGCTGAACCTCATGGACGCACCCGGCTCGGAGCTGTACGGACGCGCATGTACGCACGGGTGGACGTTCGCGTGCGAGCGCATGGGGGCCGGCGCGTGAGCGCGGTGGATGTCGCGAGCCACCCGCCTTCGCGGTGGAGGACCGGCGCGCTCGTCATGGTCGCGCTCGTGTCCGTGGTCGCCGCTTGGCTCTGGCGGGAAGGGGGCCGCATGGAGCCACCGGGATCGGCGACACTCGGGAGTGGCGTGCACGCCGGCGAAGCGATACAGACGCCGTCTTCGGCGAATGCTTTTCTCCTGCCCGACGACACGCTTCTCGGCTTCGTCGAGGTGCCCGCGGGTCCCTTCCTCATGGGCAGCGATGCGGCCCTCGATTCCATGGCGTTCGAGATCGAGCGCTGGTCCGCGACCCAGGCCATCGGCACCGTTGATCTTCCTGCCTACTTGATCGGCCGGTTCGAGGTGACCGTGGCCCAGTACCGGGCATTCCTGAGGGCATCGGGCCATCCGCCGGAGGGCCAGGCGACGGCGCGGCCGGCCGAGCACCCGGTCGCGGCCGTGAGCTGGCCGGACGCGCTTGCGTACGCACGCTGGCTGGACGCCGAGCTTCGCTCGTGGTCGGAAACACCGGAGCCGATCGCGCGGCGGCTCGGCTCGGGGTGGCGTGTGACCCTGCCGACCGAGGCGCAGTGGGAGAAGGCGGCTCGCTCCTCGGACGGCCGCCGGTACCCCTGGGGCGACCAACCGCGGCCCGACCGCGCCAACTACGGGACCAGCGCCCCGGCGCCGGTGGGCAGCTTCGCATGCCTCGAGTGCCCGTACGGCCTGAGGGACATGAGCGGCAACGTCTGGGAATGGACGCGCAGCCCCTATCAGCCCTACCCGTACGACGAGTCCGACGACGGTCTCACCGTGGCCGAGGACGCGCTCTGGGTCATGCGTGGTGGCTCCTTCACGGACGGCGCGCAGAACGTGCGGGCGGCGGTCCGCGGCGGAGCGGACCCTGGCGCGCGACGTCCCTTCATCGGCTTCCGGCTGGTGATTTCCCCCGACTGACGGGGGGCCGGCGCCCGCCGCCATCGACCCCTCCATCCAGAAACAGCGGAGAAGCCGGCGGGATCCGGACGCGCCATGAGCGCGCGAGGCCCCGATCGGGAGCCCGCCTCTTGCGGGCGAATCGCGGATTACCCCGGCGTCCGCGGTGTCTCGCCGACTCCACACTGGTGGGAAAGCACCGTCGAACGGGGCGTTCGGCCGCCCCTGCTGCGTCGCCGCAGTTGGCTTGGTTGTTGCCCTCCCAGGGACCGGCCGCGGCCGGCTTCAGCGTACGGTGACCGGCCCTGGAGAAGCTCGGAGACGGGGACGAAGGATGAGACGACAAGGCAGAGGATCGATGGGCTCGGCACGGGTCCTGGGTGTCGTTGGGGCTCTCGTGGTGTGGGCCGCGACGTCCCCGGTGCTCGAAGCACAGCAGATGGGGGCGTCGGGGCACGTCAGCACGCTCGGCGTGGGCGGCAATCTGGCCGTCGCGCTCTCTCCGAACCTCGGGGTCCGTGTGGGCCTCAGCGTCCAACCGTGGGAACCTTCGCGGGAAGTCGAGGACGTGGACGTAACGGCCTCTTTCTCCTCGCCCGTGTATGCCGCGCTGCTGGACCTCTTTCCGTTCCGGGGCTCGTTCCACCTGACCGGTGGCATGATCCAATTCGGCGACAACATCTCGATGGTCGGCACGCCCGTGCGGCCCGTGGAGGTGAACGGCGTAACCTACCAGCCGTCGGACGTGGGCAACGTCACCGCCGTCCTCGTGACCAAGAAGCGGGCTCCCTACCTCGGAATCGGATGGGGAAACCCCACGCGCGGGGCCTTCGGGATGACTCTCGACCTCGGGGTGGCCTTCCAGGGCGAGCCCGGACTCCAGGTCACCGCTAGCGGGCCCTACGCCGGCGACCCGACCTTCCAGGCCAACCTCGACGCCGAGGTCGCACGGATCGAGGACGACATCTCGTCCTTCAAGTACTACCCGGTGGTCGCGATCGGGCTGAGCTTCGGGACGTTCTGACGCTCCATCCGGTCGAGCGCTAGGAGAAACTGAGGGGCGTCCGCGGTGCGGGCGCCCCTCCTCCTGAATCTGCTTGCACCCACCCCGCCCCGCCGATATTCCTGAGCGATCCTCAAGTCAGGCCGAGGTCCGCCTCCCTACGGCCTCACGATCGCCTTCAGATCTCCGGGGTCGATGATGCGTGTTTCTCCGCGACGGTCGAGAGTCGCCTGGATTCCAGCGTGCCTGTTCGTCGCTGGGCTCCTTGGCCCGAGTACCGTGACCGCCCAGAACGCCACCGTGTCCGTAGCCGACACGACCGACGCCGCAGTCGAGGCGGCCCGCGAGGGGCTGCCACTCATGCCCGGCCGTTGGATGGAGATGTCTGCTGAAGAGGGATCGTGGATCTCACTCGACGTCTCGCCCGACGGGCAGACCGTGGTCTTCGACCTGCTGGGCGACCTGTATACGCTGCCCATCACGGGCGGAAGGGCCACCCCGTTGACCCAGGGGATGGCGCTCGATGCGCAGCCGCGCTTCAGCCCCGACGGGACGCGCGTTGTGTTCGTCTCCGACCGGAGCGGTGCCGAGAACCTGCACGTGATCTCGCTCGACCGGAGCGACACCGTCCAGCTCACGACCGGGAAGACTTCGGCCTACCAGTCTCCGGAGTGGACGCCGGACGGGAATTACGTCGTAGCCACCAAGAACCAACCCGGCGTTGGCAAGCTCTGGCTCTATCACGTGGACGGCGGCTCGGGCGTGGCACTGATCGACGAGCCGGCCCAGCTCCTCACCACCGGTGCGGCCTTCGGAGATGACGACCGCTACATCTGGTTCGCCCAGCGCCGGGGCGGTTGGCAGTACAACTCGCCCATGGAGGATTATCAACTTGCCGTGTACGACAGGGAGACGGGCGCCAGCACCGGCAAGTCCAACCGCTATGGCGGCGCGGTGCGTCCGACGCTGTCTCCCGACGGCCGCTGGCTGGTCTACGCCACCCGGCACATAGCGGAGACCGCCCTCCGCGTTCGCGATCTCGCTACCGGCGACGAGCGTTGGCTCGCACACCCGGTGCAGCGTGACCAGCAGGAGTCGCGCGCCAAGCGCGACGCGTACCCCGGCATGGCCTTCACCCCGGACTCGCGCGAGGTGGTGGTCTCCTACGGTGGCGGCATTTGGCGCGTGCCCCTGGACGGATCCGCTCCCCTGGGGGTGCCGTTCCGGGCCGACGTGAAGCTCGCCATGGGACCGGAGGTCGATTTCGACTATCCCGTCCAGGAGACGCCCACGTTCGTAGCCAAGCAGATCCGGGACGCGCGCCCCTCGCCGGACGGCTCGCGGCTCGCGTTCGTCGTCCTGGGGGACACCTATGTAATGGACCTCCCCGACGGGACCCCGCGGAAGCTGTCGGACCTGCCGGCCATGGAGTCGGGCATCGCGTGGTCGCCGGACGGGCAGTGGGTGGCCTTTGCCGGTTGGGACGACGCGGACGGGGGACACCTGTACCGAGTCCGGGCGGCAGGGCGGAACGCGCCCGAGCGGCTCACCGCCGTCTCGGCCCTGTACCGCGAGCCGGCCTGGTCGCCGGACGGCGGGCGCATCGTGGCGTTCCGGGGACCGGCCCGCGCGTACGACGAGGCCCTGCAGCGCGGGGTTCCCGGGGGCACGGAGGCATTGATCTGGGTTCCCGCCGCCGGTGGCGCCGCCACCGTCGTCACGGAGGCCGTGGACTTTGCGGGCGTGCACTTCACGTCGAATCCCGAGCGCTTGTACGCCACGTCCTTCGGCGACGGGCTCGTGTCCATGCGGTGGGACGGGACCGACCGCCGGGCGCATGTCCGCGTGACCGGCGGGCGGGTGGGGAACAGCACCAACCCACTGCCCGCGTCCGGCATCTGGATGGCCCCGGTCGGCGACCAGGCGCTGGTCCAGGTCGTGAGCCAACTCTACGTGGTCACGGTGCCAAGGGTCGGGGGTGACACACCGACCATCTCGGTCGCCAACCCCGAGAACGCGTCGTTCCCCGCACGCCAGCTCACCGACATCGGCGGTCAGTTCCCGGTCTGGGGCACGGACGGAAGGACCGTGCACTGGTCGATCGGCAATGCGTTCTTCTCCTTCGACCTGGACGACGCACGCGCCCACGAGGACAGCGTTGAGGCGGCGGAGGCGGCCGAACGAGCGGCCGGCGCGGATACGGCGGCTGCCGAGGAGGACGAGGCCGACGCGGACGATGGCTACCGCGCCCCGGAGGTCCGCGTGCGAGTGACGGTGCCGCGCGACCGCCCGCAGGGGCGGGTGGTGCTCCGAGGAGCCCGCGTGGTGACCATGGACGGCGAGGCGGTGATCGACCGTGGCGACGTGGTGGTGATCGGCACGCGCATCACGGCCGTCGGACCCACCGGCTCGGTCGCGGTGCCTGAGGGTGCCCGGGTCATCGACCTGGCCGGGAAGACCATCGTGCCCGGGTACATCGACACGCACGCCCACCTGCGGGCTCAGGTCGACCTGCACCGTTCGCAGCCCTGGTCGTACGCGGCCAACCTGGCCTACGGGGTCACCACCGCCCGCGATCCCCAGACCGGGACCACGGACGTCCTGACCTATGAGGACTTCGTGCGGGCCGGGCTCATGCTGGGTCCGCGCATCTACTCGACCGGACCGGGGGTGTTCTCGAGCGAGCAGATCGGGAGCCTAGAGGACGCGCGCACCGTCCTCAGCCGCTACAGCGACTACTACGACACCAAAACCATCAAGATGTACGGGGCGGGGAACCGCGAGGTGCGGCAGTGGATCATCCAAGCCGCCCGCGAGCAGGGCCTCATGCCCACGACCGAAGGCTCGCTCGACCTCGCGCTCAACCTGACGATGGGGCAGGACGGATACGCGGGGATGGAGCACAACATGCCGGGGTTTCCGCTGTACGCCGACGTGGTCCAGTTGGTGGCGCGCTCCAAGATGGCGTACACCCCGACCATCCTGGTGTCGTACGGGGGACCGTGGGCCGAGAACTACTACTATGCGACCACGGACGTCTTCGGCGACGAGAAGCTCAGAAGGTTCACGCCCTTCGAAGAGCTTCAGCAGAAAGCCCTACGGCGGGGTGGGCCCCCGAGTCCGGGTGGGAGCGCAGGCTGGTTCCATCCGCTGGTCCACACGTTCGACCGCGTCTCCGCGTTCGCACGCGATGTGCTGCGGGCCGGCGGTCGCGTGGGGATCGGGAGCCACGGTCAACTGCAGGGGCTCGGATACCATTGGGAGCTCTGGAGCATGCAGTCGGGTGGCATGACGGAGCACGAGGCGCTCCGGGTCGCGACCATCGTCGGGGCCGAGGCGATCGGCCTGGACCGGGATCTCGGGTCGGTGACCGCAGGCAAGCTGGCCGACCTGGTGGTGCTGGACGCCAACCCGCTCGACGACATCCGCAACAGCAACACGGTGTCGATGGTGATGATGAACGGACGCCTCTACGACGGTGCTACCCTCGCGGAGATCGAACCGGAGGCCGGCGCCGCACCCGTCTTCTATTGGCTGAAGGACGTGCATCCGGAGGTGCGAGCCGGAATCCGCTGAACATCCAGAGGGAGGAACGATGCTGCGCTGGTTGCTCATCCTGGGCGGAGCCCTGGTCGGGCTCGGCGTGCTGGTCACGCTGATCGGGTTCCTGGTCCCCCAGGACCACGTGGCCAGCAGCCGCGCCGCGTTCGCGGAGCCGCCCGATTCCGTCTGGGCGGCCGTGCGCGACATGGCTTCCTATCCGGCGTGGTGGTCCCAGCTCGACTCGTCCGAGCGCGACCCGAGCGCATCGGTCGAGACGTGGATTCAGCGTGGGCCGCGGGTTGGGACGCTTCCCATCATCGTAGAAGTCGACGAGCCGCCGCGTCGACTCGTCACCCGCATGGGGGAGGGGCTTCCGTTCGGCGGCACGTGGACGTACCAGGTGATGCCGGACGGCGGCGGGTCCGTGCTGACCATCACCGAGGACGGCCAGGTCTATAACCCGGTCTTCCGGTTCGTGTCCCGGTTCGTCATGGGCTACCACGGCACCATGGATTCGTATCTGCGCGATCTGGGGGAGCACTTCGGCGAAGCGGTGGATGCCGAGCACCTGGAGGAGCCCACATGATCGAAGCCCTCGAGCGCCTCACCGACCGGTTCGCAGCGGGCGACCTGGACAGACGCCGATTCGTGTCGGGGGTGCTGGCTCTGGCCGCCGCTCCGCGGGTCGCTACGGAAGCGCGCGACCCGGCCGGAGTCCGGACCCCGGGAAGCCCGGTCGGCGTCTCTCTCAACCACGTGTCGCTCGCCGTATCCAACGTGTCCGCCTCGCAGCGGTTCTACGAGCGCGTCCTCGGCCTCTCGGAGGTTTCGCGGCAGCCGGGCGGCGTGAATCTGGGACTGGGTGAGAGCTTCCTCGGACTCTATCGCATCGATCCGCCGGGCCGGGCGCACCACTTCTGCGTGGGGGTCGACGGGTTCGCGATCGAGGCGACCGCGTCGGAGCTCAGGCGGTCCGGCGTCGAGCCCTTCGTTCGACAGGACCGGCCCGAGCTCTACTTCGATGATCCGGACGGCGTCCGAGTCCAGATCTCGGACCCCGGCTATCGAGGATAGGAAACCGGAGCTTCACCCGTTCGCGCAGGGGCGGGGAAGCCGGATGCGCCAGCCCCGAGCGCGAACTCCCGGTTGGCCTCGGCGGCCGCGTCGTGCAGGATCTCGGAAGTACCGGGCGGCAGGGCGACCGTGCCGCTCGGCGTGACGAGACCTTCAGGCAGGGCGCTCGGCGACACGCCGGAGATCTGCTCGAACATGACCAGAGCCGCCAGATAGGTCCCCAACAGGCTCGGATGGAAGCCGTCGGGACCGTACAGCGGCAAGTCGGGCGCGCGCGCCCAGGCAGCCCGCCACGCCTCGCCGGCGGGGAACAGCAGGCCGCCCGCCTGCTGCGCGGCGACCCGGTGCGAGTCGGAAACCCCGTCGAAGTCGAAGGCGCGCGCCCGTGAAGGCCACACCATATAGACGGCCAACCGTGCGCCGGTTTGCCCCAGCTCGTCGGCGAAGCGGGCGCTGTACTCGATGAGGGAGGGACGTCCCTCGCTGGCCGACGGACCCTGCTGCACGATCACGAAGTGCCAGCCACCCTGGGCGATCCTCGCTCGGGCCGTGCCCTGCGCCCAGTGATCCTCGAGCCCGAAGTTGGGGAACGCGACCGCTTCCAC
>JAHEKN010000086.1 GCA_024638305.1 Gemmatimonadota bacterium | reverse complement strand
GTGAAACGTATGGACACACGTCCTCCTATGGGTTCGGCGCGCACACCTGAAGGCCTACGGATTGGATGCCGGACAGGTTGCAGAGGCTGCGCGATCATCGAGCTCGTCCTATTCCACGCGGCCAGCGTCATGGGGCCTCCTCCCGATCCGAGCTGCACTCCCCACTTCGTTCCATCATGATCAGCCGGCTCCCTCCATGATCCAGTCCACCGCCGTCCGCAGGCGCCGCCAGTTGGCGTGCTCGGCCAGGAGCTTCCGCTCGCCCTGCGGGGTCAGGCGGTAGTACTTGGCGCGACGGTTGTTCTCGGTACGGGCCCACTCCGTAGTCACGAGCCCCTCGCTCTGGAGCCGGGCGAGCACGGGATAGAGCGACCCTTGGCTGAACGAGAGCGCGTCGCTCGAGAGGGATTGGATGCGCTCCGAGATTCCCCAGCCGTGCATGGGGCCGAAGTCGAGCACCCTCAGCACCAGCATCTCGAGTGTGCCACGGATGAAATCGTTTCGGGACTCGGTCATGTGCTTCCGCTTTCCGTAGGGAAGGGGGCTCGCTGCCAGCGAGAAACCCCATGCTCTAACTGGAGCATACGGTAGGTCGTTCTCTCGGTTACCGATAGAACAATGACCAAAGGCCCGGCGGCGGGCAAGGCCCACGGAGGGATGGTCCCCTCGCACACGGCAAACCCGTCAGGCCGGCTCCAGCCCGGTGGCGCTCAACACCCGGGACACCGCCCGGGCGTACCGCTCCCAGGTACGGGACCTCTCGGACAGGACGTCCTGGCCCCGCCGCGTCAGGCTGTAGTACTTCGCGCGACGGTTGTTTTCGCTCAACCCCCACTCCGCCGTGATGAGGCCCCTGTGCTGGAGGCGATGGAGCGCCGGATAGAGCGTCCCTTCTTCGACCTGGAGCTCATCGTCCGTGATCCGGCGAATCCAGTTCGACACCTGGTAGCCGTGCATCGGCTCCCAACTGAGCGACTTGAGGATCAGGACGTCGACCGTGCCGCGAACGAGGTCCATGGGCGGTTTCATGGCAGTGGTTGCCTCTTGCGTAGATGCCGCGTTGTCGGGGGGGAGCCGGGGCGAGCGTTCATTCGGATCGGAGTGCGGAGCCCGGGTCCAGTCGAGCGGCGCGGGCGGCCGGGACCCAGGCCGCGGCAATGGCGACAATGCTCAACAGCACCGGGACGGTGACCAGGACGGCGGGGTCCCGCGGCTCGACTCCGAAGAGGACGGCCTCGAGCACCCGCCCGCCCATGACCGCCAGCGCGAGACCGAGCAGGACACCCGTGGCGGCCGGTCGCAACCCTTCGGCGATCACGAGCCGCGTGATCCTGCCGCGGTCCGCGCCCAGGGCCACGCGCACGCCGATCTCCCGAGTCCGCGTGGAGACCAGATACGCTACGACCCCGTAGAGTCCCACCGCCGCCAGGACCACGGCCAGCCCCGCGAACAACGAGACCAGCATGAGATAGAGCCGCGTGGGGGCTACCTGGGCCGCGAGGGCTTGCTCCACCGTCTCCAGGTCGCGGATCGGAAGATCCGAGTCGAGCCGGCGGACCTCGGCGCGGATGGCGGCAGTCGGGACCCCTGCCCCGTTCACCATACGCAGGCTGATGGTCTGATATGCCGGCCCGAAGCGCCCGTGCGGGACGTAGATCTCGGGCTGCGGACCTCCCGTAACCGAGCGGCTGCGGATGTCCGCGACCACGCCGACGATCCTCCACATCGGGGACCCGTACCCGAAGTCGGCCGTGATGCTCACGCCCTCCCCGATGGCATCTTCGGCTGCGCCGAAGTTCTCTCGGGCGAGGGTCTCGTTCACCAGGGCCACGTGCAACCCATCCACGTCGTCCGCCGGTGTGAGCCCGCGGCCGGCGATAACCGGAATCCGCATCGTCTCCAGGTATCCGGGACTCACCGACTTGATCGATCCCGAGTTCTCCTGTCCGGGCTCGGGCTCGGGTTTCCCGTCGACGAGCACGTCCCCGGAGATGTTGCCGCTGCCCAGTGGTGGTCCGTACACGGAGCCGACCGACTCAACGCCTGGAAGGCTGGAAAGGCGCCCTTCCAGCGTCCGGTAGAACGGTCGGATCTCGTCCAGCGTGGGATACTGGCTGGAGGGGAGGTTCAGAGAGAACCGGACGATGTCCTCCGTCTGATACCCCAGGTTCACCGCGTGAAGCTGCCCGAACGTGCGGAGCAGGAGTCCGGCGGCCACGAGCAGCACCACGCTCAGCCCGATCTCGGCGGTGACCAAGAGCCGGCGCTGGCGCTGGCCGGCTCCTCCGTGGGCCCCACGTCCCGCGTAAGCCAGCGCGCTCGCCACCGACGTTCTCGAATTCTGCAAGGCCGGCGTGGTTCCGAACAGCAGCGCCACCAACGAGGCGATCAGAACGGTGAAGAGGACGACGATGCCGTCGATGCGCACCACGTCCATCCGGGGGATGGTCCCGCCGGCCAGCAGGCGCAGGGCGCCGACTGCTCCAACGGCCAGGATCAGTCCGAGGGCACCACCGACCGCGGCCAGCAATGCGCTCTCGACCAGCGTCTGACGCACGAGCCGCCGGCGCGTCGCCCCGAGGGCCCCGCGCACAGCCATCTCGCCCGTGCGGTCCGAGGCCCGTACCAGCAGCAGGTTGGCCACGTTGGCGCACGCGATGAGTAGCACCGCGGCGACCGCGCCCAGCAGGATCCAGAGTCCGGACCGCACGTCACCGACCAGGTCGTCTTGGAGACCGACCGCCCGGAACACCTTCCCGGTGTTCGACTCCGGGTGGGCCTCGGCGAGCACGACCGCGAGACCGTCGAGCTCGGCCTGCACGCTTGCGATCGTGGCACCCCGTGCGATCTGCCCGACCGTTTGCCAGGTATGGCAGCCGCGACCGCAGTTGGCCGGGTCGATCTCACGCGGATACCAGAGCTCCGCTCGCTCCGGGAAGTCGAACCCGGGCGGGGCCACCCCGACCACCTGCCTGCTGACGCCACCGATCTCGAGGGTGCTCCCCAGAACGTCGGGAGCCCCGCCCAGCGTCCGCTGCCAGAAGGCATGGCCGATCACGACGACCGCCGCGGCAGTCGGGCCCGACTCGTCGCTGCGGATGTCGCGGCCGAGCGCCGGCGCGACGCGAAAGACCTCGAGCACTCCTTCCGACACCCGCGACGCGGTTACCAGCATGGGCTCCCCCATCCCGGTAACGGTGGCGGAGGTGTTCGAGAATCCGATGAGCGACTGAACCGACCCCAGTTGGCCCTCGACGTCGTCGATGTCTGGCTTCGACATCGTTCCGCGGTCCGAGCCCACCCAGACTCGGAAGAGCTCGGCCGGCGCATCGTAGGGCAGAGGCTGCAGAAGGACCCCGTTGACCACGCTGAAGATCGTGCTCGTTGCGCCGATGCCGAGAGCGAGGGTGAGAACGGCCGTCAAGGCGAACCCCGGGTGCCGCCTCATCTGACGAGCCGCGAACGAGACATCCTGGCCCCAACCTCCCAACCTCTCCATCAGGTCTTGCCTCCTGGCGTGTTTTCGCCCGAGCGCTCGACATTCGCCGGCGATTCCGTCGTAATCACCGAACAGGCGCTCCGCTTCCGCGCGGGCGCCCTCCGGTGACCAACCAGCCCGGACCAGCTCATCGGTCTTGCGATCGATGTGGAACCGGAGCTCCTCGTCGATCTCGGACCGGATGTCCCTGCGAAACGCGGCGATGGAAAAGCTGCGACGCGGCCGGAACGGCGAAGTCATGTCCCGCGCAATCTCCTTATCGTAGACGGGAAGCCAGGCGCACCCCTCCAGAAGGTGAGACGTTGCAATCCCCGGCTCCGGTTCCCATGTGTTCCTAGGGGAAGGTGGGGCCGTTCCCCTTGTGTTGCAAGGGGAGGGCTCGGAACTCGGCGGCGCGCGGGGGCCGGCGAGCTACTCGATGCGCATCGCTCGAACCGGGTCGATGGATGCTGCCCTGCGGGCCGACGGAAGGGCCGCGAGGGCCGCCATCGCGAGCAACAGTGCTGGAACGCCGAGGAACACGACCGGGTCCAGAGGAGCAACGCCGAAGAGCAGACTCCGCGTGACGCTCGTCAAGGCTCCCGCGCCGAGGAGCCCGATCGCTACCCCACCCAAGGCCAACGTCATGGCCTGACCGAGGACCTGACGGACCACGGTTCCACGCCGTGCTCCGAGGGCCATACGCACCCCGATCTCGTGCCGGCGGCTCGCGACCTGGTACGCCGTGACGCCGTAGATACCAGCGAGCGCCAGCGCCAGGGCCAACGCGGCGAACACCGCGAGGCTGATGGTCGCGAGGCTGTCTCGGGCGATGGACTGTCCCACGAAGTCGGCCATCGACTGGAGCTCGAACAGCGGCTCGTTGGGATCGACGGCGACGGCCGCCTCCCGCACCTGGTCGAGCGACAGTGTGAGGCCAGCACCGGCCTTGACGACGACCGTCATATACCCGAACAGGAGCTCCGCTTGGGCTAGCGGCACGAACATCTGGTGGCTCGCGGGGACGGCGAGCCCGTGATGGTGTGTGTCTCCCACGACCCCCACGACCTCCCACTCCGCGTCCTGGATGTAGTAGATCGTGATCCGCTTCCCCAGGGGGTCCTCACCGGGCCAGAGGGACTCCGCCAGGCTCTCGGTGACGAGCAGCACCCGTGGCGTCTCGAGGCGGTCGAAGTCGTTGAAGGTTCGGCCGCGCAGCAACTCCATGCCCATCGCCTCGACGTACCCGGGAGTGACGATCCTGTAGTCGGTCTGCGGCGCTCCGCCCTCCGATACGAGCGGATGGCCTTCCGCGTGCCGGGGGAGGTCGAAGTCAGTTCCGGTCGGGTCCATTGGGAGCGTAGACGTCACCGCCGCGTACGCCACGCCCGGTACCGAGCGCAGCCGTCGCAGCAGCTCGTCGAAGTAGGCGACACGCGCGGTGTTGTCCGGATGGGTGGCGCGGTCGAGCGACACCTTGGCGGCGTACACGCCGTCGCGCTCGAACCCCGGATCGACTGCGCGGAGCGTGAAGAAGCTGCGCAGGAAGAGACCCGCACCCACCAGCAGGACCAGTGACAAAGCGATCTCGGACACGACCAGCAGCGGTCGCGCGCGTCCCGATCGTCCCGGCCGCGCGCGCGAGCCGCCTCCCGCCTTGAGCGCCTGACTGACGTCGGCCCTGCCGGCTCGCAGCGCAGGGACGAACCCGAACAGTAGGGCGGTCCCGATGGAGACCGCGGCCGCGAACGCGAGCACGCGCAGGTCGATCCCGACTTCCTCCACTCGAGGGATCCTCGGCTCGAGCCGAAGGAACAACCCGACCCCGAGGTAGGCGAGCGCGACGCCCCCGAGGCCTCCCAGCATGCCCAGCGTCAGGCTCTCGGTCAGGAGCTGGCGGCGGAGCCTCGGCGTGGAGGCGCCGATAGCGGTCCTGACCCCGAACTCGCGCACCCTCGTCGCCGCCCTCCCGAATAAAAGGTTGGCCACGTTGGCACAAGCGATCAGGAGCACCGCGATGACGGCCGCCAGGAGCACGAACAGGATCTGCGCGGTCTCTCCAACCACCTGATCATGCGCGGGCACCAACGTGACGCCCCACCCGGAGTTCGACTCCGGGTACTCCACGGCGAGCTGAGCGGCGACGCGGTCCATGTCGGCCTGGGCCTGCTCGATGCTCACGCCCTCGGCCAGCCGGCCGATCACGTTCAGGCTTCGCGTCTGTCGATTCCAATCAGGGGTTGCGAGCTCGCCAGGCACCCACACGTCGACCTCGGGTCGTGGCGCCGGCAGCCCGTCGGGCAGGATCCCGATCACCTCCACGGGGGACCCGTCGAGCAGAATGCTGCGGCCGAGCATGCTCTCTCCCCCGAACAGCCGTTGCCAGGCGCCATGGCTCAACACCGCCACGGTGGGCGTGCCCTCGGGCGGCTCGTCCGCGGGGGCCAAGAGCCTGCCTTGGACTGGGGTCAGGCCCAGCAGCGACATGAAGTTCCCGGTCGTGATCGCGGCGGACAGGACCTCGGGCCTCTCGACACCGGTGAGGGTCCGGGAGACCTCCATCCACGCGGCCAGGCCGGAGAACGTCCGGCTGCGTTGCCGCCAATCGAACAGGTTCGAGCCCGAGGGATTGTCGGACGTGACATTCTGGGAGACGTTCTGCTCCCAGACGACGACCAGCCGTTCGGGCTCCTGGAAGGGCAGTGCGCGCAGCGCCACCCGGTCGACGACTGTGAATACGGCGGTGGTTGCTCCAATGCCCAACGCGAGCGTGAAGAGCACGACCGCCGTGAACAGGGGGTTCCGGCGAAACGTGCGCAGAGCATAGCGGAAGTCCGCGAGCGCATCCGCGATCCTCTGGGTCCGTCGTTCCCGCTGTAGCCGTTCCATTCCGATCTCCGTGCATTCCCGCGCGATTCTCTCGAGGTCGCCGAATCCGGCCAACACCTCGGCCCGGGCGTCGGCTTCCGTCCATCCCTTGTCCATCAGCTCGGCGACGCGGCCCTCGACGTGGAACTGGAGCTCCTGGCGGACGTCCTCCTCGAGTTGCCCCGGGGACAGCAGCATCCGCCGCAGCTCACCGTCCACCCGTGGGCCTACGCGGTCACGGTCCATCCGACCTCCAATACGCTACAAATGGCACGGGTGCTCTGGACCCAACCATCCAGCTCCCGAGCCAGGCGATCCTCTCCGCGCTTGGTGAGCTCGTAGAACTTGGCGCGCCGGTTCTGGTCCGAGATGCCCCATCGGGACGTCAGGAGTCCGTCGCGCTCGAGCCTCTGCAGGGCCGGGTAGAGCGCGCCCTCCTCGATCTGTAGCATCGCGTCGCTTCCGCGCTCGATCGCTCTCGCGATCCCCAGGCCATGGGTCGGGGCGCGGGAGACCGTCTTGAGGATGAGGAGGTTCACCGTGCCGTACAGGGAGGTGGCGTCGACTCGCGGCATGCGATCACTTCCGGTTCATGATTGATACGACGACGCTGGCCGGGTCGACCCGAGTGGCGAGCTCGCGCTCCCGCAGCGGGGAGTTCTTCCCTAAGCCGGTCAGGGTACCGTAGCATGCCGGCGCTTCCCTAAGCTGTCAAGGGGACCGACCGTTCCGTTCGGGGAGGACCGGGCGACTGGGCCGGTTGAAACCCCGATGCCCTCTTGCCCGTCCAATCCACTATCCGTTTCCATCGTCCGGACCGGCGCCGCCAGGCGAGACCCGGACCCCGTCACGCGTCGCACTCGAGAGCGGTAAACCATGTCCCGACTTGCCCAAGACATCCGCTACGCCCTGCGCACCCTGGCCCGGAGCCCACTCTTCGCGGCCGTCGCGGTGCTCACCCTCGGCCTCGGGATCGGCGCCAACACCGCCATCTTCTCCGTCATCAACGGCGTTCTGCTCAAGCCGCTCGAGTACCGGGAGCCCGGCCAGTTGGTCTCCATCAAGGGGGCCTTCCCGACCATGGGGTTCGACAAGTTCTGGATCTCCGCCCCCGAGTACCTGGAGCTCCAGGAGTGGAATCGCTCGTTCGGGGCAATCGGCGGGTACCGGACCGTCTCGCGAAGCATCGACGCCGACGAGCAGCCGCTCCGCGTCACAGCGGCCGTGGCCAGCTACGACTTCTTCCAGGCTCTGGGGGTGGATGCGGCCCTGGGCCGCTATTTCACCCGGGACGAGGACTTGCCCGGGGGCGATCCCGCCGTCGTGATCTCACACGGCCTGTGGACGCGGGCGTACGGGGGCGATCCGGCGGCCGTGGGGCGGACGGTCATGGTGGACGGGGCGCCGACCCGGATTGTGGGCGTGATGCCTGAGGCCTTCGACATCGAGGATGCGGGTGTCGACGTGTGGCAGCCACTCGCGCTCGATCCGGCCAATCCCGGTGGCCGGGCTTCCCACTACCTGTACCTCGTGGGACGACTCAACCCCGGCGTCACGATCCCCCAGGCCGAAGCGGACATCGGAGCGCTGGTAGCCTCCTGGTCGGATCGCGTGCCGGGCCAACACACGCCGAGCCCGGACGGGCATCCGTTCGTCATCACCGACCTGCAGGACGAGCTGGTGGGCGGAGTCCAATCCCAGCTCTGGATCCTGCTGGGCGCGGTCGCCTTCGTGTTGCTCATCGCCTGCGCGAACGTGGGCAACCTGCTCCTGGCCCGGGCAGAGTCACGCCAGAAGGAGGTCGCGGTGCGGGTGGCGATCGGGGCTCCACGGCGACGCCTCGTGCGGCAGTTTCTCACCGAAAGTGTCGTGCTCTCCCTTCTGGGGGGCGCGGTCGGCATCGCCATGGCTTGGGGGGGGCTCGAGATGCTGCTCGCCGCGAGTCCGGGCAGCGTCCCGCGGCTCGAGGAGATTACGATCGACGGGAGCGTACTCACCGCAACATTCGCCGTCGCAGTCGTGACGGGAATCCTGTTCGGGCTCGCGCCCATCATGCATCTCACGGGGCGCCATGTCGGGAACTCCCTCCGCGAGGGAGGGGCCCGGACCACAGCCGGCAGCGCGCGCCAGCGGGTCCGTCGGGCGCTCGTAGTTGCCGAAGTGGCCCTGGCGGTCGTGCTGGTGGTGGGCTCCGGACTCATGATCCGGAGCCTCCAGGCGCTTCTCGAAGTCGATCCCGGCTTCCGCTCGGAGAACCTGCTCACGTGGCAAATGCTGCTGCCGGCGGCCGGGTATCCCGATTCCCCGGAGCAGCTCGGCTTCTACGGCCGACTGATGGAGAACGTGACGAGCCTTCCGGGAATCGAGTCAGCCGCCATCATGAGCGGCCTTCCCCCACGGCGGAACGTGAACGCGAACGACACGGAGTTCGAGGGATTCGACTTCTCGGAGGAGGACGGACCCCGGCCCAACGTGGACTACTACCAGACGGTCAGCGCCAACTACTTCGACGTGATGGGGATCCCCATCGTCACGGGGCGCGGGTTCGACTCCTCGGACGAGGTGTCCGACCATCCGGTCGCCATCGTGAACGAGCAACTGGTGCGCACGTTCTACGAGGGAGAGAATCCGCTCGGCAGGCGTATCCGCCCCTGCTGTGGCGACTCCACCCCTTGGCTCGAGATCGTGGGCGTGGCCAAGGACGTCAAACAGGGGGGATTGGAGGCCGACACCGGGACCGAGCTCTACTTCAACTACGCTCAGTCGGGCAACCTGGCGGGGTTCACTCCACGCAACATGAACGTGGTGGTGCGGACCGCCCGGGACCCGGGCGCACTGGCCAGCGCAATGCGGAATGAAGTGGCCCAGCTCGATCCCACGCTGCCGCTGGCCAACCTCCAGACCATGGACGCCAACCTGAGCGGCTCGCTGGCCCGGCCTCGCTTCCTGGCCCTGCTGCTCGGCATTTTCGCGGCGTTGGCACTCGCGCTAGCCGCGGTCGGCACCTACGGGGTCGTGTCTTACTTCGTGGCCGAGCGGGATCGCGAGATCGGGATTCGCATGGCCATGGGGGCCGAGTCGGGCAACGTACTGGGGATGGTGCTCAAGCACGGGGGTGGTTTGGCGGCCGGCGGGCTGCTCCTGGGCGTCATCGGGGCCTTCAGCCTCTCACGCGTAATGGAGTCGATCGTTTTCGGAATCCCCACCACGGATGCCGCCACCTACGCGCTCGCGCCCACCGTGCTGGCTCTGGTCGCACTTCTCGCGTGTTACATTCCAGCCAGGCGGGCCACCCGTGTGGATCCGGCCGTGGTGCTGCGAGAGGACTGACGGGCGCACGGCCGCGGGGCCCGCAGAGCGGAGACGAACATGCCACTCTACGAGTATCGTTGCCCGACCAACGGACAGGTTGTCGAGGTCCGGCACGGAATGAGCGAAAGACTGGAAACCTGGGCGGAAGTCTGCGAGCGCGCAGGTCGCGACGTGGGTCGGACGCCGCTGGAGACACCGGTCGAGCGCATCCTCAGCGTGCCCGTTCCGACCCCGAGCTCCTCAGGTTCGCCTTCATTCGGCCCGAAGTTCGGAGGCTGCGGCTCAGGTTGCGCCTGCGTTCCGGAGGCCTGAGCCAGTCCGAGCCTCCCGGAGGGCGCCTGGCTGGTCCGCTAGTCCGCTAGTCCGCTAGTCCGCTTTCAGCGCCGCGACCGGGTCGATGGCGCTCGCCCGGCGGGCCGGCAACCAGGCTGCGACGACGGCGACCGCCAGGAGCAGGCTGGGGACCAGGACGAACGCCAGCGGGTCTCCGGTGCCCACGCCGAACAGCAGGCCCGAGAGAAGTCGCGCTAACAGGAAGGCGAGGATCAGCCCCACGGCCGACCCCACAGCGACCAGCTGCAGGCCACCCTTCATGACGAGCCGCACCACCGATCCCGGATCGGCTCCGAGCGACATGCGGATGCCGACCTCGCGGCTGCGCGTGGACACCGCGTAGCCGACGACCCCGTAGAGCCCGAGCACCGCAAGCACGAGCGCGATGAGCCCGAAGGCGCTCACCACGATCGCCGATAGCCGGTGGCCGATGATCATGGTGCCGAGGTGGCGCTCCATCGTTTTCTGCTCGAACACCATGAGCTCGGGCTCGAGTCGCCGCGCGACCGCCAGCATGTCGATCGCCGTTCGCTCGGCGTCCCCACGGGTCTGGGCGATGACGGTGATGCCCGAGCTGAACGCCTGTTCGTAGGGTCGGTAGATTAGTGGCCGGGGCGCCTCTCCGAGGGAACGGACCTTAGCGTCCCGGGCCACGCCCACGATCGTGTACTCCACCTCTCGGCCCCGGTAGACTCGACCCACCGGGTCCTCTCCAGGCCAGAAGCGACGGGCGAAGGCCTCGCTGACGATGGCCACCGGGGGCGCGTCCCGCTCGTCGATCTCGGAGAAGTTGCGACCGGCGAGGATGGGAATGCCCGCCGCCGCGAAGAACCCCGGATCCACGCGCGCGTAGTCGATCAGGTGATAGTCCTGACCGGGCGGGGGCTCCACACCGTCCACGTAGATTCCCACGTTGGAGTTGTTGAGCGTGTTCAGGTGGAGGTCGTGCGTGAGGCCCACGGCGGTCACCCCCGGGAGCCGCGACACCTCCTCCACGTAAGTGCGAATGAAGACCCGGCTTTCCTCCTCGGTGTAGTTATCCGGCGGGGTCTGGATGGTCAGAATGGCCGTGGGCTCGTACCCGAATCCGGGATCCACCGCCAGACGCGCCTGTAGACTCCTCAGGAACAGTCCGGCCCCCACGAGCAGGACCAGGGAGATGGCCACCTGCGCGACGACGAGCGAGCCGCGCAGCGTCACGCGTCGGGGCTTCCCGCCTCCGGTGCCCTCGTCCTTGAGGGTCGGGGCCACGTCCGCGTTGGTGGCCTGGAGCGCGGGAATCAGCCCGAAAAGGAGGGCTGCGGCCAGAGTGACGGCCACGCTGAAGGCCAGCACCGGGCCGTCGGGCCGGAGGTCGAGTGTGATCGGGACCGGGAGTGGCAGATCGGCGGCCACGAGCGACCGCAACATCACGTTCGACAGGAGTAGACCGGCCGCCCCGCCCACCAAGCTGAGCAGGACGCTCTCCGTGAGTAGCTGACGAATCAGGAGCCCACGGCGGGCACCGAGTGCGAGGCGCAGGGCAATCTCCTTCCGTCGGTCGGCGGCCTGGGCCAGGAGGAAGCTGGCCAGGTTGGCGCAGGCGATCAGAAGCACCATGGCCACCACTCCCATCAACAGGGCGGCCGCAGGCCGGACCACGCGGTCGATCATCGGGTTCATGATGACCTCGGAGACCGGCACGAGCGGGATCTCGTTGTCTCCCTGCCACTGGTCGGGATAGTTGGACCGGAATCCGGCGGCGAGCCGGTCGACGGCTGCCTGAGCCTGGGCCAGCGTGACCCCGGGGGCGAGACGCCCCTTGAGGAACGTGCTCTGATTCCCTCGGTCGGTGAGCTGGTCGTCGTCGGCCTCGGATGCCATGAGATGGTTGACCATCATGGTCGGGGCGTAGAGGGACGGCTCCACGCCCCGCAGGTTGCCGGTGTACGACCGGGGCAGCACGCCGACGATGGTGTACGGCCGCCCGTTGAGCGGTATCTCGCGGCCCACGACACCGGGATCGGCGCCGTAGCGGTCCCGCCAGAACCCGTGGCTCAGGACGGCGACAGGATGGCCACCGGGAGAGACGTCGTCCTCTGGCAGGAGCGTACGACCGATCTCAGCGGGCACCCCCTGCATGGTGAAGTAGTTGCCGCTGACCACCTCGGCCAGAAGCACCTCGATGCCCCCGTCCACGTCGGTCTGTGCCATGGCCAGGCGGGTGGCGGCCACTTCGCTGAAGACGTCGTCCGAGTCCCGGTCCAGCTCCACGTAGTCGGGATGGGAAAACGTGCCGTGCGAGAATCCGGCCACGCTGCGGTATATCTCCACCAGCTCCTCGGGGCGCTCGAGCGGGAGCTCGCGGATCATCGCGGCGTTGATCAGGGTGAACACCGCCGTGTTGGCCCCGATGCCGATGGCCAGCGACACGATGGCGATGCCCGTGAACAGCGGGTTCTTGAGGAGTCGACGGACGGCGAAGCGGACGTCTTGCTTCAATCGGTCCACGCGGGATCTCCTGCCGGGTGAGCGGGCGCGGCGCTCACTCGAAGCGCAACGCGGTAACGGGGTCCACACCGGAGGCCCGGCGGGCGGGAACGTAGCTGGCGGCCAGCGCCACGACCGCGAGCGCTGCCGCCACCAGGCCGTAGGTGAGCGGATCGGCGGCGTCGACACCGAACAGGAGCGAGGCCATGAGGCGGGTCAGCAACAATGCCGCGAGGAGTCCAACCGCCAGTCCGGCGACCACGAGCATCACCCCTTGTTTCAGCACCAGGCGGCTGACGTCCGAGCGTGCTGCTCCGAGCGCCATCCGCACCCCGATCTCACGCGTGCGCTGGCTCACCACATAAGAGACGACTCCGTAGATTCCCACGGTTCCCAGCAGGAGCGCGACTGCGGCCGCGATGCCGAGCAACACCATCGTGAACGACGTGCGTGTCATCGACCTGTCCAAGATGTCGCGGAGCGTGCGCACGTTGGCGAGGGGGAGGTTGGGGTTCACGGACCAGACCGCCTCCCGGACCGACGGGAGCAGCGTGTCGGGCACGCGACCGCGGGTCCGGATGGCATACGCCATCGAGCGCTGCACGAAGAGGTCACTGTCCCAGAGACCCGTGAGCACGTAGGGGTAGTAGATGGTCGCGACCGGACCCTGGGCGATCCCGTTGTCCGGCACGTCCGCCACGACCCCGACGATCTCTCGCCAAACGATGTCGGACGGCTCCCCGGTGCCCATACGCCGACCCAGGGCCTGCATCGGCGATTGCCAATACTCGCGGGCCAGGTTCTCAGTGATGACCAGCACCGGAGCACGATCGTGTATGTCCGTCCACGAGATCGTACGCCCCGCGACGAGCCGGCGCTCGATGGTCTCGAAGTAGTTCCCGCCGACCCACTTGAAGCGTCGGATCGGGGGGATCTGACCCTCGGGTGTGGGGAAGTCTTCGATCCACGCTGCGTCGTTGCTGTCGTACCCGTCCATTGGCAGCGAGAAGGACGCACCTACGGAGCTGACGCCGGGGATCCCCTCGAGCCGGCGTTGGATCTGCTCGATGGCCAGGGCGGCCTGGTCCGGGTCGGGGATCTCCGCCGAGGGAAGGGTGACGCGGAACGACAGCACCTCGTCCGGGCGCTCGAAGCCCGGGTCCACGCTCCGTAGCGCCTGGAAACTCCGGAACATCAGGCCCGATCCCACCAGGAGCACCAGGGCGAGCGCCACTTGGGCGACCACGAGCGAGTTGCGGGCACGGTGGCGCTCCTTGCCCGTGCTCGATCCCCGTCCCCCCTCCTTGAGCGCCGCGACCAGCTCGAGCGACCGGAGTCGCATCACCGGAAACAGCCCGAACACCAGTCCGGCGAGGATCGAGACGAGCAACGTGAAGATTAGAACGGCGGGGTCCACCCCGATCTCCTGCAGACGGGGCAGGGTTTCCGGACCGAACCGCACCAGGAGCCTCGTGCCCCCGTAAGCCAGGCCGAGGCCACCGATTCCGCCCAGAATTCCCAGCGCGACGCTCTCGGACAGAAGCTGACGCGTGATGTGGCCACGGCCCGCGCCCATGGCGGTACGGATGGCCACCTCCTGTTGACGGCCCTCCGCCCTCACGAGGAACAGATTGGCCACATTGGCACACGCGACCAGGAGAAGGAGCCCGACGGTCCCGAGCAGCACCCAGAGAATGCCACCCACGTCGCCCACGAAGTCCTCGATCAGTGGATGGACGTCCGGGCTGAAGCGAGCCTGCTCGAGCATCGAGAGCGTGAGGCCGCCGGGGAATCGCTCCACCGCCAGCGGGATCATGCGCTCGACGTCCGCGTTGGCCTGGTCGACGGTGACGCCGGGGGCCAGACGCGCGATGCCCTGAAAGTCGAAGTTCCCGGTCTGGATCTGTGCCGGATCGAACTGCACGGGCAGGTAGACGAAGGCGTCGCCCCGGGCGAACTGGAACCCGGGGGGCAGTATGCCGATGATCTGGCGCGGCCGGCTATTCACCGACAGCGTCCGGCCTACGGCGCCGGGATCTCCGCCGAACGCCCGCTGCCAGTATCCGTAGCTGAGGACCGCCGTCTCGGGCGCTCCCGGAGCGTCGTCTTCCGCCATGAAGAGCCGGCCGTGAATCGCCCGCACCCGGAGAATCGGGAAGAAGCCGTCGTTCACGACCAGCGCCGGCACCTGCTCGGGCTCGTCCAGACCCGTGATGGACACGGTCCGATTATCCCAGATGCCCACGTCCTCGAACACGCGATTGTCGGCCCGGTAGGTCAGGTGCATGGCGGGCGCCTGATTCACCTGCTCGAACCCGAGCCCCGGAGCACGGTGCCAGACACCGACGAGATCTTCGGGGTCCTCGAACGGCAGCGGCTTCAGAAGCACGCCGTTGATGACGCTGAAGATGGCCGCGTTGGCTCCGATACCGACGGCGAGCGTGACGACCGCGGTGGCGGTGAAGAGCGGCGCTCGGGCCAGCTTTCGGGTCAGGTAGCGCACGTGCTGGAACATTGCGTGCACGACGAACTCCGTCGCAGTGGGCACCTCGGGCGCGGCCTGCGTACCGCGCCGACCTGCCAGGCCCTACGGGTCTCCCGGAGGGCGGGTTTCCTGGCA
>JAHEKN010000085.1 GCA_024638305.1 Gemmatimonadota bacterium | reverse complement strand
CCCCCGGGGACCGGCGCGTCCATGAAGCGGACGTAGGCCTCGGACGTGGTGGCGAACCCGTTCGGCACCTTGAGGTCCTCCGCCACCAGCTCTCGGTACATCTCACCGAGCGACGCGGCCTTCCCGCCGACGAGCTGCGTGTGGTCCATACCCACCTCGTCGAACCGCATCGCCAGGGGGCGCTGCTCGACCGGATTCGGACCGCTCTGCCACGGGGGGGGCGGCGAGCCCCCGTCCACGTGTGGAGAGGAGTGGGATGACCTGCTCACGATGCGTCCCTGCCTGAAATGTTGCGGCGACACGTCGGCTTCGACGCCACCCCCAGACCCCGACGTCGGCCAGTCGGATCGCCCGTCGGGGCGTTTACGCGCTCACGGCTGCACGAAGCGTTCCCGGAGCGGTTGCCGCAGACCCGGAGTGTCGCTCTCGGCGATGATCCTTGGGATGCCCCGGAGATCAACTCGTGAAGCTGGCAGACGCGGACGCGCCGGATGGATCATCCGCCTCGGCGCCCGCTCCGTTCCCCGGCGCGAGCCCGGGCGGCGCCGCCGGCGGCGCCGACTGTCGGAGCGACTCCCGGGCGGCAGACACCACTCGACCCGTCGTGATCCCGAATTGCCGGTAGAGCTCTTCATGGGGCGCCGACGCGCCGAAGTGGTCGACTCCGACGGCCACACCCGCGTCACCGAGCCAGCGGCTCCAAGCGAGCGTCGTCCCGGCTTCGACGGAAACGCGCGCACCCACGGACGGCGGGATCACCGTGTCGCGGTAGGCCACATCCTGCTCCTCGAAGAGGGCCCAACTCGGCATGCTGACCACGCGGGTCGGCACGCCGCCGGCCTCGAGCTGGTCCGCGGCGTCGAGCGCGAGCGACACCTCGGAACCGCTGCCGATGAGTAGGACGCGCGGCATGCCGCCCGCGGCCTCACGGAGCACGTAGGCCCCGCGGCGGAGCCCGGAGGCCGGCGCCAACGCGGTCCGATCGAGCAGTGGCACCGCCTGGCGGGTCAGGGACAGGAACGTGGGACCGGTCCTGCGCTCGATGGCGACTCTCCAGGCCTCGACCGTCTCCGGCCCGTCGCAGGGGCGGAGGTCGAGCAGGTTGGGAATGCTCCGCAGCGCCATCAACTGCTCGATGGGCTGGTGTGTGGGGCCGTCCTCTCCGAGACCGATGGAATCGTGCGTGAACACGTACAGCGTGGGAACGCCCATGAGCCCGGCCAAACGGATCGAGGGCCGCATGTAGTCGGAGAAGATCAGGAACGTGCCTCCGTACGGGCGGACACCGCCGTGGAGCGCCATGCCGTTGAGGATCCCGCCCATCGCGTGCTCGCGGATCCCGAAATGGAGATTCCGGCCGCTCGGGCTCTCCGGCCCGAACACGCCCGCGTCCTTGATGGTGGTCTTGTTCGACCCGGCCAGGTCGGCCGACCCGCCGATCAGATTCGGCACCTCGGTGGCGAGTGCCTGGAGCACGCGCCCCGACGAGCTCCGGGTGGCCTCCGGCTTTTCCAGGTCGGAGAGGGTCGGGAGGTCGGCGTCCCATCCGGATGCGACGGTGCCGCCGAGAGACCTCTCCAGCTCGTCAGCCAGATCGGGATGGGCCGCCCGATAGGCGTTCCAGCGCTCCGACCACTCCGACTCCAAGCCGCGACCCCGCTCGAGGGCCGTCCGCCAGTGGGTGAGCGCCGCCGGATCCACCCAGAAGGGCTCGTCCGAGGGGTAGCCCAGGTTGCGTTTGGTGGCTGCGACTTCCTCCAGGCCGAGGGGTGCGCCGTGCGTCTTCGCGGAGCCCGCCAGGTTGGGAGACCCGTGGCCGATCACGGTCCGGAGACCGATCAGGCTCGGGCGCTCCGTCTCGTTCTTGGCCTCGGTGAGTGCAGCGTCGATCGCTTCCGTGTCGGACCCGTCTTCCACGCGGACCACGTGCCAACCGTAGGCCGCGAAGCGCCCGAGCTGGTCGGTGGAGCAGCTCAGGTCGGTCGACCCGTCGATCGTGATGCGATTGTCGTCGAACACCCAGATCAGCTTGCCCAGACGGTGGTGGCCGGCCAGCGCCGCGGCCTCATGGCTGATGCCCTCCATCAGGTCGCCGTCCGAGCAGAACGCGTAGGTCCGGTGGTTCACGATCTCGTGGCCCGGACGGTTGAAGCGCGCGCCGAGCCAGCGCTCGGCCATGGCCATGCCCACGCTGTTGGCCACACCCTGGCCGAGCGGACCGGTCGTGGTCTCCACGCCGGGTGTGTGCCCGTACTCGGGGTGGCCCGGCGTCTTGGACCCCCACTGCCGGAAGTCCCGGATCTCGTCCAGCGAGAGCTCGTACCCCGTCAGGTAGAGCAGGGAGTAGAGCAACATCGACGCGTGCCCCACGGACAGCACGAACCGGTCTCGGTCCACCCAGCCGGGGTTTGCGGGGTTGTGACGCAGGTGACGCATCCAGGTCACGTAGCCGAGAGGCGCCAGCGCCATCGGCGTACCGGGGTGACCGGAGTTGGCCTGTTGGACCGCGTCCATCGACAGCACCCGAACGGCGTCGATGGCGAGCGTGAGGATCTCGGAGGCGGGACGAGTCTGATCGTCGCTCATGGAGCCGGGGCTGTCTTTTTTTGGAGCGGGACGTGGACGGACGGCGTAACCTACGGGTGGGCGCAACCCTTCGGGAGGGGGCGGGCCGCGCGAGCGCCCTCGACCGGCTTCAGCCGACCACGAAATTGAGCAGTCGATCCGGTACGTGGATGACCCGCCGTACCTGGGATCCGTCAAGGAAGCGCGCCACGTTGGGCTCGGCCCTCGCCGCCGCCTCCGCGCGCTGTTGGTCGGCACCGGCGGGGACGCTAACGGTGCCCCGGAGCTTGCCGTTCACCTGAACCGCCAACTGCACGTCGGACTCCCGCGCCTTGTCCTCGTCGTAGGCGGGCCACTCGGCGTGGTCGAAGATGCTGGACTCGTTCCCCAGCCGCTCCCACATCTCTTCCGCGATATGGGGCGCGAAGGGCGCCACCATCACCACCAGCGGCTCCACCTCGGCACGGGCCGCCTCCCGGCCACCCGCGCGCACGGCGTTCAGGTACTCCATCATGGCCGCGATGGCCGTGTTGTACTGGAGATCTGCCAACTGGCCGGTCACCTGCGCGATGGTCTGGTGGAGCTTGCGCTCCACGTCGGGGTCGGCCACCGAACCGGATGGGTGGTCCTCACCGCTCGCCGAGTTCACGACCGTGTCCCACAAGCGGTGCAGGAACCCGTAGGGACCCTGGATGCCCGCCTCCCGATAGTCGCCGCCCTCGCCGAAGGGGCCCAGGAACATCAGGTACGTCCGGAACGTGTCCGCACCGTACTCCTCGATGATCGGATCGGGAATGACCACGTTGCCCTTGCTCTTGGACATCTTGGCGCCCTCGCGGATGATCAGCCCGTGGGCGCGGAAGCGGTCGTAGGGCTCCTCGAAGTCGACGTGCCCCAGCTCCGCGAGCGCCATGGTCAGGAACCGCGAGTACAGCAGGTGCAGCACCGCGTGCTCGTTGCCGCCGATATAGCAGTCCACCGGCAGCCACCGCTGCGTGATCTCGGGATCGAGCGCGCGATCGTCGAAGTCCGTGGATGGGTAGCGGAGGAAGTACCAGCCGCTGTCGAGGAACGTGTCGGACACGTCGGTCTCGCGGCGCGCGTCGGCGCCGCATTCGGGACACGAAGTCTTGTACCACTCCTCCACCCGTGCCAGCGGGCTGATGCCGGAGTCGTCCGGTCGGAAATCCTCGACCCGCGGGAGCACCACCGGCAGTTGGTCCTCCGGCACCGGCACGGGGCCACAGGCCTCGCAGTGCACGATGGGGATCGGCGGGCCCCAGTATCGCTGACGTGAGATGCACCAGTCGTGGATGCGGTAGTTGATCTGCCGTTTGCCCAGACCCTCGGCCTCCAGCCAGTCCGTGATGGCCGTCTTTCCCTCGGGGACGCCCAAGCCGTCGAACCGGCCCGAGTTGACCATGGTTCCGGCCTGATTGTCCACATAGGCTTCCAGCAGGGGGGTCCCGCCGTCCTCACCCGGACCCGCTACGACGCGCACGATCGGCAGGTCGAACGCGGTCGCGAACTCGAAGTCGCGCTCGTCGTGGCCGGGCACCGCCATGATGGCGCCGGTGCCATAGTCCATCAGCACGTAGTCGGCAATCCAGACGGGGATGTTGTCCCCCGTGGCGGGGTTCCGGCAGTATCCGCCGGTGAAGACGCCGGACTTGGTCTTGTCCGCCTTCTGGCGCGTCACCAGATCGGAGCGCTGCGCCTCCGTCCGGTAGGCCTCGACGGCCTCGCGGCCCTCGTCGGTCGTGACCAGGTCGACGAACGGGTGCTCGGGCGCGAGCACCATGTAGGTGGCGCCGAACACGGTGTCTGGGCGCGTGGTGAAGACCTCGACCCGCTCCTCCCGGCCGACAATGGGGAAGTGCAGCTCCGCGCCCTCGCTCCGGCCGATCCAGTTGCGCTGCGCCTTGAGCGTCGAGTCGGACCAGTCCAGATGGTCCAGGTTGTCAAGCAGTCGCTGGGCATAGTCGGTGATCTTGAAGAACCACTGCGCGATCCGACGCTGCTCGACCGGCGTGTCACAGCGCTCGCAGCGACCTCCGATGACCTGCTCGTTGGCCAACACGGTCATACACGACGGACACCAGTTGACCGGCGCTTCCTTGCGCTCGGCCAGGCCAGCATTGAAGAGCTGGATGAAGAGCCACTGCGTCCAGGCGTAGTACTTCGGATCGGTGGTGTCGACCGTGTGGTTCCAGTCGAACATGCCGCCGATCCGGCGGAGCTGTCGCGTGAAGTTGGCCACGTTGGACGGGATCAGGTCCATGGGGTGGATGCCCTGCTTGAGGGCGAAGTTCTCGGAGTGGATCCCGAACGCGTCGAAGCCGATGGGCTCGAACACGGTGTGGCCGAGGAGCCGGCGGTAACGCCCGTGCACGTCGGCGCCGGTGAACGCGTAGATGTTCCCGACGTGCAGCCCCTCTGCCGAGGGGTAGGGGAACATCATCAACTGGTAGTAACGATTCCCCGCGCTCCTCAGCTCCTCGAGCGTGAATGCGTTCGTGCCCCGGTCCTCCCAGATGCGTTGCCACTTGGTTTCGACATCCGAAGGTGAATACGGGATGCGTGCGCGCTCTTCCATAGTGCTCATGGGTTTTCGGGGGCGGCCGCGCGGACGACCACGGCCGGTCGAGAAGCGACGTAACCTAATGAGCGGCATGGTCCACAGGGAGGCCCGCCGCTGCAGGCCGGATGGGGACCGCCGATGTCCGGACGGGCGTGCCTACCCGTCCGGGAGGAGAGAGAAGGGGTCGTCCCCCAGGTCCTCGGCTTGTCGCAGAACGCCGATCGCCCTCGGGAGCGAGCGCCCCTCGGCTTCGTACAGCGCCTCGAAATCGGCCAATCGATGATAGTACCGCATCTGGGCCAACAGCGTCGCGTTGTTGAGCGGGCGGGACGCGAACGTGGAGAAGGTGCTCGCCTCGAACGTCGGTTGGACCTCGTCCGTGAACGTCGTAAGCGCGGCCTCGAAGATGGCTTCGCGACGTTCCAGGACCTCTTGGTCGGCGAGACCGCTCGTGCCATAGAGAGCCGTCAGTTGAGCCACGAGTGGATCCAGGAACTCCGAGAATCGCACCTGGTCGCGCCATCGCGCCCAGGCCCGCTGGCATTTGACCGTGTCCGGGCCCCCGCCGGATCGCCCGCAGAAGAACTCGGCGGCGCCGATGCCGCCCACGAACGTGGCGAAGCTCTCGTTGAACTGGACGTGGCCCGACACGAAGAGCGTGTTGTGCGACAGCTCGTGGATGATGGTGCCGACGACCCCCACGTCGTCCTGTCTGAGCACGGTGGACAGGAGGGGGTCGGCGAACCAGCCCAGAGTGGAGAATGCGCCGGTCGGCCGCAGCAGAGTGTCGAACCCCTCGTCTTCGAGCTTCAGTCGTTCACGCTCAGCCTTCCCGAAGTCGAAGTAGCCCTTGTAGGGCACGTGTCCGACGATCGGGAACCACCAGGTCTTGGACGCCAGTCGGTTCCGATACGCGGCCGAGAGCACCATGGCGAGCGTGTCCGTCTCGAGCTGCGTGTAGGTCGTGTACGACTTCCCGGCATCCAGCCCGAGCGAGTCGAGCGCGAACTGGCGGGCCTCGGTCGTGATGGTGAGCAGGCCCCGGGTGCGCTCGTCCGTCGCGGGATCCAGGATCACCTCCGGGATCGGGCGGCGGGCTGCCAGGATGCGCGCCTCCGCGATGCCCGCCTTGATCACGTAGACCGGTGAGCAGCCGCTGCACGTGGCCAGCGTGAGCCCGGCCACCAGGAGCAGTCCGACGGTGAGGAGGAGCTTCCGCATGCCGATCTAGTCGTGCGATGCTTGGCGAAAGTTCCGCTTCAGGCGAGCGGGTTCTCCCAGGCCAGCCCCGGGAAACGCGCAAAGTCCCCGTCGGTGGAGCAGACGGTCAAGCCGTATTCGATGGCCAGGGCCGCGAGATGTGCGTCGGGAACGAGGTTCGATCGCTGAACGGAGGCAGCCATCAGTCCAGCGAGGATGTCGACGTGGCGCTCGGTGGGCTCGGGCGAGAAGGCCACGGGAGACGATCGCCACTCCTCGAGCTGGGCCCAGGCCTGCTGGACCGACATGGGCGCGGCGAACACGCGCGGGTTCGAGACGAGCCGCACGAAGGCGAGCAGGCTCGTCCAGGGCAGGCCCACCCCCACCGGTCCGTTCAGCCTGGAGTCGAGCCACTCGCGGGCGCGCGGGTGCTGCTCGAAGTCGCTGACCTTGGCGTACACCAGGAGGTTGGCGTCCACGAGGATCACGGGAACGCCTCGCCCTCGGAGACCGCGAGAACCTCGGCCACGTCATCGAGAGAGCCGATGAGGCAGCCGCCCAGGCTCACGCCGTCGGTGCGCCGCTCCACTCGCGTCGCGGGCTCGGCTTCCAGGGAGCGGAGGCCCAGCCGGAGAGCCTGATTCACGGCTTCCTTGAGCGTGTGGTCCCCTCGCTGCCGGAATCGGTCGAGGGCGGCCGCCACGTCGGCGTCGAGTGTCAGCGTGGTTCTCATACATCAAAACATCAATTTGATGATGTCTTGATGTCAAGCGCCAGTTGGCGCTGCTTCCAGGTGGGCGCGCCCGCCCTAGCGGTTCCCTCCCAGGTTCCGGATCAGCGGGATCCCGCCCTCGGTGGGCACGTACACCACGTTCCCCTCGCCGAGCTCGGAGAGCTGCTGGATGTAGAAGAAGGTCAAGTATTCGGGCGTCAGGCCCGCCGAGATGATGGTCTGGGCCTCGGCGATCCCCTTGGCTTCCTCGGCCTGTTGCTTGGCGCGCTCCTGAATGATCTGCGTCTGGAATTCCTCGGCTGCGACCTGCTGTTCGCGCTGGAGCTTCTCCTCGATGGCGGTGCGCACCCGCTCGGGGGCCTGGATGTCGCGCACGAACACGTCCAGCACCTCGATGCGGTCGCCGGCCTTGGCTTGGATTTCCCTCCGCATGTCTTCCGCCAACTCCCGGCGGTTGGGCGAGAAGATCTCGTTGATGGACTTGGTGGCGGTTGCGTCCCGCACCCCGTTCCTCACCGCGTTCAACACGATCCGGCTCTTGATCTGGTTCTCCGTCCCGATGCGCTGGTAGAGGTTGGGGGCGTTGTTTCCGTCGATCCGGTAGAGGATGGAGACCTCCATGGTGACGTTGAGCTGCTCGGCCGTCTGTGCCTCGATGCGCTCCACGCCGCCGTCGTTCGGGAACGCCTGCTCGCGGATCGACATCTTGGTGATGGTCGCGAACGGGTTCACGATGTGGGGGCCCTGCGTGTGGGCCGCTGGCTTGACCCGCCCCAGGAAATGCTCCACGCCCACCTCGCCCACGTCGACTAGCGTGACCGTGTTGGACAGGGCCAGGAGCAGGCCCAGTCCCATCACGCCGTATCCGGCGAGGCGGGTGGCACCCGGACGCTTCTGGCTCACGGCGGCCCCACGCAGGGCCGCTCCTATCAGGATCACGATGACCGCGACGATCATCAGTCCCATCTCATCCTCCTTTGGAACGATCTCGCGCCGTACTGGAGACGGAGCCTGGTCGGCGCGCTCAGTTGGAATACGGGTTGGGCCGAAGGCTTGTTCAGCCCGATCGGTCAATCATCTCCCTGCCGGGCTACGCGAATCCAGCCGGGTCCCTGGACCCGAACGAACAACTTGCGGTCCCGACGACCGGGGGGCGACCGCTTCAGGGCGGCCGTCTCCCGTCGTACATTCCGCCTCATGAACACGCCCGGCTTCGACGTCCCCGAGATGTCGCCCCTCGAGGTCAAGCAGCGGCTCGACAACGACCAGCCACTCGTGCTGGTCGACGTGCGCGAGCCCCACGAGTACGCGATCGCCGACCTGGCGGAGTACGGCCCGTCCCGCGTGCCAGTGGGCGAGTTGCTGGGCCGCATGGAGGAGCTGGACCCGGACGACAACCTGGTGATCTACTGCCGCTCGGGATCGCGGAGCGCGTGGGCCGTGCAGCAGCTCATGGCCGCCGGCTACGAGAAGGTGTTCAATCTGGAGGGCGGTATCCTCAAGTGGCGGCAGGACGTGGACCCGTCGCTCGCGGCCTACTGACGGACCGCGCTCAGCTGCCCGCTCAGCTGCCCGCTCAGCCCCCCGCTCTGCGCTCCAGCTCCGCCTCCACGTCCGCCCAGTGCCGGCCGGCGCCGACCACGGCCACCATCAGGTGGTACACCAGGTCGGCCGCCTCTTCCACAACGGCCCGGGGGTCGTCGGCCGCGAGCGCGGCCACCAGCTCGGCCGACTCCTCGCCCAGCTTTTTCACGCGCAGGTTGGGGTCCCCGAGCAGCCGCACGGTGTAGCTGTCCGCGGGCTTCTCCCTGGCCCGGGCGCGGAGGACATCGGCGAGGCGGGCCATGATGTCGGAGCGGGGCGGGATGTCCGCATCGGCACGAGCCGCCCTACCGGTTCCCGTCTCGGACTCCGCGGCACCGGCGCTCGTCTCGCCGAAGCACGTGGAGGCTCCCGTGTGGCAAGCGGGCCCCGTGGGAGTTACGCGGGCGAGCACGGTGTCCCCGTCACAGTCCGCGCGCAGCTCGGCGTCGGTGAGCACGTTCCCCGACGTGTCGCCCTTGCGCCAGAGCTCCTGCCGCGAGCGCGACCAGAAGTGCATGTCCCCGGTCTCGAGGGTGCGCTCCAGCGCCTCCCGGTTTGCCCAAGCGAGCATCAGCACCGCGCCCGACGCACGGTCCTGCGCGATCACCGGGATCAGACCGTCGGCACGGAAGCTGAGGCCATCCAGCGCGGTCGCGTCGAGCCGATGACCCGGACGGCCACCCGCGAGGTCCCCCGGTCGTCGGCCGGCGGTGTCGTGATCGCTCATCGTACCTCCACTCCCTTGGCCGTCAGGTGGGCCTTGAGCTCCCCCACCGTGGTCAGGCCGTCGTGGAGGATTCCGGCCACGAGCGCGGCGTCGGCTCGACCCTCCATGAACGCCTCCGCCAGATGGGACGCCCCCCCCGCGCCGCCCGACGCGATCACCGGAACCCGGACGCGGTCGGCCACGGCCCGCGTGAGCTCCAGATCGTAGCCCGAGCGCGCTCCGTCCCGGTCCATGCTCGTGAGCAAGACTTCCCCCGCCCCGCGCTCCGCGGCTTCGACCGTCCAGGCCACCGCATCTCTTCCGGTGGGCCGCCGTCCGCCGTGTGTGAAGGCGGTCCAGGACTCCCCGTCCCGCTTCCCGTCCACGCTGATCACCACGCACTGGCTGCCGAAGCGCTCCGCCCCTTCGGTGAGGAGCTCGGGCCTGGCCAGCGCAGACGAGTTCACGCTCACCTTGTCCGCCCCGGCTCGCAGCAGCGCGGCCATGTCGTCCGCCGTGCGGACGCCGCCACCGACCGTGAGGGGGATGAAGAGCCGCTCTGCGGTGCGGCGCACGGTGTCGAGCAAAGTGCCGCGACCCTCGTGCGAGGCGGTGATGTCCAAAAACACGATCTCGTCCGCGCCTTCCGCCTCATAGCGCTCCGCGAGCTCCACCGGGTCACCCACGTCCCGGAGCTCCTTGAACTGGTGGCCTTTGACCACCCGTCCGTCCTGCACGTCCAGGCACACGATCACGCGGGGACGGAGCATCACTCCTCCGTTATCTCCAGGGCGACGCTGCCCTTTGTGGAGAACACCGCGCCGGAGTCGGCGAGCGCCTGGCGGATCGCGAGCCCGACGGCCTTGACCGCCGCTTCCACCACGTGGTGCTTGTCGTGTCCGCGGATCACGCGCACGTGCAGAGTGGCGTCCAGGTTGTCCGACAGGCTCCGCATGAAGTGGTCGTAGAGCTTGGACGGCAGCGGGCCCTCGTAGAACCTGCGCCCGCCCACGTCGATGGCCGCCTCCACCAGTGCGTCGTCCATCGGAAGGACCGCCCACCCGTAGCGGGCCGCGGTGGCCGGCACCCGCTCCTTGAGCGCCAGTCCCAGCGTGATGGCCACGTCTTCGACCAGGTGGTGACGCATGTCCCCCGCAGCGCGCACCACGAGCGGGACTCCCGCGTACCGCGCCAGGGTCACGACCATGTGGTCGAGGAACGTGTCCCCGGTCTGGACGTCCGATTCCGTCGCGGTCCCGATTTCGATCGAGACCGATGTTTCACTCGTTTCGCGCTTCACTCGTGTCACGTCCGAACTCCTCTGCCAGCTCGGCCGGATCGATCCGGCCGGTATAGAGTGCCATGCCGATGACCGCGCCTGCGGCGCCCGCCTCGTCTGCCGCGCGCACGTCGTCGATCGACTCGATTCCCCCGGAGGCCCAGATCGGGTGGGTGGTTCGGGAGACCACACGCCCGAGCCATTCGCGATCGATTCCGGTCAGGCGGCCCTCACGACCCACGTCCGTCACGAGGATCCCCGCGAGCGGAAGCTCGGCCACGCGCCGGAACAGCTCGTCCAGCAACCAGCCGCTGTCCTCGGTCCAGCCCCGCGCCTGCACCCGGTCCCCGCGCACGTCCGCGGCCAGGAGGACGCGCCCCGGGTGCCGCTCGGCCATGCCGCGCAGCCAGTCCTCGTCCTCCAGGGCCCTGGTGCCGACGATGACCCGCGCCGCCCCGGTGACCAGATGGTCGTCCACCGCTTCCGTGGATCGGATGCCGCCGCCGACCTGCACGCTGACTCCAGAGAGCGCGGCCAATCGGGCAACGACTTCTCCGTTGTTCCCGCTCCCGAGCGCCGCGTCCAGATCGACCACGTGTAGCACGTCGAAACCCCGGGCCACCCAGGATTCCGCCACGGCTATCGGGTCCGCGAGCGCCACGCGTTCCTTGGACGGATCCCCGCCCTCGAGCTGCACGCAGCGGCCCCCTCTGAGATCGACTGCCGGCGCGGCGATCATCGCCCCGCCTCTCGGACGAAGTTTCGGATCATCGTGAGCCCCTGCTCCGAGCTCTTCTCCGGGTGGAACTGCACGCCCCACGTGCGGCCCTTGCGGACCGCCGAGGGCCGCGGCCCGTCCCCGTAGTCCGTCCAGCTGCAGATCGCGGCGTCCTCGTCGATCTCGCACACGTAGGAGTTGGCGAAGTAGACCACCGGCTCCGTCAGCCCGGCGAACAGGGGATCGGGGCAGTGGCTCACCGTGTTCCAGCCCATGTGGGGCACGCGGCTCGTGCCGAGCCGTCGCACCCGCCCGCGAAAGAACCCGATCCCCTGGCCCTCGCCCTCCTCGCTCGTCTCGCAAAGGAGCTGCATGCCGAGACAGATCCCGAGGCACGGATAGCCGGCTGCCAGCCGTTCGCGCACCGGAGCGGCGTCGGCCGGAAGGGCCGCGACGGCCGCGCCGAACGCGCCGACACCGGGCAGAACGAGGCCGTCCCGCGACAGGGCCACGGACCAATCGGCGGTCACGACCGGCTCGGCCCCGCAGCGCTCGACGGCCTTGGCGAGCGAATGCAGGTTGCCGGCGCCGTAGTCCAGGAGTGCGATCTTCATGGCCGCGCGCCTCCCGGGCCCTTCGCGCCGTCCGGCTCGACTCCGAGCCCCTCGCAGACCGAGTCGAACGCGGCCAGGAACTGCTCGAGCAGCTCCCAGGGCGCCACCGTGATCCTGATGGCGTTGAACAGGCCCGGCACGTCGAACGGCCGCACGGCGACACCGCGGGCCCTGAGCTCCCCATCCACCAGTGCGGCCGGGACGGAGCCCACACGGACCAGCACGAAGTTGGCGGCGGACGGTGCGGGCTCGAACCCGCGCTGCCGGAGCGCCTCGACGAGGACCCCGCGCATCATGCGCGATTCCTGGATCACGTTGTCCGTCCACCCGGAGGAGTCCGTGAGCGCGGCCGCGGCCGAAGCGTCGGCTACGGCGCTCACCTTGTAGGGCCCGCGCGATTTGTCGACCTCGAGGGCCACCGTCGGAGAGCCCACGGCGTAGCCGATGCGGAGGCCGGCCAGGCCGTAGGCCTTGGAAAGCGTCCGCAGCACCAGCACCCGCTCGCGCTCGCTCGCCGTCCGCAGCCAGTCGTCGTCCGCGAAATCCGCATAGGCCTCGTCGATCAGTACGAGCGTCCCGCGGCGCTCTGCGCGCGCCAGCAGGTCGTCCATCCACCCGCGCGGTGCCGCCGTGCCGGTCGGGTTGTTGGGGCGGCAGACGTACACGATGTCCGGGTCGGTGCCGACGAGCTCTTCCGGTGGCGGTGGGGGACCGGCCCACGGGTCCCAGTCGACCGCGTGGGTCGAGAGGCCGTTCATGCTCGCGAGCGCGCTGATCATCGAGAACGTGGGATTGAGCGTGGCCACCGTCCCGCCCGGTGCGCTGGCCGCCCGGAAGGCCGAATCGAGCACGTCGTCCGAGCCACAGCCGGTGGTCACGCAGCTCGCATCGACGCCGAAGCGCTCCGCGACCGCATCCCGGAGACGGTCGGCGTACGCGGACGGGTAACGGGTGATTCCGTTCTCCGCGATCTCGCGGAGCGTGCGGTCAGCGGCCGGGTGTGGCCCCCAGAGGTTGGTGTTGTCCGAAAGATCCACGGCCACTGGAGTGCGATTGGGCAAATATCGCTCGAGGGCCTCGTAGTCGGGTCGGGGGAAGGTCATTGCCGGCCATCTCCCCCGTTCCGCGAAGCCGCACGGGCAGCCGCACGGGCAGCCGCACGGGCAGCGGCGGCGTGGCCCGGAAGTCCCTCGGCCTCCGCTAGGACAGCGGTCGGACCGGCCAGCCCGGCGGCCCCGCGCCCGTCGATCCGCTGGACGGTGTGGGACCTCAGGAACGCGTCCACCGAGAGGCCGGAGAAGCTCCGCGCGCGACCCTCGGTGGGAAGAACGTGGTTGGCGCCGGTCAGGTAGTCACCATAGGCGACCGAGCTCTGCGGCCCCAGGAATACGGTACCGGCGGTGGTGGTGCGGTCCGCGAGCGTCTCCGGGTCGGCGACGACGATGGCGAGGTGCTCGGCGGCATAGTCGTTTGCGAACGCGACCGCCGCGTCTGGGTCGGCCGTCCAGAGCACGAAGCCCCGTGCGGCGAGGGAGCGTGCCACCACGTCCCCGCGCTCTCCGGCGGCGGTAGCCCTCTCGAGGGCAGCTTCGACACGCCCTGCCAACGCGCTCGCCCTCGCGTCGTCCACTCCCAGGCACACGGCGCCGGCCGCGGCATCGGGATCGTGCTCCGCCTGCGCTATCAGCTCGAGCGCCACGCGTTCGGGGTCGGCGGAGTCGTCGATCAACATGAGTATCTCCGAGGGGCCGGCTGGCCCGTCGATCCGGACCGTGCCCGCCACCTGCCGCTTGGCCTCCGTCACGAAGCGATTCCCCGGGCCCACGATCACGTCCACCGCCGGCACCGATGCCGTGCCGAACGCGAGCGCGGCGATGGCGCCCGCGCCCCCGACGGCGAACACCTTGTCCGCGCGCCCGATGTGCGCGGCGGCGAGCACCGTCGCGGGTGGCGATCCGTCCAGGCCCGGTGGGCTGCAGACCACCACCTCGCCGACGCCGCTCGCTCGGGCCGGCACCACGCCCATCAGCACGCTACTGGGATAGGCCGCACGGCCACCCGGGGCATAGACGCCCGCGCGCTGGAGCGGGGTCCAGCGCCGACTCAGTTTCACGCCCGGCTCCGGCTCGCAGTCGACCCGGCTGGGCAGTTGGGCCGCGTGAAAGACCTCGATGTTCCGGGCCGCACGCTCCAGAGCCCGACGAACCTCGTCGTCCAGGGAAGCGGCCGCGGCCTCCCACCGGTCGCGGGGGATCTCGATTTCGTCCAACTCGACCCCGTCGAATGTGCGGGCGAACGCACGAAGCGCGGCGTCGCCTTCGGAACGGACCCGCTCGAGCATGGCGCGCACCGCGCCCTCCACGTCGTCTTCCCGCGGCGGGCTCCGATCGAGCAGGCGGGCGCGCTCGTTCCGGTCCAGACCCGGGAGCGGTCCGAATACCGCGAGTCCGCGCCCACGCTCCATGGCGCCCGGTCCGGCTGTACGCTCACCGGCGCTCACGGCATCAATCGCTCGATGCGAGTGACGAGGATGCCCTCGGCCCCCAGCGCCTTCAGCTTGAGCGTGGTGTCGAAGACGTCCGCCGTGTCCACCACGGCGTGCACGGCCACCCAAGAATCCTTGTCCAGAACGTCCACGACCGTGGGGCCCGAGATACCGGGGAGCACCCCGCGGACCTCCTCCAGCCGGTCGCGAGAGACGTTGGCCATGAGATAGCGCTTTCCCGCAGCCCGCAGCACCGATTCGAGAATGGCCACCAGGGCATCCGTCTCCGCCTGGAGCGCGCTGTCGGCCGCCACGTGAGGCCCCGCGCACAGCCGCGCACTGGACTCCATGATGGTGCCGATCTCGCGAAGCCCGTTGACCCGCAGCGTCGACCCCGTCGACGAGAGATCGACGACGACGTCCGCGACCCCCAGGTGTGGGGCCGTCTCGACGGCCCCCGACATGGCCGCGATCTCCACCGCGGTGCCGAGCGACCTGAAGTAGCGCTCGGTCTGGCGCGGGAAGGACGTGGCCACCCGCGTGCCGGGCGGGATATCGCCGGGGGCGGACACGGTCAGGTCGTCCTTCACCGCGACCACGAGCCGACAGCGCCCGAAGCCCAGATCGAGGAGCTCCGTGAGC
>JAHEKN010000264.1:454-3751 GCA_024638305.1 Gemmatimonadota bacterium | reverse complement strand
TAGACATACAGCAGATGTCAACCCCTCCGTCCCAACGTCGGATATGCCGACGCTGCTTCTTATCAAAGGGTTTTCGTTGCCCGGCATTACCGGCCGACGAAGAACGGGGGTGTGTATTACTTGTATAATACTTGTATATGTATTACCGTTTATCCATGGCAAGACGAATTCTGCTCACGGGTGCGACGGGGTACGTCGGGGGAAGGCTCCGCAGGGTCCTGGAGGATCGCGGCGACCCCTTGCGCTGCCTCACCCGCCGTCCGGAGGCGCTGGTACCGCGCGTGCGCGCCTCTACCGAAGTCGTCCGGGGTGACGTTCTAGATCCGGCGTCGCTTGCCGCCGCATTCGAGGGCATCGACACGGCGTACTACCTGGTCCACTCGATGGGATCGGACGCGGACTTCGAGGAGCGGGACCGGATGGCGGCCAGCAATTTTGCCGCTGCGGCCCGGAACGCCGGCGTCCGACGCATCATCTACCTCGGGGGACTGGCGCAAGGAGACGACCTTTCTCCCCACCTTCGCAGCCGTCAGGAAACCGGTGAGATCCTGGACGGTGCCGGCGTCCCGGTCCTGGAGCTCCGCGCCTCGATCGTGATCGGATCGGGCAGCCTCTCGTTCGAGATGATCCGTGCTCTCGTGGAGCGGCTCCCGGTGATGATCACGCCGCGCTGGGTCGACGTGGAAGCTCAGCCCATCGCGATCGACGACGTGCTCGCGTATCTGGTCGGCGCTCTCGACATCCCGCTCGAGGGCAGCCGTGTCGTCGAGATCGGCGGTCAGGACCGGGTCTCCTACGGCGAGCTGATGAAGGAGTACGCGAGGCAGCGGGGGCTCCGGCGGACCATGATCCCGGTCCCGGTGCTGACGCCCAGACTCTCGAGCCTCTGGCTCGGTCTCGTGACCCCTCTCTACGCCCGCGTGGGTCGCAAGCTCGTGGAGTCGATCAAGCACCCGAGCGTGGTCCATGACGACTCGGCTCTCGAGCTCTTCCCGGTCCGCCCGCTGGGAATGCGGGACGCCATCGCCGCGGCTATGCGGAACGAAGAGCGGGAGATCGCCGAGAGCCGCTGGTACGACGCGTTCTCGTCGGGAGGCGACGCACGCACCTGGGCCGGTGCTCGCTTCGGCAACCGGCTCGCCGACGTTCGGGAGCGCTGGGTGCCGGTCGGGCCCGACCGGGCGTTCGAACCCATTCGCAGAATCGGGGGAGCGCGGGGGTGGTACGCCTATGACTGGCTGTGGAAGATCCGCGGGTTCCTGGATCTCCTGGTCGGCGGAGTCGGGGTGCGGCGGGGTCGGCCCCATCCGGACGAGCTCGCGGTCGGAGACGCGCTGGACTTCTGGCGTGTCGAGGCCTACGAGCCGGGTCGGTTGCTCCGGCTACACGCCGAGATGAAGCTCCCGGGGCGAGCGTGGTTGGAGTTCGAGGTCCACCCCTCCGGAGAGGGAACTACGATTTCACAGACCGCGCTGTTCGACCCGGTGGGGCTCGCCGGTCTGGCGTACTGGTACCTGGTGTTTCCGCTCCATTCGCTGGTGTTCCGGCGGATGATCCGGAAGATCGCGGAGCAGGCGGCCGGGACGTCGACCGTGTCCGCGGTGGCGGCAGCATGACCGCTTCGGGAACGGTAACATCGGCGGCCGTGCCGGCCCTCCGGATCCGCCACCTCAACGGCGCACCGATCCGCCCCGAGGGCGAATACGTGCTCTACTGGATGATCGCCGCGCGCCGGCCGCGCTCGAACTACGCCTTGGACAGGGCCGTCGAGCTGGCCCGCCGGCTCGGTAAGCCTCTGGTGGTGCTCGAAGCGCTCCGTGTGGGATACCCCTGGGCCAGCGACCGAATCCACCGGTTCGTCCTCGACGGTATGGCGGACAACCGGCGCGCGTTCGAAGGGACGGGGGTGCTGTATCACCCATATGTCGAGGCTGCTCCCGGTGACGGCAAGGGCCTGCTCGAGGCCTTGGCGGGCCCCGCCTGCGCAGTCGTGACAGACGATTTTCCGGCCTTCTTCCTACCGCGGATGGTCGAGGCGGCCGCAACGAAGCTGCAGGCGCTCGCTCCCCCGGTTGGGCTCGAGGCGGTGGACTCGAACGGGATCCTACCCATGCGGGCGACCGACCGCGTGTTCGCCCGGGCGTACGACTTTCGGCGCTTCCTTCAGCGGGAGGTCCGTCCGTTCCTGAGCCTGCGGCCGACCCGGGATCCGCTGGCCGGCGGCCTCCCGGGTGCCGCTCGCCTGCCGGAGAGCATCGCCTCGCGCTGGCCGGCCGCCGACGACCAGCTCCTGGGAGGCGGGACCGAAGGACTGGTGCGGCTCCCGATCGACCACCAAGTGGGACCGGTGCCGTACCCAGGTGGCGCCGCCGAGGCCGATCGGGTCCTCGAGCGGTTCGTCGCACAGCGGTTGGGACGCTACGAGGAGCGGAACCAGCCGGAGGCGGACGCCACGAGCGGTCTCTCCCCCTACCTCCACTTCGGACACGTTTCGTCGCACGACGTGTTGGCAGCCGTCGCCGGACGGGAGGGCTGGTCGCCCAGTTCGGTTTCGGACTCGACCAGCGGCCGGCGCTCCGGCTGGTGGCGGATGAGCGACGCCGCGGAGGCCTTCCTCGACGAATCGATCACCTGGCGGGAGCTCGGGCTGAACTTCTGCGCTCACCGTGAAGACTACGACCGCTGGGAGTCGCTCCCGGAGTGGGCCCGCACGACACTCACCGAGCACGAAGCCGATCCGAGGCCGTACGTCTACTCACAGCAGCAGCTGGAGCAGGCCGAGACCCACGACGCGCTTTGGAACGCGGCGCAGAATCAACTCCGCAGCGAGGGTCGCATCCACAACTACCTGCGCATGCTCTGGGGCAAGAAGATCCTCCACTGGACGGAGAGTCCACGCCGGGCGCTCGAGGTCATGATCCGGCTCAACGACCGATACGCCGTGGACGGACGGGACCCCAACTCGTACAGCGGAATCTTCTGGGTGCTCGGACGCTACGACCGCCCCTGGGGTCCCGAGCGACCCGTGTTCGGGAAGATCCGCTACATGACCTCCGCGAACACCCGCCGGAAGTTGAACGTGAAGGGTTACGTCGAGCGATGGACTCAACCGTCGTTGGATCTTTGAGTCCCACCGGCAGCTCCCCCACCAACTCAGCGAGAATGCGCTCATGAACTGGTCCCACGTGGCCCTCTACGGCCTCACAGCCGTGCTCTTCTTCGCGATCGATCTCGTCTGGCTAGGGCTCGTGGCCGTCGACTTCTATCAAAAGCACCTCGGCCATCTCCTTCGCGCGG
>JAHEKN010000264.1:0-439 GCA_024638305.1 Gemmatimonadota bacterium | reverse complement strand
TACGCCGTGTACATCCTGGGAATCCTGATCTTCGCGGTTCTCCCCGGCCTCGCCGACGAATCGCTGGCCCGGACCGTCGCCTTGGGCGCCTTCCTCGGATTCTTCGCGTACGCCACGTTCGACCTCACCTCGCTCGCGCTGATTGAGGGGTTTCCGGTCCGTGTCGTGGTCGTGGACCTCGCCTGGGGGACCGTCCTGACGGCATCGGTCGCGGCCGGGTCGTTCGGCGTGGGCCGTTGGCTCGGTGTTTAGAGCCGGACCTGGACAAAGGTTAAACGATTCATATGCTTAGGCCATGACGCAACCGAACGGTTCGATGGGACACCCCATCCGGGTGGTCGTGCGCAGGACTGGGCTCCCCGCAGCGACGCTCCGGGCCTGGGAGCGTCGATACGGTGTGGTTGAACCCACGCGGAGCGAAGGCGGACAGCGCGTCTAT
>JAHEKN010000007.1:15159-50280 GCA_024638305.1 Gemmatimonadota bacterium | reverse complement strand
GTGCAGTCGACCGGACTCGGCGACACTGTCGCCGAGCGCGGCCCATGCGGCCTCTTCGGCTCGGGCCACTCGGGGATCGGTCGTATCGCTCAGGAGATGGAAATCGAAGGCGGATGCCGCTGGCGTCGAGTCCAGTGCCGCGATCATGGCCGCGAGCCCGGACACGACGCGGTTCGGATCCTCGTTGTGCACGGGCATGACGACGGCCGTCCGTGATCGCAGGGGACGGTGCTTTCCGGGCAGCTGATTGTCGTGCGCCGTGACGCGCTCGAGTGACAGCGGATCCCGCCCGGCGGCGAGAAGCACGAATCCGATCAGCGCGTTCCAGAAGGAGACCGAGATCCACGCGAACGTGGGCACGAAGAGGCCGACGATCACGATCTCCAGAATCGTGACGCCCGCCGCCCTCACGATCCCGATCATCATGATCGAGCCGAATGCGGTGGTCCCGAGGACCAGTGCCGCGAACAGCCATCGCCGCGCCTTTGGAACGGGCACTCGGATCGTCCAGGGGTCGGAGGTACGCAGGGGTACGCTCAACGCCCCTCCGCCGGGTACCACACGGTGCTCCAGGTCTCGGTCACGGGTTGGTCGGCATGCGTGAGCGACAGTCGCATGTCGGCGGGCCGGTCGCCCTCGGGCTCCAGCCGGAACGATGCGCGCCAACCGCCTCCGGAGGGGAGACGCTGGGTCCGCAGGTCCGAGATCCGTCCCGCCGACGTTTCGATCGCCGCCTGCACGGAAGCGCCGGCGCCAAGATCGGTGAAGGGCCCACCGACGAAGTCCACCACGATCCGCCGCTGGCTCCGAGGCGGTGGATCGGCCTCCCCCGGCAGCGCGTCCCAGCCGATGCGCGTGCGCCCGACCTGCGCGAGCGTTTGGACCCCCAGGCGCTCCTCGAACGTCGTGAGTCGGTATCGATACCGCCGCTCCTCTCCCGCCCCGAGCGGCGTGTCGCTCACCCAGTACGCGGCGATGTTGTCGTTGAACTCGGAATCGGTCGGAATCTCGAGCAGCTCGACCCCGCCCGTGCCCCAATCGCCTTCTTCGACGTCGACCCAGACGCTGGGACGACGGTGATAGTCCGCCTCGAGATCGAGGTAGTGATCGAACGCCCGCTGTCGCTGCACGAGTCCGAACCCTCGGGGGTCCCCGTCCCTGAGAGACGTGACGTGCAGTCCTCGCCGGTTCGAAAGCGGCCGCCAGATCCACTCTCCTCGCCCAGTCCATGTCAACAGACCGTCGGAGTCGTGCACCTCGGGCCGCACATCGTCGAACCAGCGGGCCTCCAGGGACCCGTGAAGGAACATGCTGCTCAGGGGCGCCACGCCGAGCTTGGCGACGTCGCGCCGGGCGAAGACACGGGCGTCCACCAAGACGGATGTCCGGACGCCGGGCGCCAACTCGAAGCGATAGGCTCCGGTGACGGACGGGCTGTCCAGGAGCGCGTGAAAGACGAGGGTCGTGTCGCCGGGCCGCGGGCGCACGAGCCAGAACGACCGGAAGTCGGGGAACTCCTCCGCGCCGCCCGTCGCGATATCGACGGCCAGTCCCCGCGCCGAGAGCCCGAAAACCTGCCCCGCCCCCACGAGCCGAAAATACGAGGCCCCCTGGAAGACGGCGACCTCGTCCATCGTCTGGGGGTCGTTCAAAGGGTAGAGGACGCGAAAGCCGGAATGGCCCACGCGCAACCCGTCCCCGGCCGCCAATTCGACCGGTACTCCAGCGGCCGCCTCTCCATACGAGAAGTCACCGGAATCGAACGGCAAGCGGGTCGTGCCATCGTGATCCACGACGTGGAGCAACACGGGCTTCGAGAACGAAGACCCCGGATGGGCCGGGAAGACTTGAAACGGCGAGTCGCCCTTCCAAAGCGCCGCATGGGCCCGATGATGAATCGACCGATAAGCGTCGTAATCGAGCGCGGTCAGCACGTCCGGAAGGGACGCGGGCGCACGGTAAGCGCTGCGCGCGAGCTCGCGAGCCACGGCGTCGACGTGAGACGCCAGCGTTTCAGGCAGCACCTCGCGACCGAGGGGGACGAGCTGATCGACCCGGCCGGACGGGTTGGCCGCGCGCGCCGGCGAAGGTAGTGTGGAGTTCGGCGCTGGTCCTTCCTCGCATGCGGTGGCGGCAAGCGCCGAGAAGGCCCACGCGGCAATCAAGGGTCGGGACAGGAGGCGGGACACGGTGCTCCCGGGACTGCGAGGTGGGCAAAGGAAGATGGAGCCTGGCGATCCGGGCACTGTCGCCCAGCAGGGTCAAGCGGGGCCGCGGCTCCTTAGGCTGCTCGCCGCCTTCCTCGTTGTCAATGCTCTTCTGGTCGCTCCGTCGTGGATCCGGATCGGCTGGATCGACCCGCCCTGGGTCGCGTTCGAGTCGGGTGTGCTGGTCATCGGGTTCGCCCTGCTGCCCATACGGTGGTGGAGCGCGGCGCTCGCGCTGCTCGCCGCCACGGCGGTGACCGCTGTCGCGCTGGTCGGAGTGGGAGACAGCGCGACCTGGCTGAGCTTGGGGCGTCCCGTCAACCTGTACCTGGATCTCTGGCTCCTCCGTTCCGTCGGACACCTTCTGTCCGGAATCCTGGGCTCGACCGTGATCGTATTCGGACTCGGGATCGTGGCGGCGGCCGTCCTCGTGATCGTCATTCTGACCGTTGCTCGCCTATTGAAGCCGGGCTCACCGCGAGCGAGCCCGCTCTCCACCCGCGTGGCCGCCTTGGCACTCGTCGCGTGGGCGAGCATGGGGCTCACCGCCGCCCACCTCCCTGCGGTGGAGCGTCTGGTCGGTCTCCCGGCAGTACAGCTCGTGCGTGAGCAAGCGCTGCGCTTCTGGGAGACCAGGGAGGCGCAGGATCGCTTCGCTTTGGACCTGTCCCGCTCACGCGGAAGCTACGCCGACGTACCCGGGCTGCTCGCCCGCCTCGAAGGCAGGGACGTCATCTTGGCGTTCCTGGAGTCCTACGGCATGGTATCGCTCCACGATCCACGGTATGCCCCGGTGGTGGGTTCGCGAGTGGACGACTTCGAGGCTCGGGTTCGCGCCGCTGGACTGGATGTCGTGTCGGGCAGGCTGGTCGCGCCCAGTCAGGGTGGGCAGTCCTGGTTCGGGCATGGATCCGTGTTGAGCGGGCTCTGGCTCGACAACCAGCTCCGCTACGACATGATGCTCGCGAGCGGGCGCGAGACCCTGATCGACGACTTCGAGCGTTTGGGCCACCGCACCGTGGCCGTCATGCCCGCGATCACCAGGGCCTGGCCTGAAGGCGACCGGTTCGGCTATGACGAGATCTTCGTGCGCGAGAACCTGGGGTACGCGGGTCCGCCGCTGAATTGGGTGACCATGCCCGACCAGTTCACGTGGTCGTTCGTGCAGAGGCTGCGGGAGCAGCGCCAGACGCCCCTCCTCGTCGAGGTCGGCCTGATCAGCAGTCACGCGCCCTGGACGCCCATCCTGCCGGTCCTGGACGACTGGGAGTCGATCGGGGACGGAGCCGTGTTCGGCCGCTGGGAAGATGCGGGGGAACGGCCCGAGGACCTGTGGAGGGACACTGAGCGGGTGCGCGAGCAGTACGCGCGGTCCGTGGAATATGCCGTCCACGCAATGACCGCGTACGCCGAGCGCTACGTCGACGACCGCACCTTGCTGATCGTTCTCGGCGACCATCAACCGGCTCCGCTCATCACCGGGGACGGGGCTTCCTGGGAGGTGCCGGTCCACGTGATCAGCGGTGACCCCGAGCTCCTGGAACCGTTTATCGCATGGGGCTTCGTGCGGGGTGCCTGGCCAGATCCGGACCCCACGGTCCTCGGGATGGACTATTTCCGGGACTGGTTCGTGCGGGCCTACAGCGCGCCGTCCTTCCGGGAGGTCGATCCCTGATGGGGCGCTGGGTCGGACTTCTGAGGTCACTCGTCACGTACTGGCGTCCCGGGCGCCAGCGCGGCCTCCGGCGGCTCTACGCCCCGTTCGTGGGGCCGGACGACCTGGTCTTCGACGTCGGCGCCCACCTCGGGGACCGCGCCACCGCCTTTGCCGCGCTGGGGGCGCGAGTCGTTGCTTTCGAGCCCCAGCCACACGTGGCGCGCTGGCTGCGCTTGCTCGTGGGTCGTAACGACCGGGTGACCGTTCGGGCCGAAGCCGTCGGTGCGCGCACCGGGACCGGTAGGCTGTCCATCAGCGAGCGCCATCCGACCGTCTCGACGCTTTCGGCTGCATGGCGAGAGCAGGTAAGAGAGCGGAACGCGGGTTTCCGAGGCGTCCACTGGCGGGACGGGATCGAGGTTCCGATCGTGACGCTCGACTCGCTGATCGAGACGCATGGACTCCCCCGCTTTCTCAAGATCGACGTGGAGGGCTTCGAGACCGAGGTGCTCGCTGGACTCAGCCACGCCGTCCCGGGGTTGTCGGTCGAGTTCGTCGGCGGAGATCTGGGGAGCTCCTGCGCCTGCGTGCGCCGGATTTCCGAGCTCGGTTCGTACGAGTTCAACGCCGTCGCCGGAGAGCAGCGCGAGTTCCTGTTCGGCGAATGGCGGACGGCGGGCGAGATGATCGCCTGGCTCGAGGGCGGCGCGAACGGTATCGCGTCTGGCGACATCTACGCCCGCCTCTCGAGCGGCCAGCCTCGGACGAGCGGGACGCGCGGCTCGTGAGCGGGGGTCGGGAGCCCGGTGGGGTGCGCGAATGGCAGGCGCTCACGACGACAGAGGTCGAAGGCGCAGTCGCGCGCGACCCCGTCGTCGTCTTGCCGCTGGCCGCCATCGAGCAGCATGGTCCCGACCTTCCCCTCTCGACCGATCTGGAGATCGGCATGGGGCTGCTGGCGGCCGCCTTCGCCGTTCTACCGGCCGACGTTCCCTGCTGGGCGCTGCCGGCCATGCCGGTGGGCGCGAGCTCGGAGCACGCGAGCTTCGCGGGCACGCTCACGGTCTCGGCCGGCGTGTTGGGCGAGGTCGTCGTACAGATCGGCGCGTCGCTGGCGCGTGCGGGTGTCCGGCGCCTGCTCGTGACCAACAGCCACGGGGGGAACGTGGGCGCGCTCGATGAGGCCGGACTGCGCCTTCGTCGGGAGCACAACCTCCTGGTCGTGAAGACGAGCTGGTTTCGATTCGAGCGCCCCCGCGGCGTCGAGCTCCCAGAAGAGGAATGGCGCCACGGACTTCACGGAGGCGCCATCGAGACCGCGATGATGCTGCATCTGCGGCCCGACCTCGTTCGCAGCAGCCAAGGACTCGGCGAGTTCCAGTCCCTGGGGGTGGAGCTGGAATCCACGTTGCGTCGGCTGGGGCCTGAGGCGGAGGCGTCGTTTTCGTGGCTCGCCGAGGATCTGCACCCCCGGGGCGCGACGGGGGATGCCCGGCTGGCGACTGCGGAGTTGGGCCGTAGACTCGTCGAGCACTACGGGCGCGCCCTGGCCGAGTCGATCCAGGACGCTCATGGCTTTCCGCTCGATCGGTTGGCGGGACCGCGGTGACCGACGCCGGCCGCATCGGGGTCGCCTTGGCCTGGGACCTCGTGCGTCGGCTGCGCGAGCTCGACGCCGGCGCGACCGCGGAGGAGTCACTCCCACAGGTGCGAAGAGCCTCCGTGGGCGACGCCTGGATCGAGCTGGAGCGCACCGGAGATTGGGTGGCGTCGCACGAGCCGGCCGAGGCTGCCCGGGAGCTCCTCGAGCTCTACCTACCGGTTCTGGTCCCCGACGCCGTGGTCATCGGGCAACTCGGCCAAAGCCTGGACGGCCGCATCGCCACGGAGTCCGGAGCCTCCCACTTCGTCACGGGCCCGGAGGACATCGAGCGACTGCATCGGTTGCGAGCGTTGGTCGACGCGGTCGTCGTGGGCGCCGGAACCGTGGCCGCGGACGACCCGCGGCTGTCGGTTCGTAAGGTCCCGGGACGCGATCCGGTCCGCGTCGTGATCGATCCCGACGGCCGCCTGGATCCAGCGCTGCGGGTCTTCTCGCAGGGCGCGGCTCGCACCATCACGGTCCGACGCGCCCCATCGCCCGCCAGTGCCGGCGCATGGGACGGGGATGTCCTGTGGCTGCCGTGCGCGGAGGCTGCCGGCCTCGACCTGGAGGAGCTGCTTCGGTCGCTCCGCTCCGAGGGGCTCGCTCGCATCCTGGTGGAGGGCGGAGGGATCACGGTCTCGCGGTTCCTCCAGGCGGGCCTGCTCGATCGGCTGTACATCACCGTGGCGCCGCTCCTGATCGGATCGGGCCGACCCTCGCTCACGCTGGACCCGATCGTATCGCTCGATCGGGCGATTCGCCCGGCGAGTCGTCAGTTCCGGTTGGGGCGGGACGTCCTGTTCGATCTCGACCTGCGGCGGCCCCTCGACGGAGCATGACGAGTCCGGGGAGACTCGCCACCAACACGATCAGCCCATAGGCGACCGAGATGGCGGCGCCGTCCTCGGCCCCGAGCCCGACCAAGGCCCAGAGACCGGCGGCCGCTCCCTCCCTGAGGCCCCAGCCCGCCACCGTAACCGGGATCAGCATGGTCATGAGCACCGGAGGGACGAGCGGCAGGAGCTCCGTGACCGGCGTGGGGATCCCGATGGCGCGCGCCGCCATCACGTACACGGCGACGTAGGACGAAACGAGGATAGCCGCGCTGGCGAGCTGGGGAGCCCAGGCGTCGCGGGCCAGCACGGCGCGGCGTGCGTCGGCCCAGAGCCGGTGGGGGATTCCGGCATGCCGGCCCGGCCCCGCGATGAGCAAAGCGACCCCGGCCGCGATGACCGCGATGACGCTCGCGATCAACGTGGCTCGCGCGCCCAGCGACGCCATTGGCAGGGCCAGCAGGCACAGCAACGCGACGGCGGTCATGACGACCTGGCCGGAGGCGCGTTCCAGGATCACGGCCCATACCGCCGTGCCGCGTCGTGACGTCGCGCGGGCGTGTCGCCAGGCGCGGGACACGTCTCCCGCTACGCCCCCCGGTAGGACCTGATTCAGGAAGATCCCCAGATAGTACTCTCCGAACGCCCGGCGGCGGTCGAGCTCGAGGCCGAGGCGGGAGGCCGTGAACCGCCAGCGCCAGGCGAGGATCATCACCTGTGCAAGCGATACGACGAGCGCCAGGAGTACCCAGCGAAGCTCCAGCGTGCGCAGCCGGCCGATGACCTGATCCAGGTCGAGCAGCCGAGCGACCAGCGCGAGCAGAAGGCCGCTCACCGCGAATCGGGCGGACACCCGAGCGAGCGGACCCCATCTCATGGATCTCTCGCGCTTGGTCAGGTGGACGATGCGCTGGGTCCGACCGACCCGGGCGACGGGGGAAGCGCGAGAAGGTCGACGTGCCCGACAACCAAGCGGGTTCGGGCCCGGTCGATGGCGGCACGGCGTCGAGCGGCCCATTCCTCTATCGCTTCGGCCTGATCGGGCCGTTCCTGGGTCGCGGCCCGGACCCAGCCTTCGAGCAGGGCCCGGGCGAGGGCCGCGTCGGATGGCCCGAGGACCCAGGGGGAAGGCTCCAGCCGGGTCGCGAAGCCCCGTGCCTCGAACAGCGTCTCTGCCCGCGCGGCGCCGGCCGGGCCCAGCGCTGGTCCGAGCCCCTTGTCCCGTCCCTGGTGGGCGTTGACCGCGTCCAGTACCACCCGATCGACGGGATCCGTCGCGGCGACGCCGTCGCCTCCGCTCCAACGGACCGTCCCGTCGTACGTGAGCGCCAAGAGCACGCCCGCGGCGGCCTCGGAACACGCGTCCACCAGTGCGTGGAGCCACGACTCCGAGACGAGGTCGACGAGGGCCGATGCGCTGACGAGGTCCGCGGCGGCGACGCGCGCGGGCCCTTCGCGCGCGAGGTCGGTGACCACGTGCTCGAGCGTGACCTCGGGCCGCGGCGCCTGAGCCAGCTCGAGCAACGTGCCGTCGTGATCGACCAACGTCCACTCCTGTGGGCCGGCGAGGCGCGGTGCCAAGTAGCGGAGGTTGGACCCGGTCCCGCTTCCGAGGTCCAACACCCGTCGCCCGCCCCGCTCCGACCACCAGCGGACCAGCCTGTGCGTCAACGACTCCGAGCGCGACCGATGATCGACAGGCTCGCGGAGCGCCAACCAGCCGGCGTCGAACGTCTCCGCCATCAGGCCGGTCCCCGCCGGACACTGGGCGCCAGCTCCTCCAAGGCGCGGGCGAACGCCCGCCCGGCCTGGCCCCACGAGGGGAGCGCGGCCGCTGCATCGCGCGCCGCCGCCCTCATCGCCTCGAGGCGAGGGGCGCCCGAGGGCGCTTCACGGCACCCTGGCGAGTCGGCGACGTCCGATAACAACGACCGCAGCGCGCCGGCCAGCGCATCGACGTCGCCGGGCTCGACAAGAATGGCGGCGTCGGCCACCACGGTCTCCGGAATCGCGCCTCCGGTCGTGCTCACGATGGGGAGCCCCCGCGCCAGTGCCTCGGCCAACGCCATGCCGTACCCCTCGAAGTGCGAAGGGAGAACGAAGAGGCTGCTTCGGTCGTAGAGGGCGTGCAGCGCTCGCTCGTCGCACTCGCCCGTGAACCGGATCCGCCCGGACAGCCGGGCCCGCGCCGCCAACGATTGAACTTCCGCGGCATACCCGGGATCGCGCGTCAGGCTGCCGGCACAGGTGCACGTCCAGGCAAGCTCGCGCACCTCCTCCAGTGCCCGCACGAGCACGTCCTGCCCCTTGCGCGGCGTTACCGAGCCGACGCAGAGGAGCGCCGTCGGCTCTCCCGGGCCAGGTCCCTGCGCGCGGGGGGAGGGATCGGTTCCAGGGCTCACGGCCCGAATCCGATCCGGCGGCACGCCGTAGCGAGCGAGGCGTCGCGCAGTGAATTCGCTGGTGACCAGAATGCCCACGCACCGAGCGAGCGCCATGCGCTCCGAGCGCTCCAGGGCCAGGCGTTCGGCCGAAGAGAGACCGGTCTCGTCGGCGAGGGGATGATGCACCAGGCCAACGATGCGGAGTCGGTCCTCGTGCGCCGAGAGCGGACCGGGCATGCCCCCCATGGCGAGTCCGTCGATCACGACCCGCGCTCCGTCGGGGAGTGCCGCCAACGTGTCCGCGAGCGAGGACTGCGCCTCCGCGTCGCCGGCAGGGAAGGTCCCCGCCAGTGAGTGCACGATGACCTGCCATCCGAGATCGACGAGCTCCTGTACGATGCGCGTGTCGTACCGGAACCCGCCGGTGCGCTGGTCGAGGGGGCCGGGGACCACGAAGTGAAGTCGGGTCGTCGTCACACAGGCCCTTCGTAGCTGCCCCAGGCCACGTGCGACTCGTTCAGCTTGACCCGGATCGAAGTGACGCCCCTGGCTCCCTCGCCCAACTTGCCGTCCCGAACGGCCTGCACGAGCCGGTCGAAGATCGCACGCGCGAGAAACTCGGTCGTGGTGTTCTGTCCCGCGAAGGCCGGGACTTCGTCGAGATTCCGGTAGTTCAACTCGTCCAGGATGGCTCGCAGTTGGTCACCGGCGAGGGCGATGTCCACCACCAGCCCGTCAGTGTCCAACTCCCGCCTGCGGAAGGTCGCGTCGACCACATAGGTGGCGCCGTGGAGGCGTTGGGCCGGTCCGAACGCCTCACCGGTGAAGCTGTGGGCGATCATGAAATGCTCGCGAACGTTCAAGCTGTACATGCTGGCAGCCGTCAGTCGTGGGGGTAGCGAATGCGGTGGCAGAGCACGCCGGCCGCATCTCGGCTGACGCGCTCCATCACGCTGGGCAGATCCTCGAAGTCGCTGTCTCCGGAGATCAGCGCGTCGAGTGCGGGGTCCCCCAAGAGCCGCAGCGCGGTCTGGAGTCGTCGCGCTCGTGTCCAGCGAGCGGAACGGCTCGGCGGCACCCGCCCGACCTGGCTGCTGGCGATGGTGAGGCGTCGAGAGTGGAACCCCTCCCCGAGCGCGAGCGGGACCGTGCGACTGCCGTACCAGCTCACCTCGACGATCTTGGCCTCCGGACCGCCGGTGGCCAGGGCGCTCTGGAGTCCTTCGGGCTGACCGCTCGCGTGGAAGACCACATCGGCGTCAGCGCCTTCCGGCGCCGACGGCGCGAACGACAGCCCGAGGTCCCGGCAAACGTCCGCGCGGCGCACATCGATGTCGACCACGGTGACATCGGTTCCGGGGGTGCGGTCGCACAGCCACGCGATCAGCAGGCCCACCACCCCCCCGCCGATCACCACGATCCGGTCACCGGGTCCGGCGCCGCCATCCCAGACGGCGTTGAGCGCGGTCTCGGTGTTGGCCGCGAGCACGGCCCGGCCGGGGGGGACGCCATTGGGAAGGGGGTGCACCTGATCTCCCGGTACGCGGAAGAGATCCTGGTGCGGGTAGAGGCAGAAGACGTCGCGCCCCCGGAGCGCGTCCGGGCCCTCCAAGACTCGGCCCACACTCGAATATCCGTATTTCACGGGCGCCGGAAACTCGCCGTCCTGGAAGGGGGCCCGCATGGAGCCGTACTCGGACTCGGGTACCTCCCCACGAAAGACGATCGCCTCCGTTCCGCGACTGATGCCCGAGAAGCTCGTGCGCACCAGCACGTCGCCCTCTTGCCGCTCCGGCAGCGGGCGGGCCACGATCTCTCCGTGTCCGGGAGACGTGATCCAGAACTGGCGAGCGGCTTCTGACAAAGAGGTCCTCCGGGGTGCGGTACCGCGTCCCCGCCAGCACATCAACGGAGCGAATGTGGGGCAGGGACGATACTCCCGAACTCGCGACCGCCTGGTCCCCGTTGCCGTCGACCTGTCTTTCGGTCTCGTGCTGGTCGGCGCGATCACCTTGGCAACGTGGTGGGTTCTGGACGATCCGACCAGCCGGCTCTGGTCTGCGCTCGGGCTCTACGGAGCGCTGGCCGGGATCGTGCTCGTCTGCGCGCCCGCCGAACTGCCGGGCCCGGGCCTGGGCCCGGCCAACCGGGTGACCCTCGCCCGGGCATGCCTGGCGATGCCGGTGGGCGCGCTCGCCCTCCATCCCGGTCCGCAGAGCGATGCGGCGTACTGGTGGATCATCCTGCTCTCGACGGTGGTGCTGGTCCTGGACGGCGTCGACGGCCGGGTCGCCCGCTCGACGGGCACGGGCACCCCGTTCGGCGCCCGGTTCGACATGGAGCTCGACGCGGCGCTCATTCTGGCGCTGTCGGTCCTCGTGTGGACGAGTGGCCGCGCCGGACCCTGGGTGCTCCTGATCGGCATCATGCGCTACGGGTTCGTGGCCGCGGGGTGGATCCGGCCCGCTCTGGCGGCCGAGCTGCCGGAGAGCTTCCGCCGCAAGACCGTATGCGTGGTTCAGGGCATCGTCCTGCTGGTGGCGCTCGGTCCCGTGATCCCCTACGTGCTGGCCGTTTCGGTGCTCGCGGCCGGCCTGCTGATGCTCTGCTACTCCTTCGCGGTCGACCTGGTCTGGCTCGTACGCCACGAACGGCTGAACGGCGCCTGACCGGCCGGCCCGTATTCGGCCGGGAGGTCACGCAGCGACGATGGGGTGCGTCAGCTCTTCCGTACCGGTGGCCACATCCGCTCGAGCACGGTGTTGCCATCGACGAGTTGGTGCTTGAGCACGACCGCCACGTGCACGGCCGCCAGCCCGACCAGCCCGATCACCGCAAACTGGTGGACGACGAGCATCACCGCAGCCAGGCGCGGCATCGACGGAAGCAGCGGAGGGACGCCGATCGCGTTCAAGAGCTCGATCGGATAGCCGTCACCCACGGTGCGCACGTAGCCGCTCAGGACCATCACGAGTAGCAGCGCGTAAAGCGCCATGTGGGTGCGATGGGCGATTCGCTGCTCGCGGGGCGGCATGAAGTCGGGGAAGGATGGCGGCCGGTGGGTAATCCGCCAGAGCACTCGCGCCACCACCACCAACAACAGGACGCTGCCGAGGCCCTTGTGGAGGATGTAGAGCGGGTCCGCGAAGCCGCCGAGGGGCTCACTGGTCATCGCGATGCCGGCGGGGATCTGCACGACCACCATGAGCACTACCGCCCAGTGGAAGAGCCGCGCGACCGTCCCGTGCGTGCGTGGGCCACGCGAGACATCCTGGGACGACCCACTCGAGGCGTCGGCGGAGCCGCCATTCGACGACGTGCCCGCGGGCTCGCTCACCTGACGTTCTCCAACATGCATGCCTCCGATCGCTCAGGGAGCGTGCAGTTCGCGCCCGGAACGGGACTGTCTGGGACGCGCGGAACGGCTACGTCCAACTCCGCGGAGCCCCCTACTTCTTGTGGATCACGATGGAGCCCCCTCCGACCTCCTGTTTGATGCCGTTGTCGTATAGGTCGGTCTCGACCCGCCCCCGTCCTCCCACCAAATGCGCATGCGGAAGGTGTCGGGGTCGCCGTCCCCAGCCCAGAGCATGAACCGATACTCTGCGCCACTCGGTGCGTCGGAAGGGGCGCGCAGCGCGCCGCGCACTCCGTCGACTTCCGCTGGGATCAGGGACCCGGCAACCTCGGGAGTCGATGGCCGGTTCGCCAGTTTGCGGTTGCGGATGACCGCTGGCGAGAGCGGCGCGCTATCGCTGGGCCTGCCCCGGTCCGCTCCGGGACGGCTGCCACGCCTAGGGCCTCATGCACGCTCGTCAGGAGTGCCGCCGGATCGTACGGCTGTCGATGAATGCCTATGGTGTGAGCCGCGACGTCGCGGGGGTCTCAGAGGCGTCGAAGCCCACACGCGCCTTGAACCACTGCCGGTGCTCGTCGATCAGGCTCACCAGCGCGATCGGCGTCTCACAGATGCGCGCGGCGACTTGCACGAGGTCGTCGAAGGCCTCCTCCGGGTCGGTGTCGAGGATCGCGTAGGAGTCTAGCGCCGCCAGGCGCTCCAATTCGTTATCGGGATCGAGGGCTGCGATCAATCGACTCTCCGGCCTGCGACCCACCCTCGACGAAGGGACGGGGGATCCTGAGGGGATTGTCGGCGGGACCGGCGGGGACGTTGAGTCTGCCGGCCTGCGCTTGATCCCGCAGCGCCGTAGGTTCGGGCCGAGTCTCGTGTGCCCGGTCCCGTCACGTTTGGGGGTCCCGGACCCGGACAGCCCGTAATGAACCGGGCGGGCCAGGATTGCCGTCGTGATTCGGGCCCTTCAATCCACTCCGCAGGAGCCTGAGATGGCCGAGGTCAGCTTCGTCGCGCAGGTGGACCGCTACTTCGACAAGGCGGCCCGGCACACCGAGCATCCGCAGGGGCTCCTGGAGCAGATACGCAGTTGCAACTCGATCTACGCGTTCACGTTCCCGCTGAGGCGCGACGACGGGACCATCGAGGTCATGCACGGTTGGCGGGCCGAACACAGTGTCCACAAGCTCCCGGTGAAGGGAGGGATCCGGTACTCACCGCACGCCAACGAGGACGAGGTCATCGCGCTCGCAACGCTCATGACCTACAAGTGCGCCCTCGTGGACGTCCCGTACGGTGGCGCCAAGGGGGCCGTCCGAATCGACCGCCGTCAGTACTCCGAGGGTGAGCTGGAGCGCATTACGCGGCGTTACACGTTCGAGCTCGTCTCGAAGAATCTCATCGGACCCGGGATCGACGTCCCGGCGCCGGACTACGGGACCGGTCCCGCGGAGATGGCGTGGATCGTAGACACGTACACGCAGCTCACGCCGAGCAAGCTCGAATCGGCCGCGTGCGTGACCGGCAAACCGCTGGCGCAGGGCGGGATCCGTGGTCGCGTCGAGGCCACCGGGCTCGGGGTCTTCTTCGGGATCCGAGAGGCCTGTAGCGATCCAGTCGTCATGCAGGAACTGGGGCTTCCGCCGGGCCTCGAAGGCAAGCGGATCGTCGTGCAGGGTGTGGGGAACGTCGGCTTCCACGCCGCACACTTCCTCCACGAGGCCGGCGCGAAGATCGTCGGGCTCGCCGAGTACAACGGCGGTATCCATGCCGAGGACGGCATCGATCCGGATGCGGCCACCGCTTACTTCCGTGAGACGGGATCCCTCCTCGGCTTCGACGGAGCCACGGACGTGCCCGAGGGCTCCAAGCTCCTGGAGGCCGACTGCGACGTCCTCGTTCCCGCGGCCATCGAGAACGTCATCACCCAAGAGAACGCCGAGCGGGTCGTCGCTCCCATGATCGCGGAGGCGGCCAACGGCCCAACGACCGCTGCAGCGGCGGAGATCCTGCTCGAGCGGGGCGCGCTCATCCTGCCCGACATGTACCTGAACGCGGGCGGAGTGACCGTCTCCTACTTCGAGTGGCTCAAGAACCTCTCGCACGTGCGCTTCGGCCGCATGGACAAGCGATTCGACGAGGCCAGCAATCTCCGGATGATGAGGGCCGTCGAGAGCCTGACGGATCGGAGGTTCGAGCAGGCGATGATCGACGCGGCGGTCGTGGGGCCCAGCGAAGCGGACCTCGTCCGGTCCGGTCTCGAGGACACCATGGTCGGCGCGCACCATGCCAGCTTCGAGGTGGCGCAGCGTCACGACGTCGACCTCAGGACAGCGGCCTACATCCTGGCGATCGACAAGATCGCGCACATTTACGCCGAACGCGGGATCTGGCCCTAGCGCGCCTCAGGAGCGCCCCGCTGGGCCGAGTACACGACGACTCCGGTTGACGCTAGCTTCCGTCCATGTCGAACGGGCACGGAGGGCGAGCCAACCGGCCGACGCCCCGATGGGTGCGGTGGACTTCGGGCCTGGCGGCCGTGTTGATGCTGTGGGGCACGGCGAGCGCAGGCTCACTCGTGGCGTTCGAGTGCGATCACGCAGAGCACGACGGCCCGGGCGCACACGATCGCTCCACGGTGGGGCACTCCAGTGTGGGAGCCCCGCTCCACGCTCACGGAACCGCTCCGGTCTCGGACGGATCGTCCTTGCGGGACGCACGGGCGCACGCCGCCACACCCACGCTCACGACCGCGTGTGCCCACTGCCCGCAGGGGAGCTGCGCGCTCCATTCCGCGTGCAGTACGGTTGCCACGGCGCTCCGTGCGCTCGGGACCCGGTCGAGTGAATCGATGTCCGTTCGCGCACGCCGGAGCAGGCCCTCGGCCGGGGGACTCTTCGATGTGCCGGCCCGCATCGCGACGCCACCTCCCAGGATGGCTGCCTGATCCGCTTCGCAGGCACGCTCACACATTACCCTGGAGGTCCCGTGCGACGTTCGATCGCCTGGGCATTCGTCTTTTCGCTGGGAGCGGCGGTGACCGCCGACGCCCAGATCGTGCAGCGGAACGCCGAGTATTGGCTTCCCGCTGACTACAACCACGCGTTCTACCAGACGCACCAACTGGCCGCGCGGAGCTTCTACGCGGCCCACTACGCGCACTTCATCGTCTACGAGGAAGGACTCGCCGGCCAGGACGGTCTCGAGGCCAGGTTGGCGGCTGCCGACGGCGCAATACGCGATCTGGTTGCCGAGCCTCCCAGGTACGAGCCGCCCATCGACGTGATCGCGCCCGACTGGGCGCGGATCGCGCATCGGACGGCATCGGCCATGGATTGGACCCACCACCTGCACGCGCAGCTCTACGACATCCTGTCCGACGACCGCGTGCAGGACAAACGCGCGGCGGGCGAAGCCGCCATTGCACACTATCTGAGTCGCGCGGGCGCCGCCTTTTCGACGAGGGGCTACGGGCACTCCTTCATGCTCGGCGGTGGGACCTGGGCAGCGACGTTCGCGGAGCGCTTCCCCGGCGTGAACGGCATCCTCTGGGCCTACCACTGGCATCACGCGGCCATCTACGAGGCTCTGATGGAGGAGGATCCGGACGCCCGGTCACGTGAGCTCGATCGGGTGCTCCGTGTGTTCGCGGACTCCGTGCTGGTGAATCCACCCACCTACATGCCGCTCACGGCCGAAACGGCTCCGAAGTTCGGCGCGATGTTCCCGGCTGCCGCTCACATCTTCGACAACCTGCACATGATGCACGACGTGGTGAACGACATCATGGTTGCGGCATCGGTGCCCGAGCGGGCAAAGGGCGCGGAGATCGAGCGGCTACTCCAGCAGATGCTCTATCAGAACCAGGAGTGGGTGGTACCGCCGGAGATGTCCCACGACATGATGATGGAGCACATGCCAGAAATGCCCATGCGGGCAATGACCATCCCGACGGAGCTCCCGGACGGCAGTTGGCTTCCCCAAGGTCATCCGGACGCCGAAATGATGCCGATGATGGGAGGCATGAGGCACGACGGGCACGGAGGTGGATCATGAGCGGCCCGAGCGCGGCGGCCGGGAGGCGGACACCTCTTGTTGCCGGCGTCGCCATGGTGGCCTGGCTGGTCTCGCTGGCTTCGCTGGCAGCTCTCGCCGCGGCAGCCGGGACGCCGCGCCACGCCGCGGCGCAGGACGACTATCGCCACCTGGACCAGGGCCGGCCTCTCCGGGTCGAGGACGCCTATCCCATCAAGCTCCGAGAGTGGGAGTGGGAACTCGGAAGCGGCGTCGCCGGCCTGGAAGGAGGTGACCTGTCCTGGGGGAGTGTCCTGGAGCTCAAGACCGGGTTGTTCCGGAACGGCCAGTTCGGCGTCGAGACCCACTTCTCGCTCGAGCGCGAGGACGGGGTGTCGAGGTCCGGGATCGAAGAGGTCGCGGCCCACATCCTCTACAACCTCAACCAGGAGGGCCGCCGGAGCCCCGCTCTAGCGTTCCGAGCCGATCTGGAGGTTCCAGGGACCGGAGATGTGTCGGGAGAAGACGCTCAAGGACGGCTGAAGGCCATGCTCACGCGCACGCTCGGCCGCACACGGGCGCACGTGAACGGCGGGTACCGCTGGGCCAGTGCGGTGGACGGAGGCGAGGGGTGGGAGGTTGGGCTGGCGCTCGATCGCGCTCTCGGGCTCACCAGTCGGCTGATCGCCGGCGACGTGTTCATCGAGTTGCCCAGCGAGGGGGAGGCCAGGGTGTGGGTCGATCTCGGCACCCGTATCCAGATGAGCAAGCGATCGGTGCTCGACGTAGGCGTATTCGCTCGGGTCGACGATTGGACCGAGTCGGTGCCCAACCTCGGGTTCACGGTCGGGCTCTCGCGGGCGTTCGGCATCCGTTCGCTGGTGCCGCTCGGACCCTATCCGAATCCGCGTCTCAGGTAGTCAGGTCTCTTGGAGGCCGCGGCGGCGCACGGGCATCCGTGCGCCGCCGTTCGCCTCCGCGCGGTCGTCAGCCGGACCGGAGCGCCTGCATGGCGCGTCCGTAGTACTCGGCGACCTCCTCCGAGACGCCCCAGGCCTGGTGCATGGCGCCCTGTTCCTCCCGATAGGCGTTCCCCAGCGAGCGCTCGATGCCCGCGTTGCCGCCGGTGAACTCGGCGATCAGGGCCACTCCCTTGCGGGCCAGCGCCTGGACGGACGGGTCGGACGGATCGGTTCCCGCGTTCATCGCCTCCTCCATCCCGCGGAACAGCTCGGCCCACTCCCGCTGGACCTCCTCGATCCGCTCCTGGCCGACCTCTCGGCCGCGTGCCTCGAGCTTGTCGAGCTGCTCTTTCGTGTAGTGCTTCTCGAACATGACCGTCTCCCTGATGGTGTGGAGCAGTTCGTCCATGGTGGCCGCACCCCGCTCTCGGAGGCGCGTCTCGATCAACCGGAGGTGGCGGGCCAGTCGGCGCTCGGCCGCGATGCGCTCCTCGAGCCGGGCGATGTGCCGAGACAGGATCGCGGCCGGCTCCATCGGGCCGCCGTCGAGGCAGGCCCGAATGTCGTCCAGTGACAAGCCGAATTGGCGGAGCGAGGTGATCTGCTGGAGCCGGCCCACCGATCGCAGGTCGTACAGGCGGTGTCCCGCCCGCGTCCGGCCCGAGGGCCGAAGCAGTCCGATCTGATCGTAGTGGTGGAGTGTGCGCACAGTCAGACCGGTGCGCTCGGCCAGCGTTCCCACCTTCAGGCTTCCTCCCATGTCCTCCTCTCGACGAGGTCCATCAACGTCGTCAATCAGTCTAAGACCTAACGTAACGTGAGGTTCAAGCCCCGTCCTCGACGGACCCCCGGTTGCGCGCATAGGATGGCGCATGGAAAGTCGATCAGCACCCGGCCGGGCCCTCGGCCGGACGCCGGCAGCATGCTCTCCCGAGATGTCCGGCGCGGCTCGCTTCCGAACGGCCCTCCGAACGGCCCTCCGAACGGCCCTCTGCACGGTGCTCGGCGTCGTGACAGTCTCGGCCTGCGCCGACACAAGGGAGTCCCAGCCACCGCTCGAGCGCGTCTTTCCCACGGCCAGCGAGTGGCCCACCCGGTCGCCGCTGGCCGCGGGCTTCGACACCAACGCGCTCCAGCGCGCCATCGAGTACACGCGCGCGCACGAGACATCCATGCCGTCGGATCCGGGGCAGTACCTGCGTGACCGCTTCGAGGGCCAGCCCTATCAGGAGATCGTGGGCCCGACCCGGAACCGGGGGGGCGTGAACGGTCTGATCGTCAAGGACGGCTATCTCGTCGCCGAATGGGGTGACGCCGATCGTGTGGACATGACCTTCTCGGTCACCAAGAGCTACCTCTCGACCGTAGCCGGTCTGGCTTTCGACCGGGGGCTGATCCGCGATCTGGACGACCGCGTGTCCGAGTACGTGACGGACGGCACGTTCGCCTCCGAGCACAATGCGCCCATCACCTGGCGCATGCTCCTCCAGCAGACGAGCGAGTGGGAGGGGACGCTCTGGGAGAAGCCGGACCAGGCGGATCGGCGCATGGGGATCGACCGCGAGCTCCAGCCGCCCGGCACGTTCTGGGAATACAACGACGTGCGCGTGAACCTGCTTGCATACGCTCTCCTCCACGTCTGGAAGCGGCCGCTTCCAGAGGTCCTGAAGGAAGAGATCATGGACCCCATCGGCGCCTCCGGCGATTGGCGCTGGCACGGGTACGAGACGTCTTGGACGGAGATCGACGGCGTGCGTGTGCAGTCGGTGAGCGGCGGTGGGCACTGGGGCGGCGGCATTTTCATCGGGACGGCCGACCACGCGCGCTTCGGGTTGCTCTTCGAGAGCGAAGGGCGTTGGCAGAGCCGGCAGCTCGTCAGCGAGGATTGGATTCGCCAGGCCACTACGCCATCGAGCGTCCAACCCAACTACGGGTTCATGTGGTGGCTCAACACGAATCGGACGCAGTTTCCGAGCGCGCCCGAGACGAGCTACTTCGCGCTCGGGGCAGGCTCCACGAGCGTGATTTGGGTGGAGCCCGAGCTGGGCATCGTGACCGCCACCCGCTGGGTGGACGGGAACGAGCACGTAGACGAGTTCATCAGACTGGTGCTGGAGGCGTTGAGCGATGAGAGCTGATTGGTGTGTACGCAGATGGCCGGTGGCGATGGTCGGGCTGACGATTGCGCTCGCGAGCGCGGGCTGTGCGGCTGGCGAGGGCGGAGACGCACCCGCCAGCGGCGTGCACCGGACGACCGAGGTCGGTCCTGGAGTGTTCGCATTCGAGAACGCGTCACATCGCACCATGTTCGTGGTCACCGACGCGGGCGTGGTCGCCTTCGACCCGATTTCCATGGACGATGCCCGTGCCATGGCCGCCGAGATCGCGCGGGTTGCACCCGGCCAGCCGCTGGCTGCCGTGGTCTACAGCCACGAGCACGCAGACCACGCAAGCGGGGCGCCGGCCTTGATGGAAGCGCTGGGCGCGGAGGCCCCGATCGTGGCACATGCCAACGCGGCGGCGCCGCTCGCCGCGCGCGCTGACCCGGCCCAGCCCCCGCCCGATCTCACGTTCGGCGATCGCCTCACGCTCCACTTCGGCGGGCGCCCCATCGAGCTCCACTACCTGGGGCCCAACCACAGCGACAACTCGGTCGTGGCGCTGCTTCCGGAGGACCGTATCGCATTCGCGGTGGACTTCGTGTCGCACGACCGGATGGGCTACCAGGACCTCGCGAGCTTCTCGTTCCCGGGGCAGTTCGAGAGCCTGCGGAGACTCTCGGAGCTGCCGTTCGACGTGATCGTCCTGGGCCACGGAGAGAACGGCGACAAGGCCTCGGTGGAGCGCCAGATCGCCTACTACGACGACCTACGGGATGCGGCCCAGGAGGCCGTGTCCGCCGGGCTGTCCGAGGACGAGGCGGCGGCGTCCATCCGGCTGGAGCAGTACTCGGACTGGCTCAACTACGACCAGTGGTTCGAGCTCAACGTGCGCGGCATGTATCGCTGGGTGACGTCCCAGGGAGGGTAGACGGCCCCAAGGGGGTCCCCGCTGTCAGCGCCGGTAGAGCTCGGCGTACGCACGCCGGGCTTTCCGGCGAATCACGGGTCGGACCCGAGCGCGTAGGGTGCGCATCGCCTCCGTCTTCTCCCGGTCCAACAACGCCGACAGCTCTCCCATTGCGAGAAGGGTCTCGGGCGGGAGTGGCGACGTATCGTGCACCGTGCGCGCCATCGACCGGAGTAGCGCGCGGTGGACCGTCAGATCGTTCAGGTGGCCGAGCGTGTCCTGCGCCTTCTTCAGCGGCTTCAGGACCCGGCGCGTCGGGCCGCGTCCAAAAAGAGACCGGAAGAACTCGACCAGATAGCGCAGCTTCTTGAGCTCGATGCGGGCGCGGTGCAGCTCTTCCGGCGACGACGCAGAGCGCAGCCGGACCAGGCTCGCCCGGGTCCGGCGGTACCGGCGCCACGTCCATTCACGGATGCGCCGCTTCGCGGAGCCGCGAGTTGCCGGGCCCTTGAGCGCCCCCTTGTTCGTGAAGTCCTTCCAATCGGCCAAGAGCTCCCGATACCGAACGGAGTCCAGATGCTCGAGCAACTCGTCCAAAGCGGCCTCGCGGCGCGCCTCGACGACCCGCACGAAAGGCTGAAGGTCGGTCCGGGCCTCAACCGAGAGCTCACGCGCGTAGCGCGGCAGGGACTCGGCAAGGACGTCGAGGTCGCGCGTGGGCCCCGTCAATCGCGCGAGCCAACCCCACTCGTCCACGAGCCGCGCAACCCGGGACCGGCCGTAGATGTCGCGCAGGGGCTTGGTCAGAGCCCGGGCTCCGCGAATGGTGACGCGCAGCTGGTGCAGGTACTCCGGATCCCGGGAGCGACGGAGGCCGCGTTCGTTCTGGCGCACGGTGGCACGGGCCTCTGCGAGCGCCCGCGCGAACGCATCGCCCACTCGGGCACGCTTCGATAGCCGCACGCGAAAGCGGCGAGGGCCGCGGTCGCTAGGAATGAGAGCCTCCGTTGAAACGCACGCCCGGCAGCGTCACTCGCAGAGGCCGCGCAGCCCCGCGGACGCGATCTGAAGCTCGATCACGTCGCCGGGATCCACGGACAGCTCGTTGGTGATGCATCGTCCGCCGGCCAACAGGTCGATCTCCACTCGGAGCGGGAGGGACAGAGGCCAGTCGAGGGTGAACGTCCGTTCGGCTTTCCCCGTCACCGACCCGAGCGGGATCCTCTGCGATGAGCGGTGCGCGTAGAGGCGGGCGTCCGCGAAGTTGAGATTGATGACGTGAAGCCGGATCCGCACGTCGCGATCCCCCGCGAACGGGCTTCCCTCCGGAGCGGAGGAGGCGCAGGCCGGAGCCGCAAAGCCGACGACCGCCACGAGCGCGAGCCGCCTGAGCGCACGCATCGGCATGCCCGAGCCGCCAACTCCCGCCTCGGGCCGCGAATCCGTTCTTCCGTTCCACATCGGTTCTCATCTCCGGTCGAGGATCCCTGCAATGGTCGGACCCGAATGCATTCGGCGGGTTCCGGCGGCACTGTACGAGCCGGCCGCGACCCCATACCTTCGCGGCCGTGTCACGGGAAATCGCGCAGGGAATCCACTGGATTCAGGAACTGGGACCGGCTCGGACGGAGATCGGGGAGAGCCTGCTCAGGCGGGGTGCGCCCTGGTTCGATCGCGACCGCACGGTCCACGTCCCGCAGAACGCCTTTCTGGTCGTCGGCAACGAGTCGCTGCTGTTCGACACGCTGTCGCCTCTGGGCTCGGACCAGATCATCGAGGAGCTCGAGTCGATTCTGGGAGACCGCCCGCTCGACTACCTGGTCGTGTCACACCCGGACGTTCCCCACGCCGGCAACACGGCCCGGATCCTCCGGCGGTATCCCGAGGCACGGCTCGTCGCGCCGCGGGAGCCTGCCACCCACGAGCTCTACCATCTGGAGGACTCCCTCCGGGTGGGTGTGGGCGACTACCTGGATCTGGGCGGCCCCCTCATCCAGTTCCACGAGGCCACCTTCCTGGACGCGGCGCTCTCGGTGTGGATGAGCGAGGAGACCACGGGGACACTCTTCCCCGTCGACTGGCTGGGGTTTCCACTCCTCGATGGTGAGGGGTTGTCGTTCATGGACGAGGTAGTGGATCCCGAGACGCCGGACGACGAGCTCGTCGATCGCCTCTACGAGTTCCACGCGCGCGTCATGTTCTGGTTCCAGTACGCGGACGTCGAGAAGATGAAGGCCGAGACCGACATGGTGCTCATGCGACTCCACCCTCTGATCATCGCGCCTTCGCACGGGCCCGTGATCCGGCGGGAGCCGCAACGCCTGATCCAGCTCATGAAGGGCGTGGTCGAGCGCGTGCACAATACCGGCCGCGTCGGGGTGCTTTGATGGCGGATCCGGCGGTCGAGCTCTCGGGAGACGTGTCTTGGATCGCCGAGGCCTTTCCCCTCCCGGACGGGCGTTTCGAGCACGTCTCCGTCTACCTCGTCGAGGCGCCTGCCGGTTCGATCCTCATCGACTCCGGCTCGTTCTATCACCGCGAGCGGCTCAGGCGGCGGATCACCCAAGCCACCGCGGGACGCGGCATCGGCGCGATGATACTTTCGCACTCGGACTACCCCCACTCCGGGAACGTCCCGGACTTCCGCCGGCTCTGGGGAGACTTCGAGATCGTGGCTTCCTGCGCGGACGCCGCCGCGCAGGGCCTGCCCTACGCCAGGCGCAGCCGGATCGGCGGCTCGCTCGACGTCCTCGGCCGGACGTTCCGGTTCCTGGATCCTCCGCTCGCCGACCGTTCGCACACGAGCTGGATCTACGACGAGGCGTCGCGCGTGATGTTTGCCGCTGACGGCTTCGGGATCTACCACGCCGAAGGGGAAACCGGCTTCACGTCGCGCGACTACGCGGCCGGGATCTCCGAGGAAGCCATTCACGACTTCCACAAGGACACGATCGTCTGGCTGCGCTACGTGGATCCAGCGCTCCTAATGGACGCGCTCCGGGCAATGTTCGACGCGCATCCCGTGTCCTGGGTGGCGCCCATCCATGGTGCGCCGATCGCGGCCGAGGACCTGGACGACTACCTGGAGAAGCTCGAGCGGTCGGTGGTTGCCGTCAGCGAGGGGTACACGGTCCACTAGGGGTCGCGCTGCGTGCGTCCGCTGACCTACGGAGAGACGACCTCAGCCCCAGGTGCGGGACTGGCTGCTACGGGAGTCGGCGGCGGTGCTGGGACTCGAACGGGTTCGGAATCTCTGAAAAGGAGGACGAGGGATGGGAAGGCTCTGGGGCGATCTCGGCTTCATGAAGTGGGCGATGCTCTTTTCGCTGATCGCGGTGGTGGTCTTGACGCTGTGGTCGACGCTCCGGCTGGTCGGGAAAAGCGCGTCGCCGGACCTACGGACGAAGGCGTGGGTCGACGCCGTCATCTTCTGGGGGGGCTTCGCCGCGGTCAGCGGCATCCTGGGGAGCCTGTTCGGCGTGATTGTCACGTTGCAGCGCATGGAGGCCGCGGGCGCGGTGACGACTCCGCTGTTGGCGTTCGGGTATCGGGTGGGGCTGACGAGCTCGTCCCTCGGAGTCGCGATTCTCGTGCTGGCCGCCCTGGCGTGGTTCCCGCTCCAGCTCCGCTGGCGCTTCCTCCAGGCCGACGCCGGATAGCCTCCCTTTACTCGGACTCGTCGTCCGTGGCATGCCCGCCTTCCCCCTCCTCCGTCGGGTTCGCGTATACCCCCGACAGAATGCGGATCGCCTCGGCATGGCCGGTCTCGAAGAAGCGGCGCGCTGCCGCCTCCCGCGCTCGTTCGTCGCCCAACGCCATCAGGGCGGTGGCTGTGAGAACGCGCCCGATCCACCCCTTGGTGTGCCAATATCCCGGACCGTCGATGTCGTTCAGGCCTTCCGGATCCGGATGTGGCCGGACGGTGACGTAGAAGTACGGCTCGGCGTAAGTGGCGTCGCCAGGTGAAAGGCCCACACCCACGGCCCTCTCGGGATGGCTTGCGGCGCTCCACTCGGCGCCGACCGCCACGAGTGACGCGATGTCGAAGTGGTGCGGCCACGTGCGGATGGGAGAGGCGCCCGGGTCCCCGGCGACCGTCTCGCGGATGAGACCCAGCGCGTTCGTATACCAGGCGGCGAGCGTCCTCTCCGCGCGTGCTGCCGGCTCGAACGGTTCTCCCGTTCCAACCCGGTGCTCTGGCATGTCGTAGTCGGGCCAGGAAACCTGGACCGGGTCCCAGCCCGTGATGGCCGGAACGGTCTGCTGGAGCCAGGCGCGCAGCGTGCCCAGGGTGGTGCCCATCAAGCGTAGCGAACGCTCCCGTCCATCGTCGGCTACGACATGGACGGCCAGCGGATCGAGGCCCACCGCAACATGGGTTCCGTCCGCCGCCGGCTGAGACCTGAAACGCCGCTCCTCTGGATCCCAGGTCAGGCTGCGATGGCTGTCGTCCGGCTGCTCCTCCACGAACGTCTGACCGAAAGCGGCCAGGGCCTGCACTGCATGGTGTAGCTGAAGCCGGGTGTCGTTCAATCGAGCGATGCCTACCTCTCCGAGCGGAGTCCAGCCGGGGGTGTGTGTCATGGAAGGCCTTCAGTCCTACCGATAGAGCCACTCGACCAGTGCCATCGGAAGCACCGGCAGATACGTCACGAGCAAGAGCATCGACAACAACACCGCGATGAACCACAGGTTCACCTTCGAGACCTCCCAGATGTCGGCCTTGGCGACCGAGCAGGCCGTCACGAGGACGCTTGCGACCGGAGGGGTCTGCTGTCCCACTCCCAGGTTGAGCGTGACGATCAAGCCGAAGTGCACCGGATCGATTCCCGAGGCGACCACCAGGGGCATCACGATCGGGACGACGAGGATAATCGCGGCCGCAGAGTGCAGGAAGAGCCCGATCACGAGGAAGAAGACGTTGAGGAGCGCGAGGATCGCGATCCTCGAATCCGTGAGGCCCATGATCCCTTCGGCCACCCGCTGCGGCACGCGCAGCTCCGTCAGGTAGTCCCCGAGCAGGGCGGACGTGGCCACCAGCAGCATGACCACCGCTGTCTGCACGCCGCCCTCGAGCATCGCCTGTTTTAGGCTCGCCCAGTCGAGCTCGCGGTAAATGACGCCGCCCACGAAGACGGCGGCGACGACCGCCAGGCCGGCGCCCTCCGTGGCGGTGACCCATCCCGAGAAGATGCCGCCCAGGATCACGACCGGGAGCAGGAGCGCCCACCCGGCCTCCCGGAACGTGGTCCATACACGGCGGAGCTGGAAGGTCTCCTCGATCGGGTAGTCGTGCCGGCGGGCGAGCATCCAGGCCACGAACATCATCAGCAGCCCGCCCAACACTCCGGGCACGATCCCGGCGACGAACAACTCGACGACCGAGCTGCCGGACATCACTCCGTAGATGATCATGGGGATGGACGGCGGAATGATGACGGCCAGAGTAGCCGACGACGACGTGACCGCGGCCGCGAACGGCACGGGGTAACCACGCTTCTTCATCGCCGGGATCAGAATGGACCCGAGCGCCGCCACGTCGGCGACCGCCGAGCCCGAGATCTCCGCGAAGAACAGCGAGGCCGAGATCGACACCATTGCCAATCCGCCCCGAATGAATCCGAACACCGCCGACGCGAAGGCGATCAGGCGCTGGGAGATGCCGGAGGAGTTCATGATCGCGCCGGCCAGGATGAACAGCGGGATGGCGATCAGCGGGAAGGACGTGGCGCCGTTGAAGAGTACCAGTGCCGCGTTGGGGATCACGGCCGGGCCAGACGCGGCGACCATCGCGCCCAAGGCGACGATGCCCAGCCCCACGGCGATGGGGACGTTGATGAGCACCAGGGCCAGGAGGACCAGGAAGAGAACGAGGAGGGTCACGCGGCTTCCTCGTGCGCTTCATCTCCGATGGGCGCGAGACGGCCGGGCCGCCGGGCCCGCTCCAGGACGGTTGGGAAGCTCAGGAGCCGAGCCACGATGAACAGGACGGCTCCGATCGGGATGACCGACTGCGTGAGCTGGGCGGACACCCAGGGCAGGCTGATGAGCGAGGTTCCGGCCAGAATCATGATCACCCGCCATCCGGCCCAGGCGATAATGGCGAAGAACCCCACCACCAACGCCTCGCTGAGCACGACGATCGGCACCCGAACGCGTGGGGAGAGCGCGTCGAGAAGGGTCGGTACGCCGATGTGGGCCCTGCGGAGGGCGGCCAGGGCAGCCCCGTAATAGGTGAGCCAGGCCAGGAGAACCGACGCCACTTCGTCGTACCAGACGAGCGCCGCCCCGAACTTCCGAAACCCGACCCCCAGGACCACCACGACGGCCAGGGCCGCCATGAGGATCAGGACGGCCGCCTCGAGGAAGCGCGCGATGGCGTTCCTCAACGTCCGGAGCCCGCTCCCGTCGCGCCGTCCGTCGTGCCTGGCCGTCCAAGCGCCAGCGCGCGCGTGATGAGCGCGTCCCCTCCCGGAATCTCACGCCCGAACTGCGCGTACACCGGACTGCTCCGGGCGATGAACGCCTCACGGTCGGCCTCGTTCACCTGCATCCCGCTGGCGCGCAGCTCGGCCAGCAGCTCGGCGTCCAACCGGGCAGCGGTCTCGTACACGAACGCCTGCATCTCGCGTGCGGTCTCTTCGATGATGGTCCGCACGGCTGCAGGCAGTCGATTCCAGCGGTCGAGCCCGACCGTGAGGTAGGCGGGCGTATACACGTGGCCCGTCAGGGACAGGTAGTCCTGCACCTCCTGGAACTTGCCGCCGTAGATCTGCGACAGCGGATTCTCCTGCCCATCCATGACACCGGTCTGCAGGGCAACGAATACTTCCGAGTACGGCATGGGCGTGGGGTTGGCGCCGTACGCCTGGAACAGTCGGATCCGCCACCGTCCGCGCGGAGTCCTGAGCTTGATGCCGGCCAGGTCGTCCGGGGTGCGGATGGGGCGGCGGCTGTTGGTCAGGTGCCGGAACCCGTTCTCCCAAACGGCGATCACCTTGTAGCCCTCCGCCTCGGCCAAGGGCGCCAAATCGGGCCAGAGGATCTCCGCCTCGATGCGCTTCATATGCTCGCGGTCGCGCACGAGATAGGGCATCTCGAACAACCCGAACGCGTCCACGGCGCTCGACATCACCGTCGAGGGCAGCGAGATGTCGACCGTGCCCAGCTTGAGCTTCTGGAGAAGGACCTCGTCCCCTCCGAGCTGGCTGGAGCCGAAGATCACCAACTCCGCTTGCCCGGCCAGGCGTTCATTGACACGGCGGGCGAACTCGTCCGTGAGGTACTCGAACAGCGACCCCGGCTGTCCCACGTGGCCGAACTTGATCTCGAGCGGACGCCCGGATCCGTCCCCGCCTCCGCACGCGCAGAGCGCGAGCAACAGCGCGCCGAGGAGGGATTCTCGCACGGTCTTCATCGGGTCACGCCTCCAGCGGGTTGTCGGCCAGCCAGTCGCAGGCCGCCTGTGCGCCTCCCGCCCGGTGGGGGATCCCGGCGGCGCGCAGTCCCATCTCCACGCCAGCCAGTGTGCCCGCGAGCATGAGGTCGTTCAAGTCTCCCAGATGGCCGATCCTGAAGACGCGCCCCTCGAGCTGTCCGAGGCCTTTGCCGAGCGACATGTCGAACCGTTCCAGAATGACGCTCCTGAGGTGGTCCGCGCTCGTTCCTTCCGGCACGAACACCGAGGTGGCCGCGCTGGAATACTCGTCCGGGTCGACGGCGACATTCTCCAGCCCCCAACGCTCGACCGCGAGTCGTGTGGCCGCGGCGTGGCGGCCGTGGCGGGCGAACACCCGCTCGAGCCCTTCCTCCTCCAGCATCTCCGCGGCCTCCGCCAGGCCGAACAACAGGTTGGTGGCGGGCGTGTACGGGAAGAACCCCCGGTCGTTGAACTCCTCCATGTCCGCCCAGCTCCAGTAGGAGCCTGGGAGCGTGGCGGCAGCGCTGGCCTCCAGGGCTCGTCGGCTGACGGCCGTGAACGAGAGTCCGGGAGGGAGCATCAAGCCCTTCTGCGACCCGGAGACGCTGACGTCGATGCCCCATTCGTCGTGGCGCAGGTCGATCGCGCCGAGCGACGACACCGCGTCGACCATCAGCAGCGCGCCGTGCCCCGCGTCGTCCATCGCGCGACGGATCGGGGGGATGCGGGTCGTCACCCCGGTCGAGGTCTCGTTGTGGACCACCAGAACGGCCTTGATCCGGCCCACGTCGTCGTCGGCGAGCCGCTCGCCCACCGAGGCGGCGGCCGCTCCCATCCGCCAGTCCCCCTGCACGCGCTCGACCTGGAGGCCCAGACGCTCCGCGACGCGGCCCCACTTCACCCCGAAGAAGCCGTGCTCGCACAGAAGGACGTGGTCCCCGGGGGAAAGCGTGTTGGTCAGTGCCGCCTCCCAGGCGCCGGTCGCCGACGACGGGTAGATGAAGACGGTCTCCTCCGTCTTGAAAATCCACTTCATCGCGCCGAGCACCCGCAGCCCCAACTCCGCGAACTCCGGTCCTCGATGGTCGATCACAGGCCGCGCGATCGCACGCAGGATCCGGTCGGGGGTGTTGGTCGGCCCCGGCAGCTGCAGGAAGTGTCTTCCGCTTCGGTAGGTCAAGGCTCGTCTTTCTGCCGGGTGGACCCGCTTCGTAGGTTGGCGCGAACTGGGGCGGCGCATCCGGAGACCATGGGGAGGCGGCCCCGGCCGCGACGGGGCCGGTGAACGGTGCCCGCCAACCTATCGTATCGGCGGATCCGGGACCACGAGCCGCGGCGGCGGCAGCGCTCCGACCGCGGACCGGGAGTATGGCATGGAGATCGGCACGGACGGACCGTTCCCCGCGAGGCGCCGCACGCTTGCCGCGGCTGCGATCGCGATTCTTGCGACTGCGGCCGGCGGGTTCATCGGGGACGCCAGTGTGGCGGCCCAGGTCGAGGCGACGCCGGTGGACTACGGCCGCGCCGAGCAGATGCTCGGGTGGAACCTCGAGTCCCGGATCTACGGGGCCGCCGGGAGCCCCGAGTTTCTGGGCGACACCGACCGGTTCTGGTACGAGGTCAACACCCGGGCGGGAACCGCCTGGATCCTGGTGTCGCCGGGAGCGGGGACGCGGACGCCCTTGTTCGACAACGGCCGCCTCGCTTCGGCGATGTCCATGGCGGGGGACACGGCCTTCGACCCCGGCCGGCTGTCACTTGGACGTCTCGAGGTGGCGGACGACGCGGGCTCGATCTCGTTCACGAACCGCGGCCGTCTCTTTCGCTGCGACACCCGCGCCTATGCCTGCCAGGTGGGCGACACCACGGAGCTGCGACCTCCCCACCACGTGCCGTCGCCAGACGGCGCTTGGGAGGCGTTCATCCACGAGTACGACCTGTGGGTGAGCCCGGCGGGAGGTGGCGACTCGATCAGGCTCACCACCGACGGTGAGGAGTTCTTCCAGTACGGTGAGAGCGCGCCGCGGGCCAACCAGCAGATCCGGCCCAACCGGGGGCAGCCGGCGCTCGAGTGGTCGCCGGACTCACGCCGGATCGCGGTACGCCGCATGGACGAGCGCGACGTGAAGCTGATGGCGCTCTACTCGTCCACCCACCAACGCCCTGAGTATTACCTCTACAAGTACGCCGTGGCGGGCGACTCGGTGATCCCGATGTTCGACACCCACGTGGTGGACGTCGAGGGCCGCACCAACGTCCGGGCCGATCTTCCGCAGCAACCGTCCTACTCCGGGTTCGGCACCCAGACGGACGACGACTGGCACGCGGTCGACTGGGCGCCAGACGGGAGCCGGATGCATCTGATCCACACGGTGCGCGCCCGCAAGCGGGTGTCGCTGCACACCATCGACCCGGAGACGGGGGCGGCCAGCGACCCGCTGGCCCGTGACTCGACCTCGACCTTCGTCGAGCTCAACCTGACGCGCTCCGGAGCCCCCAACGTCTGGATCTCGGACGACGGGGATGAGGTCATCTGGTTCAGCGAAAGGGACGGGTGGGCCCACCTGTACCGACTCGACGGCGAAGGGAACGTGCTGGGTCGGATCACCGAGGGGCCGTGGACCGTGGGCGACCTGCTGCACGTCAATCCCGCGACCCGCACGATCTGGTTCACCGCGCGCGGCCGGGAGCCCGGCCGGAATCCGTACTACGCCCACCTCTACCGCGTGCAGTTCGACGGCAGCGGCCTTCGGCTGCTCACGCCCGAGGACGCCGACCACACGATCGACGTCGTGCCGTCCGGCTCCCACTTCGTGGATCGCTACTCGAATCCGGGCCTGCCGGGCGCGGCCGTACTGCGGCGCGCTACCGACGGGAGCGTCACCCTCCGGCTCGAGGAGACCGACGCGGCCGATCTGGTGGAGCTCGGCTGGACGCCGCCGCGGATCTTCTCGGTCAAGGCGCGCGACGGTGTGACCGACCTGTGGGGACTCATGCTCGAGCCGACTGGGTCGGACCGCCCGGCGAAGATCCCGGTGATCGTGAACCTCTATCCCGGACCGCAGATCGGCAGCGTGGGCTCCTGGTCGTTCGACCCGGCGCGCCGCGGAGAGCTGCATGCGCTCACCCGACTGGGCTTCGTGGTGGTCCAGGTGGACGCGCTGGGCACGCCCTATCGGAGCAAGTGGTTCCACACCTTCTACCACGGCAACATGGGCGACAACGGAATCGCCGATCAGGTGACCACCGTCAAGCAGCTCGGCGCGCGACATCCGCATCTGGATCTCGATCGCGTCGGGATCTTCGGACATTCGGGCGGTGGGTTCTCGTCGACTGGCGCCATCCTGCGCTATCCCGACTTCTTCAAGGTCGCGGTGTCCGGTGCCGGCAATCACGACAACCGTAGCTACAGCCACCACTGGGGCGAGCAGTACCACGGTCTCATGACCCGGGACACCGTCATGAACACCGACAACTTCGTGAGCCAGGCCAACCCGCTGCTGATCGAGAACCTGAAGGGCAAGCTGCTGCTCATGCACGGCGACATGGACGACAATGTGCATCCCGCCATGACGCTCCAGGTGGTGGACGCCCTGATCGACGCCAACAAGAGCTTCGACCTGATCATCGCGCCCAACCGTGCGCACGGGCTCAACGAGCCCTACTTCATCCGGCGCCGCTGGGACTACTTCGTGGAGCACCTGCTCGGGCGGGATCCCCCCGTGGACTACACGATTACGCGGCCTGCCGGCCCATGACCGGGGAGCCGGGCTCCGCTCTCGAGAGACGTTTGCGGCGGGAGGTGCGGGGCGAGGTCCACTTCGACCGCGTTACTCGGGGTCTCTACGCCACGGACGCCTCCATCTACCAGATCATGCCGCGCGGGGTCGTGCTGCCCCGCACCTACGACGATGTGACCGCCATTCTGGCTGCCGCTCACGATGCCGGAGTCTCCGTGACGCCCCGGGGAGCCGGGACGTCGCAGGCCGGCCAGGCCGTCGGCGATGGGTTGGTGGTGGACGCGAGCCGGCACCTCAACCGCGTTCTCGAGGTGGACCCCGTGGGCCGCACAGCCGTCGTGGAGCCCGGTGTGGTGCTCGACGACCTCAACCGCGCACTCGCGCGCCACAGCCTGTTCTTCCCGGTCGATGTGGCTACCGCCAGCCGCGCGACCCTCGGCGGCATGGCCGCCAACAACAGCGCGGGCGCGCGCTCGATCCGTTACGGCATCATGGCCGACCACGTTCGAGCGATCGATGCGGTGTTGCCGGACGGGGTCCCGATCCGGGTGGGTGCGCGGGGTGTCCAGACAGGCCCCGCCCCGCGGGCCGACGCGCGCGCTCGCGGCCGCCACTCCGGGCTGCTCGACGTGGTGCGGGGCGTGCGGACGCGCGAGGCCGACGAGCTCGAGCGACGGGTGCCGCGCGTGCTGCGTCACGTGGCCGGGTACAACCTGCACCGCGTGACCGAGGCTGGTGACGGCCTGGCCGAGCTCCTCGTGGGGTCCGAGGGCACGCTCGCGTTCTTCACCCGGCTGGAGCTGGCTCTCTCGCCCCTGCCGCCCTGCCGGGGACTGGCCGTCTGTCATTTCTCTACGCTCCACGCGGCGCTGGACGCGGTCCGACACATCGTGTCACTGAAGCCGAGCGCGGTGGAGCTGACGGACGGCACCCTCATGGGCCTGGCCCGCCGGAATCCCGAGTTCCGCGACCGGGTCGAGCGGTTCGCGCGGGGCGAACCCGCGGCGCTCCTGTTCGTGGAGTTCTCGGGGGACGACCCCGATTCGGTGGCAGCGTCCGTGCGGGACCTGGCTGACGTGCTCGGTTCGCTGAAGGGCGCGGGCGAGATGGTGCCGGTCCTGGAGCGCGCCGGGCAGGAAGACGTGTGGGCCGTGCGCCGTGCCGGGCTCAACATCGTCATGTCCGGCGGGTCCCCGCGGCGACCGGTTTCGATCATCGAGGACTGCGCGATCCCGCTGGACCGCCTGGCCGAGTGGGGCGACCGACTGACCGGCGTATTCGAGCGACACGGGGTGGAGGGCACCTGGTACGCGCACGCCTCGGTCGGCTGTCTGCATGTGCGGCCGTCGCTCGACCTCAAGGATGCCGCCGACGTGGGCCGACTGCGGGCGATTGCCGAGGAGGCCCATGAGATCGTGCGGGATCTGGGGGGGTCCCACTCGGGGGAGCACGGCGACGGCCTCATCCGCTCCGAGTTCATCGAGCCGATGCTGGGGTCGCGGCTGGCACGCGCGTTCGAGGAGATCAAGGACGCGTTCGATCCATCAGGCGTCCTCAACCCCGGCAAGGTCGTCAGGCCGCCCCGCATGGACGATCGTGCGCTGTTTCGCTACCCGCCCGACTACCGGGCGCTTCCAGTGGTGACCGCGCTCGGCTGGGGCTCCGAGGGGGGCTTGCTGCCGGCCGTCGAGCGCTGCAACAACAACGGCGCCTGCCGCAAGCGGGACCCGGGACTGATGTGTCCATCCTACCGGGTCACGAGCCAGGAGAAGGACGCCACGCGGGGACGTGCCAACGCGCTCCGACTGGCGCTGACCGGCCAACTCGGTCCGGACGCCCTGGCGTCGGACGACCTCTACGAGGTGATGGAGCTCTGTGTGGGCTGCAAGGCCTGCCGCCGCGAGTGCCCCACGGGCGTCGACATGTCGCGGATGAAGACCGAGTTCCTGTCGCACTTCCGGCGGGCCCGTGGGATCGGACGCCGCGACCGGGCGTTCGCCTACCTGCCGCGGCTCGCGCCGGGCGTCGCGCGGGTGGGGTGGCTCGCCAACCTGGGCGGGGGAGCCGGGTCGATCGGGGGGCTGCGCGAGCGCGTGCTCGGGATTTCGGCGCGGCGCCGCCTGCCCAGGTGGGCCCGCCACCCGTTTCGGGATGCGGAGGCAGGCGCTTCTTCCTCGCCGCGCCGCAAGGTGGCCCTGTTCGCCGACACGTTCAACCGGTGGTTCGAGCCCGAGAATTTGAGAGCGGCAGTGCGCGTGCTCGAAGCAGCGGGGTTCGACGTGGTCGTCCCCCAGGTGCGGGATCGACCCCTCTGCTGCGGACGGACCTTCTTGAGCGCCGGGCTGGTGGAAGAGGCCCGGACCGAGCTCGAGCGCTGCGTGCGGGCATTCGAGCCGTTGTTCGGGCAGGGCATCCCCGTGGTTGGGCTCGAGCCCTCCTGTGTGCTGACGTTTCGCGACGAGGCCGCGGGGCTGATCTCGCCGGAGGTGGCGTCTGGGCTCGCGGACTCGACCGTCCTCGTCGAGGAGCTGCTGCTCACTGAGCATGCCGCCGGAAGACTCGGCCCCCTCCTCGATGCTTGGTCTGCGAATGGCGGTGGGGCACGCCGGGTTGGCCTCGTCCACGGCCACTGTCACCAGAAGGCCTTCGGGATCGAGAGCACCGTGACCGACTGCCTCGCTCTCGTTCCCGGGTTCGACCCGCAGCCCATCACGGCCGGCTGCTGCGGCATGGCGGGCTCGTTCGGGTACGAAGCCGAGCACGCCGGGCTCTCGGAGGCGATGGCCGAGCTGGGTCTCCTGCCGGCGGTGCGAGACGCCGCAGCCGGGGATTGGATCGTGGCCGACGGATTCAGTTGCCGGCATCAGGTGGGCGATCTGGCGGGTCGGGAGGCCGTGCACTCGGTGCGTGTCCTCGACTCGGCGCTCGCGGGGTTGGGGGAGCCCTCGGCCCGCTAGCGGTCTTCCTCCTGCGCCCTGCGCGCGAGCGACATGAGGGCTTCGAACACCCGAGCGACCGCTTCTGGGTCGAGGTCCTCCGCCTCCGCCCACAGCCGGCGCTCCATGAGGAGCTCGCGCTCCCGCGCGGTATCCCTGACTCCGGATCCATGATCCTTCTTGATCCGGCCCGCTCTCAGCGCGAGTTGGGCCCGTCGGGCGATGACCCGCACGATCTCACGGTCGATCTCGTCGATGAGGTCCCTCGTCTCCCGCAGGTCGGGAGTGGACGCCTCGGGGCTCGCAATCCGGAACCCGGGCGCGGCCGGCTCGGACAACGCCTCGGGGTCGACCAGCTTCAGCTCTTCGTGGAGTCGCTCCAGCTCGCGCAGTAGCGCCTCGCGGGCCTCCTCCGCATGCGGGTTCAGACTCTGAATCGACAGGAAGAGGTGCCCCGCGTCCGCCCGTACCGAGTGCACGGTGCTGGCGAAAGCCCGAAAAGAGGGCGGGACGAACTCCGCGTCGGTGGGCGCGTCGATGTCCATCAGACCCTTGGCCACGAAGAACGCCAGGGCATGGCTGTAGGCCATGCGGCGGTCGTGGTCGGCGGCATGCTCAGTCCGGACGTGGCAGCCCAGATGCTCGTACAGCGCCGCGACTTCCGCGACCGCTTCGGGGTGGAGCTCGTTCGGCGCGACGACGACGCGGAGGGGGCGCTCGCCCCGCGCCACGGATGAGGGTCCGAACAGCGGGTGCGTCCCCACCCAGGGAATCTCGGATCCCAGCAGGCTCCGCATCGCCTGCTCGGGGCCTCCGCGGACCGAGCACACGTCCACCACGACGTGGCCCGCGGAGAGGTGGGGCCGAATCTCCCGGAGGACCGAAGCGAATGCCCAGACCGGAACGCAGAGGAACACGTGCCGAGCTCCCGCGAAGGGGGCGGAAACGGGGGGGCGGAGGTG
>JAHEKN010000007.1:0-15149 GCA_024638305.1 Gemmatimonadota bacterium | reverse complement strand
CCGCCTCCCCCAGCAAGGTGGCCAGGGCCTGCCCGAAGTGACCGTACCCGACCAGTACCGCCGGATGAGACCACTCGCGGGTTTCCTGTCCCGTCGACATGGCGGGAGCATACCGGTCGCGTCGCACGCCATCAAACGGCGCGCCCCGTTCCCTCGGGCGGAGCGGCAGGCGCCGCACGCGTCCCGGGCGAGCCGGTCGCGCACTACCGATCCCGGGGTATACAATCCGGCGCCATGAGCGAAGATCCGATCAAGACGAGTCCCCCAGCCGGGCGTTCCAGGCCCGCGGTGCGGGCGCGCATCCGGGACGACCACGTAAGCGGCACCCGGCCGCTTCCGACTCCCTTGGAGCTGCTCGCGGAGATCCCGGTGCCCGACGACGCGGCCGAGCGAATCCTGGAGAGTCGCGCGACCCTGCGCGCGCTCCTCGGTGGTCGGGATCCCCGTCCCCTGGTGATCGTGGGGCCGTGCTCCGTCGACGACACGCGGGCCGCGCTGGAGTACGCGCAGAGGCTCGTGCGGGTGGCCGGAGAAGTCGAGGACGCGCTCTATGTGGTGATGCGGGTGTACTTCGAGAAACCTCGTACCACGGTCGGGTGGAAAGGGCTGATAAACGACCCCCGCCTGGACGAGTCCGGCGACATGTCGGAAGGGCTCCGGATGGCCCGGGCGCTGCTGGTGGACATCCTGCGGATGGGCCTCCCCACGGCGACCGAATTCCTGGAGCCCGTGATTCCCCAGTACCTGGCGGACGTGGTCTCCTGGGCGGCGATCGGCGCCCGGACGACCGAGTCGCCGACGCACAGGCAGATGGCGTCCGGGCTCTCGATGCCCGTGGGGATCAAGAACGGGACGGATGGCAGCCTCACCATCGCGCTCGACGCCATGGTGGCGGCGGCCGCGCCCCACAATTTCCTCGGGATCGACCCCGAGGGGCGCGTGGCCGTGGTGGAGACGACCGGAAACCCCGACCGGCACCTGGTGCTCCGCGGCGGAGCGAGCGGAGCCAACTACGACGCCGACTCGATCCGGGAGGCGGCTATCGCACTGGAGGAACGAGGGCTGCCCACGCGGGTGCTGGTGGACTGCTCCCACGGTAACTCGGCCAAGGATCCGCGTGTGCAGCCGCTCGTGGTCGACGACCTCGTGACCCAGATCGAGCGCGGCGAGTCCGCGATCCTCGGATGGATGATCGAGAGCTATCTCGAGGAGGGGCGTCAGGAAGTGGGGCCCGACCCCTCGACCCGCCGTTTCGGGCTCTCTGTGACGGACGCCTGTCTCGGGTGGGAGGATACCGCCGCACTGCTGCTGCGATCCGCGGAGCGGCTGCGGTCGCGTGGGAGCCGGGTCGGTGTGGCTGCGCCAGGAAGCTAGTCGGGCTTCGCGAGCGTCCTGATGTCCCTGCCAGCCCGGTCGGGACTCAGTCCAGCTTGCGAGCGAGCGCGCGCCCGATGAACCGGACCTGATCCCGGAACGGCAGACGGAGCAGGTTGGACTTCACGATGCCACCCGTGAAGAAGGTCTTCCGCGAGTAGTCGATGGCCACGTCCACCAGCACCGGACACCCGTCCGCCCCGTGCCCCTGGGCTTTGCGGACCACCTCCCCCACACCGGCGTCGGCGTCGAGCCTCAGGAACTCGACCCCCATGCCGGCCGCAAGGCCTTCGACGTCGTAGTCCGGCACCTCACTGGCGACCGTGCGACCGAAGGCCGTCTGTTGGAATTGGCTGATCTGAGCCAGTTGCCGATCCCTGAGTACGAACACGATCACGCCGAGACGCTCGCGCACCGCCGTGAGGAGCTCCAGGCCCGTCATCAGGAATGCGCCGTCTCCCGCCAGCGCCACCACGGGCTGATCGGGGACCGCCATCTTGGCGCCGATCGCGGCGGGGACCGAGTAGCCCATGCACGAATAGTCGACGGGGGCCATGAACTTCCGCGGCCGGTCGAGTCGCAGTCCCTCCATGGCGAGGAAGGTCCCGTTCCCCGAATCCGTGGCGTACACGGTTTCCGGGCCGAGCACTTCCTGGAGCGTCGCCAAGAGGCCGGTCGGATTGACGCGTTCCGGGTCCGATGGCTCGAGGAGCTGGTCGCGCACCACCGCATGCCCCTCCCGGATCCGTCGCCTGAGGGACTCGTCCGGCCCACGCGCGTGCCCGGACCGCTCGAGCGCGTCGTTCACAGCGGTCAGGAAGGTCCCGGCGTCACGGTGCACGGCCCGATGCGCAGAGTAGTTTCGATCCGTCACCCGGGGATTCACGTCCACGTGGATCAGGCGGCCGGGAGGCGCCATCCCGTAGCTCCCGGTGGCCACCTCCCCGAACTTGCAGCCGATCGCGAGCGTCACGTCCGCCTCGCCGGCGATCTGCCGGGCGAACGGCGGCGCAGAGCGGCCGAACCCGGGCCAAAGCGCGAGCGCGTGCGATTCGGGGAACACTCCCTTGCCCTGGAACGTGGTCGAGACCGGCGCCTCGAGGGTCTCCGCCAACCGTAGGAGATCGTCGGGTGCGCCCGCCGCCCCAGCGCCGACGTAGATGAGGACCCTCGACGCACTAGCGAGCAGGCCCGCGATCTCCTCCGCCGCGAAGGGGCGGGTTGCGAGGTTCGATTCGGGTCCCAGTACGCCGGGGCTCCACGAGCGATACGCCGACGGGACCTCGTTCTGGAGCAGGTAGAGGTTGGCGGGCACCTCCACGAAAACCGGTCCCGGCGCCCCAGTCAGGGCCATGTGGGCGGCTTCCCGAACCGAACCGTAGAGCTCTGCTCCGTTCTCGATCCGGAACTGGGCCTTGGTGACCGGGGCGACCAGGGCGGCTTGGTCGATATCGTGGAGCTGAAAGGCACGGTCCAGGTCACGGCGGATGCCGCAGCCGAGCACGAGCATGGGGACGTCGTCCATGAACGCCTCGGCGATACCGGAGAGCGCATGAGTGAGGCCCGCCCCCGGCACGAGATTGAGGCAGGCCATGCGGCCCGAGGCGCGCCAATAGCCGTCGGCCATGAATCCCGCGCTCTGCTCGTCGGTCACGAGCACGGGCGAGATGCCGTCCGTCGCTGCCAGCACATCGTAGAGCTCGATGTTGTGCGTGCCGGGAATTCCGAACGTGTGCCGGATCCCGGCGTCCACCAGGGCCTCGGCGACGAGCGTACCTCCCAGTCTCTTCATGGCGCGAAACTGCGCATGCTGGAGAAGGGGCGGCAACCTCCGTCCCGACCCGGGGTGTTGAATCGTTACACATGCGGGAGGCGCGGGGCCGATACCGACTCCGAGCGGGACGGAGAGATTGAACATGGATCGTGAGACCCGGACAGCGTGCCGACGATGGAGTGCTCTCGGCGCGCTCATCTTGGCGGGCGCTCTGGTTGGCGGCGCTGCCAGCGGTTGCGACAGCGGGGGTCCCGGTGGGCTCTGTGTCTGCACCGAGCAGTTCGTGATCCACACGGTGCGGGTGGTCGACGCGGCCGGGGCTCCGGTAACGGGTCTGGACGTGACCGTCGTGCGAGTCTCGGATGGCCTCGCGTTCGACGTGAGCGGCGGCGATCCGTTGGGCACTCCGGGCGTGTACCTCCTCATGGACGACCGGTTCACGAGCGTGCTCGGCACGGCTGGGGAAGCCGTGCGCTTCGAGGGCCGGAAGGACGGGCGCCTGGTCACGGCCGACTTCGTGTTTCGGACGGACCCCTGCCGCTGCCACGTCGAGAAGGTGCGGGGACCGGATCAGATCGTGTTCTGACGCGGACCTTCACGCGCGCTGGGGGGCGCCGTACTTTCGCGGCTCGCTTCGACCCGCAGGAGGTTCCGTGCTCCACAGACCCGATCACTCCGAGTACAACGAGTACTATCGCCTGTACACGTCCAAGGTCCCGGACGGTGACATCCTAGACACGCTGTCCGACCAGATCCTGGCGACGGTGACCCTCCTCGACTCCGTTCCCGCCGAGCACGAGACGTTCGCGTACGCACCGGGGAAATGGTCCATTCGCGAATCCGTTGGACACGTCATCGACACGGAGCGCGTCTTCGCGTATCGCTCGCTCTGCTTTGCCCGCAAGGATCCAGCGGCGCTGCCGTCCTTCGAGCAGGACGACTGGGCGCGGGTGTCCAACGCCGGCGAGCGGCGGCTGGCGGATCTCGCGGACGAATGGGTCCACCTGCGGCGAGCCAACGTGTCCATGTTCTCATCCTTCGATGAGGAGACCGGACTCAGGCGAGGCATCGCCAGCGGGCGCGAGTTCACCGTTCGGTCTTTCGCCTGGATCATCGCCGGCCATGAGCTACACCATCGGGGGCTGTTGGCCGATCGCTACCTGAGCGAGCTCGACTGAGTTGCCCGAAGACGCTCCGAACCGTCGCGAGCTGGAGCTCGAACGGCTCCGGTCGCCGGAAATCGCTCGCGCCATCGAGGAGGGCGTGCATACGGCGGTCTTCGCGCTCGGCGCCGTCGAGCAGCACGGACCCCACCTCCCCTTGTTCGTCGACGCGGAGCACGGGACGCGCCTCGCTGTCGAAGTGGCACGCAGGCTCGGCAACGCCCTGGTAGCACCGACCGTCCGGGTCGGCTGCTCGGACCACCACCTGGACTTCGCGGGCTCGCTCAGCGTGCGTCCGGAGACACTGGAAGCCGTGTGCCGCGACTACTGCAGCAGCTTGGCCCACCACGGATTCCGCCGGATCTGTATCATCCCGACCCACGGAGGCAACTTCTCCGTGCTCGCCGAGATGCTGCCACGGCTCCGGGCGGAATTGCCGTCCTGCACCATTCTGGCGTTCACGGACCTGCTCGGGCTCGTCCGCCACTGGCGGAGCTCCATCGAGCGAACCCGTCCCGGGATGGGCGCGCGGGTTGGTGGGCACGCCGACATCGCCGAAACGTCGCTGATGCTCGCGCTCCACCCCGAGCTCGTTCGCACCGACCTGGCAGAGGCGGGCTACCAGCCCGAGCTGTCGCGTGCGTCGTTCGAGCGCATCATCCGGGAAGGGTTCAGCACCGTAACGCCCAACGGCATACTGGGCGACGCTCGCGGGGCCAGCGCCGAGATGGGGAACGCCGCGCTCGGCGAGCTGGCGGACCTCGTCACGCGGGTTTTCGAAGCCGAGGCCGACCGGGACTGACGGACGAGGAGAGTGGGCACGAGAAGGGGGGCAGCCCGTAGGCCACCCCCCTTCGGCAAAGTTGGAGGGCCGCGGAACCCCCGTTCACACGACCCCCCCAGACCCCCCTCCAGGGCCTGATCCCAGTGCCGCCGAAGCGGCGAGCGTCACGACAGTGCGTCGTGGTGCTGATCCTCCAGACGAACCCGATCTCCCGCATGCGTTCCCGTCCGGTTGACGGTCCCGGCGGGGAGCTCGAGCGCTTGGTACGCATCCCGGTGCACGCGAGTCCGCGTGCCGGGCCCGAGGTGTTCGTACGTGGCCACCACCCTGCCGGACTCGTCCATGAACACGACGTCGACCGCAAAGCGCACCCCGTACATGTTGACGGCCTGACACGGTGTGAGCAGCAAGCCCTCGCCAGCGTCCAGCGACGGCTTCCCGATCAAGCCCCTGAGGCGTGACCACGTACCGTCCGCGATCTCGACGCGGTCGGCCAGAAGCTGCCCGGTGGCATGGCGCACGGTGTACATGGCGTTGGTTCTCTTCGTCCTCGTGCTGGTGGGAGTGACCCCAGTTGCCGGCGTCCGACCCGCGTGGCGGCGAGGCCCCGCAGCAGGCTCGTTCGGACCGATCGGAGAAGGCTGAACAGATCGTGCCAATTCACGGGGGCAGGGTGGGGAGCGTGCCGAATCGCCAACGATGACAGCCCTTTCGGACAGCTCGGGGCCTGGGGCCAGGGTAGCCACGGCAGGGGTGGGGCGGGCATCCTGTAGGTCCGGGTCCACACCGCCCGGATCGAATCGTGGCGTCTACGCCACGCGCGCCATCGCGCGGAAGCCGAACCTCCGGACGTCTCAAGACGTAGAAACGTGTAAAGCGATTTCCGACACTGGAGGATGGATGACGCGGTCGCCCGTGATCCCCGCCTTGCTGGCGGTGACGTTCCTCAGCGGATGTACGTTGGTTCGAGGGGTTCCGGCGGTGCCCGCCCCACCGTCGGACAGCGGTCGCGAGACTCGCGTGGCGGTGCGCCCAGGCCCGGGAGACTCCGAGGCCGACGTGACCGACCGCGTCGTGGAGACCAGCTACCGGATCGGGGACGAGTCCTACGACGTGTGGGCCGACGCGGACGGGTACGTGGAGGGTGGACTGGCCTCATGGTACGGAGAGGAGCTGTCCGGTCGGCCCACCGCGTCAGGCGAGCCGTTCGATCCGTACGCCATGACCGCCGCGCACAAGAACCTGCCGCTCGGCACGCGGGTCGAGGTCGAGAACGTCGAGAACGGGCGGTCGGTGATCGTCAGGGTGAATGATCGCGGTCCGTTCGTCGACGGACGGGTCATCGACCTTTCTCTCGCGGCAGCGCAGGCTCTCGGGTTCGCCGCGGAGGGAACGGCCCGCGTCCGGGTTCGCGCTCTCGACTGACAGTCCGTTCCGCGGCCACGAGCGGGTCCGCCCGGGTCAGTTCGGTCCTGCGCCCGCCTGGAAGAAGACGCTGATCAGCTCGTCACGCAGCGCGACGACGGCGAGGGTGACCCCGAGGGCGATGATGACGACCAGCATTACGTACTCGGTCAGATCCTGACCGGCGTCGTCTCGCCAGAGCTTGAAGAACCGCTTCACCATCGACTACTCCAATCGTCGTCGGGGGGTGTCGACTGAGGTAGCGGAAGCGGCGTGCCACGAACCGGACCTGAAGCGCGAGCGATCCCTAACTGACGCGGTCCGAGCACGTTAGCGCGAGAGCTGGTACCGCGGGACGGGGGCGCTCTTGGGGATATCCGACCGGATCCTGTGGCGGGGAGGCCACGCCGGCGGTGCGGAGGCACCCCGCTGGCCCATCGTAGGGCCGGCGGGGCGGCTCTCATCGGATCAACTAAACGGTATCGTCACGACGAACTGGTGGGTCCACACGCTCGCGTCCTGGAGCGTGAGCGGCCCGCTGGGCGCAGCCAGGATCCCGATCGGCGCCGCGGCATCGAACGACTCCGCACGGCCCCAGTCGAAGCCCGTGCCCGGCTGCCCCGCGCCCGTCGTGCGCTTCCCGAAGTAGCGGAGGTCGAGACCCTCGAGACTCAGTCCCACGCTGGCCATCGGAGACCATTCCACCCAGGACTCGTCCTGCGTGCGTGCGCTTCCGGCAACCCAGTCGATCTGGTCCAGCGTGTACTGAATCGAGCGTGCCTCCAGCCCGAGCTGGACGTCACCCCAGTCGAAGTCGCGGTCCACACCGGTGCGAATCAGCAGGTTGTCGAACTGGAAGTCGTTCTCGATGGTACGCTCCCCTTTCGGGATCGTCCTGCCGCCGACTGCCTCCAGCGCGACGTCGGCCTCCTGCCAGGTGTCGGACCAGATCGGCTGATAGGCCGCTTCGACGGCAAACGTCACTCCCTCCAGCGAGCGGGCGGCGCCGAGGGCCAGTCCCAGGGCCCAGGTCTCGCCCGGATCGCGCGGAATGTCCTGGATGCGGTAGTTGGGGATCTTGGGGTGGTCGGCGCGATTGACCGTGGCTCCGGTGGTGACGCGCCAGCTCGACGTGCGGACCGGGAGCCGGTATCGGACTTCGGCCCCCCACGTGTTCGTGTGGTCGAGGTTTGTCTCCAGCCGAGCAGCGGGCTCGAAGGGGAACGGATCGTCCACCTCCGGGCGCACGACCTGAGGGCGAGGGGGGAAGTCGAACCAGAGGACGTCGTGCTCCATCTCCACGCTGCTGCGGAAGCCCACGAGGTCCAACTCGCGACCGTCGGGCCAGACCTTGAGCGCGCCGACGCGCACGATGGACGTGTGGCCGGTCGGGATGATGCGTTGGCTGCCTGCGTAGAGGTGCTCGATCCCGCTAACCCATCGCAGATCGGCATAGGACGCGCTGACCCCCAGGGAGAGTCCGTCGCCGACGTCCTTCCCGAGCGCGCCGAACAGATAGACGTTGCGGGCCGACCGCTCACTCAGCAGCTGGGGGTCGGTCAGGCCGAAGCAAACGTTGCAGAAGAACCCGGTGTTCCGCGCCGCCGACAGTTGCTGTAGGGCGACCGAGACCGCTCCGTGCCATTCACCCGAGCGAATCACGGCCCCGAGCGGAAGCGTACGTCCCGAGCCGTTGTCACCCGAGATCCCGTAGAGGACCGGTGCGCCGAAGAACAGGCTCTCGCGGGCGCGGGTCCCCAGGGCCGGGTTGCGGAAGGGGTCGGCGAGCGTGTCGTCGACCGCCAGGCCGGCTCCTCCCATGCCAGGCCTCATGGACGGCTGCACGAGGAACTGATCGCCGGTCGCGACCGGGACCGTCTTGATCGGGATCACCTGTCCCCGAGCCCGCTCCGTGAGGCCGGCAAAGAGGGCAGCCAACAATGCGCCCACGACGAGCAGCCGCCCCAGCCAGACCAGCCCGGTGTGCGCGGCGACGCCGCGCCGCTCCAGTAATGCCGCCCTTCTCTCGAGAGTCTCGTACGCGGATCGCTTCATGCCGGTTCTCCAGGATTCGGCGACCCATCGCCGGAAGCGCGCATTGGAGGCGCGCTCACCCCGTGGCCGCACGGGTGAAACGATCGAGGAGGGCCCGGACTGACAGTCCGGTTGCCGTCAGCGGACCGGAAGCGACACGTGAAGGTGGTCTGCGGTCCCCATGTGTCGCAGCGTCCTGAGACCGGCCGCCCAGAAGTAGAGATGCAGCGCCCGGTTGCGCCACTCGGGGCGGCCGAGCGTCCGTAGGTCCATGGCGTGCACCCAGCCATCGGGCTGCTCGAAGTGCAGTGACGCCTCGTTGACCGGCAGCCCCCAGGCGCGGTAGTCGGCGACCGTGCGCCCCGCGCCGGTGAGGAGTGCGCTCCGATCGGCCAGGAGGACCGTGCTCGCGACGACCCTCATCACCGGATGGAGGTCGAGGAAGCCTCGCCGCACGTCCGCGGTCTTGGCCTGGGCGGACGAGAGATAGACGAGCGCGTAGACCACGTAGGCCACCACTGCGAAGGCGACGCCCCTCCAGGCGGCGGTGGGCACCGTCCAGCGCCGCTGGAAGCGGACCCGCAAGATCCAAAGGTAGATGACGAGCAGCAGTGCGGTGGCGACCGCCGCCAGGGCCACGGATCCCCAGCTGCCAAGCTCCGCCCTCTCGTAGAACAGCACCGAGAGACGGACCAGAAGTATGAAGGGAAGCACAGCGGCGAACACGACCGCCCCGAGCGCGAAGACCAACCGCCGTACCGAACCGCGGAACGTCCACCGCCCGCCACGTGTCCGGCTCTCACGCACCACCTCTGAAGGGAGCCGCCGGTCCGGCTCCCCAAAGGGATCGTAGTCGATGCGAATCGGTTCGTCGTGGGCGTCCACGGTCCTGATTACGCCGCTCCCGGCGAAAAGGTGTCCGGACCGACCGGTCCGGCAGTCGCCCGATACGGCCGTCGGTTCTGAAGTTCCGCGTTCCGGCGCCTGCGACTCGGCGCACCCGGCGCTATGATGGTCGGAGCCATTGGCGACCGTCGGGCGTGCCCGGCGGCCACGGGAAACCTGGAGGAACGATGATGCACCGTGCCTGCTGCGTGGCCGCTCTCGCGGCCGCGTCCGCGCTGGCCTGCTCGGGTGCCGGGGACGAGGGCGCCGAGGGGGCAGGCGGCGCCGATGCCGCGACCGCGATCGACATCGCCGGATTCGCCACGCCCGAGTCGGTTCTGCACGATCCCATGGGCGACGTGTACCTGGTCTCGAACATCAACGGCAGCCCGGTCGATAAGGACGGCAACGGGTTCATCTCACGGCTGACGCCGGACGGCGAGGTCGTGGCGCTCCGCTGGATCGACGGGACCGCGGAAGGGGTCACCCTCAACGCCCCCAAGGGCATGGCGATCCAGGGCAGCTCGCTGTTCGTGGCCGACATCGATTGCGTGCGCATGTTCGACCTGACCAGCGGCTCGCCGACGGGCGAGGTCTGCGTCGAGGGCGCGACGTTCTTGAACGACGTGGCCCCTGACGACCAGGGCACGCTCTGGGTGACCGACTCCGGGCTCCGCGCAGGCCCGGGAGGGTTGGTCCCTTCGGGCACTGACGCGCTCTACCGACTCTCCCCCGACGGGCGGATGGCCACGATCGGGAGGGGGGAATGGCTGGGTCGGCCGAATGGCGTGGCCGTGGGACCCCGCGGGGTCTTCGTGGCCACGTTTGGAACGGGAGAGGTCTTCCAGGTGGCCGTGGACGGTGCGCACACGCGCGTAATGCCCGCATCTGACCGCCAGCTCGACGGCATCGAGTTCCTTGACGATGGCGGCTTCATGTTCTCGAGCTGGGGGGATGCCTGCGTGTACCGGGTCTCCGGCGACGGGTCGGTGGAACGGATCGTCACCGGCCTGGACGCGCCGGCGGACATCGGCTACGACCGGGGGCGCGCCCGCGTGCTCATCCCGCTCTTCAACGAGAACCGCGTTCTGATTCGCTCACTCGACTGATGTGTGCCCCGCGCGGAGTCGCCCGCGCGGCCTCCTAGCCGGATCCGGGCCGCACGGGTTTCTTTGAATCGATTGGCCCGTGGGGAGTCTTCACCGGGCGGCCGGCGGGCGAGTGGGCACTCGCTCCCAATGAGCGCCAGCGGGGACTGCCCGCAGGCGACCCCCGCTGGCTGTCGAGGCGGCCCTACCCCGACGCCTTGCCATGGTGTTCGGCCCCGTGACGGCTACCAGCGGCCGGCGTTCAGCCGCACCACGTCCACGTGGCCGTCGCGGTCGAAGTCCACCAGCTCGGCGACGGGCGTCCAATCCGCCCGGACCTGCATGACGATTCCGCGACGACCCAGTTCCAGCCATCGGTACGTCAGGTGCTTCCCGGCTCCGAGCTCTCGCGCATGCCGCTCCAGCCGCTTGGCGGCCTGGTTGCCGATGACGTGCTTGAGCCGATTCGAGTGGACGCGCTCACCGTGGTGGCCTCTGAACGAGATGTCCCAGTAGACTTCGGTCCAGTAGATCGCCGGTGCACGGTGCACACGGACCCGGTAGCTGGGCCTGACCCGGACCTGCACCCTGCCGGGTAGGCGGTATCCGATCCGCCCGTCCGCCCCCCGCACCTGCACGCGACCACGCCCGTCGTAGCGGGCATCCGGGTAGGAGCCGCGATAGGCGTCGCCCCGGCCGTCGTAGGCTTCGTAGTAGCGGCCGTCCGACCCGCGGACCCGGCTCCCCCGCTCCCCATGACCTAGGGCGCGATCGTCCCAGGCCGCCGACCCGTACTCGGCGCGGTACTCGGCGCCAGCTTCGACACCGTACTCGGTTCCGTAATCGTTTCCGTAATCGCTGCTCCACCATCCATCGGGTGCGACCACCTGAGCGGCGGTCGAGCCCGCACCCGCGAGCCCGAGCAGCCCGGCCATCATGGCTCCCAACACCACAGTCCTCATCGTTTCCCTCCTGCCCGGGTAAAGCTCCAGCCGGCACTGACTCCGCCGACCTGCCCGAAAGGAAGCATGGCTCGTGCCCAGGCGGAGACCGGTTCCCAAGCGCCATGGGCACAACGAGTTACAGCGCAGGACCCGAGGCCCGCCATCGTGCTACTGTCCCCAATAAGGGACGATCTTGGTCCACGAAAAACAAATGTTCACACAGAGATCAAGCGGCCCGCGGAATCCGGTGCGGGACGGAACGCGGGACGGAACGCGGGACGGAACGGGGGACCGAACGCGGAACGGAAAGGGGGACGGAACGCGGGACGGATCCCGGGGCCGGCGGCCTCAACAGAGGAAGTGGACCCTCTCCCTTCGGGCGGCCAGGCGGGTCCGGGAGTCAGGCCCCGAACCCGTTAGCTCAGACCAAGGCGATCCAGCACGTCTCGCGGCGGCCCGTCGAAGGAAGGAAGGGGCACGTTCCCCTGGTATCCCAGGTCGACCATGCCCTCGTCCGTTGTCCAGAATCCCGTAGCCACGAGATCTCGCATCTTGTCGAAGAAGCGGGCTCCGGTCCGAAACTCGGGTGCGGCTTCCGGCAGGTAGCGGATGTCGTCCAGGATCGCGCCTCGCTCATCGTCCGATAGGTCGGAGAACGTCCGGTCGAATCGCTCGACCGACTCGGCGTTCAGCCACACGAGTCCGCCTCGCACCAACACCAGGTCGCGGGCCTGGCCTTCGTAGGGCGCGCTCACCCACTCGTTGACGAAGTGGTGGGCCCCGACGGCGGTCGCGCTCGGCGACCGCTCGTCCGCCGGGATGATCATGTCGGCGAGCGCTGCCACCGTCGCCATCTCGCCTTCGGTGAGGAGCATGTCCCACGGAACCAGGGGCGCGAGCAGATCGGGGTCGGTCAGGGTGCCGGCGGCGAGCGGATTCGATTCCGGTTGCGGCGGCGCGCCGGAAGCGGCGGCATCGGCGGTTCGCGCGCTCGGCTCGCACCCGATGGCGGGAACCGCCGCCGCTGCGGCGAGGACCTTGAGCGCGGTGCGCCGCTTCATGACCATGGGATCGTCCGGGGACGGGGCTCTCCGCCGCGACTCGCCGCTCTCGCCCGGAGGGCCCGGAGGGCCCGGGGAATCGGCGGCAGGCAGCGGTGACGCACGCTCGTGCCCGGAGCGGGTCCCCTCCGCCTGCTCGCGGACCGTGCGCCCGCGTGCCGCCCAATCGTCGAGCGTCGGCCCGCGCGGCGGCGGGGCCGGTTTCCCGCCTGGCACGGGCTCGGGCACCGCATCCGTGGTGTGGCGCTCCCCAGTCATGACAGGCCTCCTCGCCGATGCTGCTCCACCAGGTAGTCGGCCGATCTCCAGGCGATCGCCATGATCGAGAGCGTTGGATTCTTGTCCGCGTTGGACACGAACGGCCCCCCGTCCATGCAAAACAGATTGGGGACCTCCCACGACTGACAGAACTCGTTGAGGACCGAGGTCGACGGATCCGCCCCCATGCGCACCCCACCCACCTCGTGGATGATCTGGCCGGGCGCGAGGATGGCGCGGGAACCGTCGTCTCCGTGCACGGTGGACAGCACCCGGCCACCCATGGCCTCGATGACCCCCGCAAACGTCCTGTGCATGTGCGCCGCCTGGTTCAGCTCGTGCTCCGACCATCGCCAGTGGAACCGGAGTGTGGGGATCCCCCATTGGTCGACTCCGTCGGGATCGATCTCGCAGTAGCAGTCATCGTTGGGGATCATTTCCCCCCGCCCGTCCATGGACAGAAAGGACCCGTAGTATCGCCGACAGTCCTCCTTGAAGTCCGCACCGTAGGAACCGCCCGTCAGGTCTTCGATGCCGCCGAACGCGCCAGCGCCGGGCATGCGCTGACCACCCCCGAACTCGATGTGGTATCCGCGCGCGAAATCGAGCCTGCCCCGGGCCTGCTCCCCGTACAGCCACCACGGCATGTACATGTGCATGGCCGACGCGCCGTCCTCGTTGTGGCGCGGCAGGTTCTCGAGCGCCGGAATCTGTCCTGACACGCCGGCTCCCACCGTGTCCATGATGTACTTGCCCACCGTACCGCTCCCGTTGGCGACTCCGTCGGGGAAAAGAGATCCGCGGGAGTTGAGGAGGATGCGCGCGGACTCGAGCGCGCTCGCCGCCAGCACCACGACGTCGGCTCCAACCCACTCGTCCAGTCGGGTTTCCTTGTCGATGTAGTGCACCCCGCTGGCCCGACCACGGGCATCGACCGTCACCTCCCGCACCATCGCGCCGGTGACCACGTCCAGATTCCCCGAGGCCAGCGCCGGGGGCAGGAGCACCGTCGGGGTCTGGAAGTTGGCTTTGATCGAGCAGCCGCGGCCGCAGGGCGTGGCCCAGAAGCAGGGTGCTCGAGAGATCATGGATTCACGCGTGACCCGCTGGGCCATGGCATTGCCGGGCCAGAGCGTTCGCGGGATCTGCTCGAAGTCCTGCTTGCGAGTGAGAATGGCCAGATGGGCCGGGATCACGGGGATACCGAGACCTTCGCAGTGCTTCCGGGTGAGCAGCTCGTATGCCCTCGGGGCCGGGGGCGGCTGCAGCACGCCCGGGCTCGAGTCCGGAGTGTTCTCGAGCCCCTCGTTGGACCCGTACACGCCGATCAGCGACTCGGTCTTGTCGTAGTAGGGCGCCAGGTCGGTGTACGACATGGGCCAGTCGAACCCGATCCCGTCCCGGCTGTACGGCTTGAAGTCGTACTCACCCATGCGAAGCGATATGCGACCCCAGTGGTTGGTCCGTCCGCCCAGCATGCGTGCCCGCCACCACATGAAGTTCGCCCCGTCCTCGCTCGCGTACGGCTCCCCCGGCACGCGCCAACCGCCATCCACGGTCGCGTCGTAAAAGCCGAACGGCTTGTCCGCGGTGCCGCCGCCGCGCAGAGGCGCGTCCTTCGGCATCTGGAACATCGGTGTCTCGACGACAGGGTCGTACCAGCGACCGGCCTCGAGCATCAGGACCCGCATCCCCGAAAGCGCCATCACGTAGGCCGCCATCCCGCCTCCGGCCCCCGACCCGACCACGATGGCGTCGTACTCCTGTTGCGACTTGAGCGAGCGGTAGCGGCTGATGGGTCCCTCCACGGTGCCCCGGGGCGGCCTCGGCTGCCCGTCGCGGCCTCTTTCCCCGGTGGACTGCACCGCGCACAGTCGGTCGTGTCGGGGGACCCGTCAACGGCCGCGGGTACCGCGGGGATGAAACCGTCCGGCTGGTGCACGTACTGATTCTAGGACGGTACGGTCTACCCACTCAGGAAGCTGCCCATGGAGCCGCAAGCTCGCCGCAACATCGCCAACTTCACCGCGTCGGTCGTGGTCGTCGGCCTAACGCTGACGGCGTTGCCCACCCCCACCGCGGGCCAGCTACCCGACACGTTCACCAACCTCCAGGTCCTCCCGGACGACATCTCTCGTCCCGAGCTGATCGGCTTCATGCGCAGCTTTTCGTTCGCGACCGGACTCCGCTGTTCGGGATGCCACATGGGCGAGGAGGGTCGGCCGTTCTCGGAGTACGACTTCGCGGCCGACGAACGGCCCACGAAGCGGAAAGCGCGGGCCATGCTCCGCATGGTCCAGGCGATCAACGAAGAGCACCTCGCCGTGCTCCCGGAGCGCGCCGAGCCCAATCTCCAGGTGACCTGCGCGACCTGCCACGG
>JAHEKN010000084.1 GCA_024638305.1 Gemmatimonadota bacterium | reverse complement strand
GGAAGGTGATCGTCTGGAAGCCCTCGCCCCGGAACACCGGCATGAACTGCTCGTTCTCCCCCCAGATCTCGGACTCGAACGAGGATCCGTCCGCCGAGAATTGCCCCACGATGCGCCAGTTCTCCTCCGCGAAGCGAACGGAGTCTCCCACGGCGGAGTTGGCGAACCGCTGGGCGAACGCGGTGCCCACGACAACCTCGCGCGCACCTGAGCGGAAGCCGCGCCCCTCGACGATGCGGACTCCCCTGCGCACCTCGAACGCCCTGGGGCTCACCCCTCGCGCGACGACGTTGGCCATGCCGCCGACCTCCCGTTCCAGCGGGATGACCACGAACGTCTCGGCGCTGACGAGCGGCTGGCCCTGGTCGTCGCGCGCGACGAACGGGTAACTGGCCACGATACCCGCGACCTGCCGGCTGAGCCCGCTGTACATCTCCTGGTTGGCGCCCTTCCTGAGGAGCAGCACGTTGTCCTCGGAGCCCGTGCTGGTCATGGCCGAGCGGAAGCCGTTGGCCAGGGCGTTCATGGCGATGAAGACGGCAACCACGAGCGCCATGCCCAGCGCGGTAGTGATCGTGGCTGCCGGACGCTGGCGCAGGCTCCGGATGTTGTAGACGATCGGGATCTTCAGCACGGCCCCTCCTAACCGATCCGCCGGAGCGCGCCGGCCACGGAGAGCCGCGCGGACTGCCAGGCGGGGATTGCGCCGGTGATCAAGCCGAGCGCGAGGGCCAGGGTCAGGCCCAGAAGGAACGTGCCGCCCGTAACGGCGAGACCCGGGAAGAACGACTGGAGCGGATTGCCCCCGGAGAGCGCGCCGCGGGCCAGCAGAAGCCCGAGCGCTCCCCCCACCAGGGTGATGGCCACCGACTCGGCGATCACCATCCCGGCGAGCTTGCCATCCGTGAACCCGAGCGTCTTGAGGACGGCGATCTCACCGATGCGCTCACGCACCGCCATCATCATGGTGTTGGCGGCCACGAACAGAATGGCGAAGAACACAGCCGTCCCCAGCACGGTCACCAGAAAGCCGATGTTGCCCCACATGGTCACGAACCCAGCCTGGAAGGCTCGCTCCGTCTGCGTCTCGGTCGGCGCGCTCGAGTTCCGGAACAGGTCGTCGATGGCGGCGGCGATCTCAGCCGCCCGCTCGGGTTGGTCCAGCTGGAGGATGAACCAGCCCGGCGTGACCACGTTCGGGTTGCGCTCGTACAGGTACTCGTAGTGGAAGTACATGTTCTCATCGCCGAAACTGGGGTCCTCCGGCACGTAGGCCGCCCGGATGTTGAAGTCCCAGTCCCCGGCGAAGAACGTCCCCTGGAGCGTGACGGTCTGACCGACCTCCCAGCCGTATTTCTCGAGCAGCCCCACACCCACGAGCGCGGCCGTGCGCTCCCGTAGGAACGCATCCGCGTCGCCCGCCACGATCCTCACCTCGGAGTACATGGGGAGCCACGTGTCGGCCTTGATGGCGAACTGCGCGAAGTAATCCTGCGGGTCCTGATAGTATCCGCCGAACCAGTTGGACCACGTTACGCTCCGCACGCCGTCGAACCCGGCCAGACGATTGGCATGCGCTTCCGGCATGGGAAACGTGAGCCCGCTCGCGTTCAATGTGACCAGCCGGGCTTCGCTCCCCACCTCGGCGGCCGCGTCCAGGGTCGTGATCACCGACCGGAGCAGTCCGAAGAGGAAGAACGCGACGATCACGCTCGCGACGGTCAGGAAGGTGCGCTTCTTGTTGCGCGTCAGGTTGGCCCGCACCAGCCCGGCGATGCTCATCGCACGAGCTCTCCCTTGTCAAGATGCATGGTGGCCTGGGCGCGTTCGGCGGCGTGGGCGTCGTGCGTCACGATCAGGATGGTCTTGGAGAACTCCGCGTTCAGGCGCTCGAGCAGCGTGAGGATCTCGTCGCCCGAGCTGGCGTCGAGGTCTCCTGTAGGCTCGTCGGCCAGGATGATGGTCGGGTCGCTCACGATGGCCCGCGCGATCCCGACGCGCTGCTGCTGTCCCCCGGAGAGTTGCTTGGGGAAGTGCTCGGCCCGGTCCGTGAGGCCCACGACCTCGAGTGCCGTCATGACGTGCCGGCGGCGATCGGCTTTTGAGAGCCGGGTGAGGAGCAGTGGAAGCTCCACGTTCTGTGCGGCGGTGAGCACGGGGAGCAGGTTGTAGAACTGGAACACGAACCCGATGTGGGTGGCCCGCCACGCCGCGAGGCGCCTGGCCTTCATGCGCGTGACGTCCTCGCCCCCCACCACCACACTGCCTTTGTCGGGCGTGTCCAAGCCGGCGATGATGTTGAGGAGCGTTGACTTGCCACTTCCGGACGGACCCATGAGGGCGAGGAACTCGCCGTCGTGCATCTCGAGGTCGACGTCGTCGAAGACGTGGATCGTCTCGGATCCTCGCCGATACGACTTCGAGAGCCCGCTGATCTGGACCAGCGCCGGACGGGGGGACGCGCCCCGCTCCGCCGACGCCGCCTCGCTAGCCGGTGACGACATTCACGCGTTCTCCGTCTCGGAGTTGTGGGGGTGGGTCGAGCACGATGCGCTCGCCTCCCGAGAGCCCGGAGCGGACTTCACGGCGTCCCGCCGACACCGGGCCTGCCTCGATCTGTGCCCGTGACACCGCACCGTTCCGCACCACCCATACATACGTCCCGGTGCCGTCGGTGCGCACGGCCTGGGCCGGCACGAAGATCCGCATCGGGACCTCGGCGCCGTCCGCTTGCTGCAGGAACTCCACGCGCGCGCCCATCTCAGGGAGGATGCGCGAGTCCTTCTCCTGAATGCTCACCTTGACCTGCACGGTGGCCCGCTGACGATCGGCCGTGGGCACGATCTGCCGAACCTTGCCTGGAAACGTCACCGTGGGGTACGCATCGAGGACGATGCGGGCGGGTTGGCCCCCCGTCACCTGGGCGATGTAGGCCTCGTTCACGTCGACTTCGACCTCGAGGGTCTGAAGGTCCGCCATGGTCACCACGGCCCCGCGCGTGAGGCCGCCGCCCGTGGCCATAGGCGCCACGACCTCGCCCACCTCGGCGTCCTTCCGCAACACGGTGCCGTCGAAGGGAGCGCGGATGTAGGTGTTCTCCAGGTTGGCCCGCGCCACCGCGATGCCCGCCACCGCCGAGGTGATCTGTGCGCGCTGGACGCCCACGCGGGCGTCGGAAGCGGCCAGTTGTGCCTCGAGGTCCTCGGCCACCCGTTCGGCCTGGAGGTTGCGGGAAACGAGCTCTCTCGCGCGCGCCAGATCCCTTCGGAGTTGGTCGCGGGTAGCGACGGCCTCGAGTAGCGCGGCCTCAGCGCGAGCGCTGTCAGCGACGGTCTGGGCCACCGAGGCCACGTAGTCGGCGTTCTCCAGGCGACCCATCACCTGACCCGTGCGTACGACGCTCCCTTCCTCCACGCTGAGTGTCGCGAGCCTGCCCGAGATGCGGGAGGAGACGGAGGCCCGCGTGCGCGCTACCACGTAGCCGTTGGCCGTGATCCCCGACCCCGCCCCTGGGCCGGCCCCGGAAACGGCGACCGTCACGACCTCGACCGACGTTCCGGAAGCCTGCTGCCCGTAGAGGTAGACCCCCAGGACCATGAGCGCAGCCACGACCGCTAGTCCGGCCGACCACTTGAGTGCTCGGGAGGGGCCGGGGTCGGGCCCGGTGCGGTCGATGCGGAGTCCGGCAAGGTCGCTCACGGCAACCATCGCTCCCTGTCGGTCGTTGGAAGCGGTTCGAGCGATGCTGGTGCGGGTCCTCTGATAACCACAGGTTCCAGTCCCATCCCTTGGGTGGTCCGCGGGCGATGCCCGCCGTCCGGTGAGCGACCGAACACTATGACCGATGGAGCCGGCAGGGGAAAGGGAGGTGGCCGTCCGGGATTGAGCATCGTTGCACGGAGCCTGCGTGCTCGGGCTTTCGAGTTGGCGCGCTACCGCAGGTACCTGATTTCTCCGATCGAAGCGCGCTCGTTCGGGCTGCTCGCGCACTACAGGTCGGGCAGCACACTGCTCCGGCGCCTTCTTGCCTCACACCCCGACGTGCGCTGCGACGGAGAGATCTTCCTGCGCTTCCTCGACGCGGTGCCCCGAACCGTGGTGTTCCCCTACGCCTTCACCCGTGCCGGGGCGGCCGGCTCGCCGTGTTCCGCCTACGGCGCGGTACTCCGCGTCGATCAGCTCGAGAAATGTCTCGTTTCCAGGGTTCACGGTGAGCCCAGGGCATTCCTCTCGGGCCTTGCGGACCGGGGGTGGACGTTCGTCCATCTGCAGCGACGCAATGCGTTTCTCCAGGCCCTTTCCAATCTGGTCGCGCACGAGCGCGGGCAATGGCACGCCCCGAGGGGTCGGGAGCGCGCACTGGAGCCTGTCACGGTCGACTGCGAGCGCTTGCTGGACTGGATCGGGTGGAACGAGAGGATTCTGGCTGAGGAGACGGCCGCCCTGGAGCGGCTTCCACACCTGAAGGTCAGCTACGAGGACGACCTGCGCCCGGCCGAGCGCCAGCAGGCGACTCTCGACCGGGTGTTCCAGTTCTTGGGGGTGCCCTCTCATCCGGTCGAGTCCCCGCTCGCTCGGACCGGGTCGGGTCGCTTGGCGGACCGGGTGGTCAATCACGACCAGGTGGTCGAGTCCGTCCGGCGGGCGGGCTACGGTCACTATCTGGAATCGCCATCCGGACTGGAGTAGCCACTCGGATCGTTCAGGGGGTGCCGCCCTCCCAAGAGGAGCGGGCGGTGTTGGCGCGCTTCTTTCAAGGCACACCTGCCGGAACCGGTGCCGGCAGTCGGAGGGTAGTGGCGGCTCACCCGTACTTCGCCCGCCACGCATCGATGTCGTGACCGCAGGAACGTGCACTCAACGCCTGGACGAGAAGGAATGCGAACGTCGGACGCATCGGACACGTGGCCGGCGGTGGACGTGCTCTATGTCGGCACGCTGCCGCCGCACCCCGGAGGGTCCGCAATCTCGGCGGTTCAGATTCTTGGTGCGCTGGCCCGGCACGGAAGCCGGGTCCGGGCCGTCGGTCCCCACACGCTCGACACGGCGGCGGCCGCCGAGGCGTTGGCTGCGGAGTACCCGGAGATCGAGTTCCACCGCTACCCCGTCCCGTACTACGAGCTCATTCCCGATCGCGCGCACGGAGGCGACTACCGCGCGGCGGAGAAAGCGGGAATCCGGAGCCTGCTCCCCCGGCTCATCGCAGCGGGTAGACCGGACGTCATCTTCTTGGGCCGGGAGACCTACACGTGGCACCTGCCCGAGCCCGACATCACCGGCGACATCCCGTGTTTGGTGAGGGCCGCCGGGGGAGGCGTGAATGGGCTGGTGGCCGGACTGTCGCCGGATGGCTTTGCCGATCGCCTGCGGCGGACGCACATGCAGGTGGTCCCGGGGCGGCACATGATCTCCGTGCTCCAGGAGGCGGGGTGCGCCAACGTCCGCTTCATCGAGAACGTGGTCGACCTCGAGCGGTTCCGACCTGGCCCCAAGCCCGGCGCTCTGCTCGCGGATCTCGACATCGATCCCGGACACCTCGTGGTGAGTCACGTCTCGAATCTCAAAGCCGTGAAGCGGCCGGCCGACTTCGTAGAAGCGGCAGCGACCGTCCGCGAGGCCATCGACGACGTGACCTTTCTCATGGTGGGCGACGGTGCCCTGCGCACCGAGTTGGAGGAGCTCGCCCGCCGGCTGGGCGTGATCGACCACTTCCGGTTCACCGGGTGGGTGGACTATGCGAAGGTTCCGGACCTGCTGCTCGCAAGCGACATCGTGGTGATGTGCTCCCGCCGGGAAGGGCTCGCCCGCGTGTACCTGGAGACCATGGCGTGCGAGCGGCTGCTGGTGTCCAGTGACATCCCGCCGGCGCGAGAAGTGGTGGAACACGGCCGCACCGGACTGCTCTACCCGCTCGGAGACGTGGCGGCCCTGGCCCAGTGCATCGTCTCGGCCGCCGGCCACCCCCAGGTGAGGGCCCGCATGTCGGCCGCGGCGCGAGAAGCCGTCCGCGACCATTCGTTGGACGTTGCCGGCGCGGCCTATGCGCGAGCGCTCCGAGAGCTCGCCGACTGTGTGGGACCTGGGCGTTCCTCTTGACGAGCACCACCGTCGGGGACCATTCGACAGAGATGAAAGCCCCGCTCGCAACCATCGTCATTCCTCTGCAGAGGCAGCCGGACGCCTGGTTGGATCGGTGCGTCGCGTCGGCGCTCGCGCAGACGGCTCCGGTGGAGGTGGTCGTCGTGGTCAGCGACTCGACCCCGGACTCCAACCTGGCGATCCTGGAACGGCTGAAGGCGGACCACCCGAGCCTGCGCACGGTCGGACGGCCCGGTCCCGGCTTCGCCGACGGCTTGAATGCCGGGATTCACGCGGCCACCGCGGGACGCGTAGGCTTCCTGCTCGCGGACGACTGGCTCGACCCCACGGCGGTCGAAAGGTGCGTCCCGCACCATGCCGACATCGTGAGCACCCAGGTATCCAACTTCGCCGAGGATGGCGAGACCCGGCTGGGCATCGAGCGCCTGATCACGGCGGAGACCTACGAGCGGTTGGAGTCCGATCAAGCGAGGGCGAGCTACCTGTCCCACTTCTACCTCTTCGACAAGAGCGCGCTGCTCCGGGTGGGTGGCGTCGACCCTGAGATCGGGGAGACAGGAGCGGACGACTACGACCTGGTCTGGACACTGCTCGAGAATGGCGCCACGGTGCACATCGTAGAGGAGGTGCTCTACTACAAGCGCGATCACCACGGAGAGCGGCTGACGCTCCGGGATCGGGAGGCGCAGATTGCCGACCTCCACAAGATCTTCGACAAGCACGGGGTCCACGACCCGCTGAGGAGCGAGTTGGTCGAGAAACACGCGCGCTGGTTCGGTCGCCCCATCCACGAAGTCGTGGCGGAGCGACGGAAGCGCGACTGACGTGGACTACCGACTCGCGCGCTTCACGCTCGACCGGCTTCCCGAGGTGCTGGAACTCGAACGCGCCCTTTGGACCCAGGACGAGGACGCCAACGCGGCGTACTTCGCCTGGAAATACGAACAGAATCCGGTACTGCCCGAGCCTCACCTGTTCCTCGCTCTCTCCGGCGACCGCGTGATCGGCGTGCGGGGCTTCCACGGCACGGCCTGGTCCATGGGTGAAGGCGGGCCCCCCGTCGTCACGCCCACCGGAGGCGACACGGTGGTCGCCCCCGAGCATCGCGGCCGCAGGGTCTTCGAGCGCATCAACCAGTACGCGCTCTCGGAGCTGGGCTCTGAAGGGTTTCGAATGGTCTGCAACTTCAGCGCAGGGCCGGCGACCTTTCTTCTGTCCCTCAGGGGCGGATGGCGGGCGGTGGGGCCTTACGCCCCGCTCGTCCGGGAGAGCGTGTCACCGCGCCGGCCGCAATTTGAGCCTGCCGGTGTCGCCGTCCGGCTCGAAAGCGAGCCCCGCGCCGGACCCATGGCCGACCTCGTGGAGCGGGCGCCGCAGGAGGCGGCCGGTCGGAGCATTGGGTTGCACCGCGACCGACGGTTCTTCGAGTGGCGGTTCAAGAACCCCATCTCCAGGTACCACTTCCTCTATGCAGAGGGAGGCGCGGATGGGGGGCTCCGCGGCTACCTCGTTCTCCAGGAGCGCGTGCTCAAGCCGCAGCGCGGGATGCGCATCGTGGACTGGGAAGCGACCGACGCGGACACGTTCTCGGCCCTGCTGGCGGCCGCGATCCACAGCGTGGAGACCGAGCGGCTCACGCTGTGGTCGGCCACCCTGCCGGCCTGGGTCCGCACGGTGATGACCGAGGCCGGTTTCGAGCCTCACGACGACACGCGCGGCTCGCGCCACTATCGACCCGGTCCCCTGGTAGCCGCCCTAGGTCCCGCGGCCGACCTGCCGAACTGGGAGTTGGGCGGACTCGATCCGACGGACATGGGTAACTGGAGTCTGAGGATGGCCTGCTCCGACAGCTGCTGAGTGCCGCCCGCTGGGTCCGCGAAATCAGCCGAGCAGCATCCGCGCGACCGTCCCGAACGGCTGAATGGCTGCGCCCGCTTCGGCGGCCATCTCCAGACAGCGTCTCCAGGCCTCCAGTCGTGGCCTCGGATCGTGACTCACCACGCAGTCGTGGACGCCCACCGCCACGTAGGGGCGCCCTTCCAGCTTTGCGCGGAACCGATCGACCCATCCCGGCAGGTCGAGCCGCCCGGTGTGGATCGGCCAGTCGTCTCCGGCGATCGGCAGCCGTACCAACTGGTCGCGAATGAGGTACGGACTCGGCGCCGGGTCGCTCTCGGCCGTCCACTCGAATCCATGCACCTCCAGGCTGTCCAGAGTGTCCTGGTTCCAGCGGGACCGGGGAGAACGGTACCCGACCGGCTCTGCGGAGAAGTCGCGGCAGAGGGCGACCTCGGTAGCGAACTCGTCGGGCGGACACTCATACGTGTGACGGAACGAGTGGAACGCCACCTCGTGTCCGCCCGCTCGAATCCATTCCACGATCTCCGGCTGCTCGCGCCACAGGGACCCCACCACGTTGTAGGTCGTGCGAACGTCGAGGTCGGCCTCGATGGCCAGGAGGCCCCGCACGGCATCGCGGCAGGCCTCGCGGTCCGACGGGACGTTCACGTCCTGCTCGATGTCGTGATAGAAGGTGGCGGTCAATGCGGCGTCACTCATCGCTACTACCCGGAACGATCGTGGAGAGCAGGTGGGCCGCCACGCCGACCTGCTTGGCTCCATTGAACGCGGCGTCGAACAGGGGGTCGAGCCACTCGTCGTCGGGAGTGCTTCCGCCGGTGGCCAGATGGCGCACCCCTCCCGCCGCGAACGCGGCCAGGCGCTTTGCGATGCGGGTGTAGCGCCTGGCGCTCAGGAGCCGATCGACAGCGGTTTCGCCCCGGATTTCGGCGTGGCGTTCAGCCAGGCGGCCGACGGTCCGCCCGTGCTCCAGGCCTTTCTGCCAGATCTTGGCCAAGGTGTCGGGGTTTACGTGTCTCACGACCGCTCGCCCGGCGAATACCAACCGCCCTGGGCAAGCGGCGTTGACCCGGTACGACAGGTCCACGTCCTCGCCGGTGCGGAGTGTCTCGTCGAACCCTCCCACCGCGTCCAGCACGTCTCGGCGAGTGCACAGGTTGGCGGAGATCACGTACGGTAGACGTGTCGCGCCGACGGCCCGTTCCTGGTCGAACATCCGTTCCGAGAATCGGGCCGCGAACGTGGCTGGCCGCCAAGCCAGGATCGGTCCCCCGATGATGGACGCGTCCGGGTACGCCCTGGCCGCTGCGACCAACTCGGCCAGCCACTGCGGCTCGGGCACGCAGTCGGCGTCAGTGAAGGCCAGCAGGTCGGAGAGGGTCGCCCGGACCCCGGCGTTGCGTGCTGCGCTGGGGCCGCGGCGTCGTTCGCTGACGACTCGGATGCGGGGCTCATACGAGCGCAGAATGTCGCGGGACTCGTCGGTGGATCCGTTGTCGACGAATACGGCCTCGCTCTCGACCCCGGGATCGTCGAGCGCGATCACCGCCTCCACGCAGGTGGCGAGCGTGGCAGCCGCATTGTGGACAGGGACGACCACGCTCACACCTTGGGCGGCGGTTCGCTCCGAGGCGCCCGGGTTGCCGTCTGTCACGACGTGTCGCGCAGGGCGGACTCGTACGCGTCCGCCAGGGCCACCAGGGTGGGACCGTCCGCAAGCCGGGGGTCGTGCTTGACATGCGAGTACCGGTGGCTGAGCCCCTTGAACGGTGGCCGCTGACGACCCGTCGTCAGCCGGTCCCAGACACCCGCCCAGCCCCTCTCGAAGTCCGAGATGAGCGTTTCCGTTACACCTTCGAAGTCCGCCGGGGTCGGATACGGGGATTGGCAGGCGTCGACGACGGCAGCCTCGAGCGCGCCCAGGTTGCCCAACGGGACCAGCCGAATGAGTGGCGGCGGCGCGATCTCGGCATTTCCGCCCACATCCCATCCGACCACGAGGGTGCCCGCGGCGAGCGATTCCAGCACCGCGAGCGAACAGTTTTCGAAGCGACTGAGCATGAGGAAGACACGGACCCGTGCGAGCAGCTCGAACCGGCTGTGGTCGACGATCGCCGGTCCGGCCTCCACGTGACAGCGCACGCTCGGCGGTGTGCGGAATGCCTCCACCCCGGGCCCGATCAGCACGACTCGGAACGAGGCAGGTAGCCGCTCGAGGAGGGGGACCAGGAAGTCGGCGCCCTTGAGGCGCTCGAGACGGCCCATGAAGAGAAGGTCGACGTCCTTCCGACTCGGGGGCAGGTGACGGATCGTTCGATCCGCCGGGTTCTTGAACACGTGCACCGGGGACGTGTCCATCAGTCCGGCCATCTGGTCCAGGACCGCGTACGAAGAAGCGGAGATCACGGTCGCCCGATCGACGAGGCCGAGCTCCGTGTCCAGACGGTCCGGATCGACCGGCCAGCCGTTGCCCAACTCGCCGATAGCCCCGGCTGCGTGGAGCCGGACGTGTAGCCGGTACTCGTCCGCGAGGTGCAAGGCGGCTGCCCGCGCCTCGGGCGTCTCGATGACCACGTCGTCGGGGGCGTAGCGCGCACGGACGTAGTCCGAGACGTGGTCACGGAACACCTCGAAGGACATCCCCTGGTCGTTACCCACGTAGTCCACGTCGACCCGGGACGCGAGAATGCGGGCTATGAGCCGGCTGTAGCTCGTGACACCGTAGGCGGGACCGTACGGGTTGACGACCAGGTATCTCATGGCCCGTCCGTGCCCGAGTCCGTGCCCGAGTCCGTGCCCGAGTCCGTGCCCGGCCCGGGCTCGTCCGACCCCGAGCCCCACGCTTCCTGCGATCGGAGCTTTCGCACCAGGTCGTGCACGAGTTCGAAGTCGCGAAGCTCGTGGTATGTGCGGAAGTCCTTGACTTTGTCGGACCCGTCCAGACCGGTCAGGGAGCCGGACAAGGAGCCCAGTAATGCGTACAGATCGAGGTCGGCTTCACGCTCGAGCCGGAGCCGAGCGGACCTGGGCATCCGCGACCCGGCGACCTCGGCCAGAACCCCCTGCGCCCGCAGGTGCCGTTCGAGAAAGACGGCCGCGCACTCTGCCACCCAGACACGTTTGGAAGGGTCGCGCCGGCGCTTGCGCTCGAGCGTGGAGTAGCGTTCGAAGATCGATCGTGGCGTCCAGTGCGTACCGTGGAGCCCGAGCGCGCGTCCGTAGTCGGCCGGATCACCGATGGGTTCCTTGAGCAGGGGGAATCCGGCTTCGGCCATCCGCTCGACCTGCTCGGTCTCGGAGGCCTCGACGTCCCTGAGTGGGAACCGGCGGACCACTTCGTGCCGGAAGATCTTGACTCCGATGATGGTCCGCCTGAGGTGTGCGTCCAGAAGCAGCCCGGCGCAGCCGGCCACGTGCTCTCCCGCCTTGCTCAACCAGGCGTGGAGATGTCGGATCGCGTGCGGGTACAGGAGCATGTCCTCGTCCACCTGCACGTAGTAGGGCGTCTCGCATCGGTCGATCATCTGCTGGAAGGCGGCGCTCATGGGCGCCACGTTCTCGATGACCTTCAGATCGAACGCACAATCCTGGGCGTCCAGGTGCATGCGGCACGCCGGGTAGCTGGGTGCCCCGATTGTGCTGACGAAGGCGGTCACGTCCCGTCGCAGGTCGAGTCCGCCGGTCTCCACACGGATGCTCCCGTTGTCGCCCGAGTTCCCCTCGGCCCGATGGGTTTCCAGCGCCCGATCGAAAGCCGCGTAGAAGTCGCGGACCCGGTTGCGGTAGAACCAGGGGCGAATGTCCTCCTGCATGCGGGTGGCGAGCCGCCCGTACTGGTCAATCGCCTTCATGACGCCGTCGCAAAGCGCGTCCACCGATCCGGAGACCAGGTACCCGTTCACGCCGTCGTCGATCAGCTCGGGCATGTTCCCCACCGGGGTCGATACCAGCGTGCACCCGGAAGCTGCGGCCTCGAGGCAGGGGTTGGGCGTGCCCTCCAGCTCGCTCGCGCACACCAGTACCGTCCCCTCGTTGTACCAACGAGCCATCTCTTCCGGCGTCCGGATGGAGGCGTCGTAGGAGTCGACGCGCAAGGCCTCGGCCGCCACTCCCGCCCGTGCGAGCCGCTTCATGAGGGGCAGCACGTGCGAGTGGTACCGCTTGGTCCCCGAGTGGAAGATCGACCCGGTCCACAGGACGCGCGGCTCCCGATCCGCGATCGGCTCGGCGACGTTGAAGATCCGGTCGTCCACCCCGTTCGGGATCATCACCGTGCCGGGCAGCTTCCCCATGCGCGCCCAAGCGTCCTGGTTGTTGACGATCATCAGGTCGCAGTGGCGGTACGCGTCGTGAAAGCGGGAGATCCACAGTGGCCACCCGGTCGTCCAGGAGCCTACGATCACACTGTTCCAGCCCTGGCGATCGAGCGCGACGCGTAGCCGGCCGAGGCGCGAGGACGGCATGCAGTAGACCACATCGGGGCGTGCGTCCCCGAGATCGGGTTCGTCCCCCTCCCGGTCGCTCCAGGCACCCAGGGTCACATCGTACTCGGCGGGCGCATAGGCCTGCAGTGCCAGGGCGCGCCGATGGAAGGCCCAACCCACGACGTCGTAGATGATCCTCAGGCGCGGCATGACTCCATGGGCCTACGGGGGGACGGAACACAGCGCGAGAATCGCGCTCCAAGACGGAGGACCCAAAATGTACGACTGGCCCGTTGCCCTGGAAACGCGCGTCTCCCGGCCACACTGTCGTTCGACGACCCGTCCCGTGGGTTTGCAAGTTCCAGTCCGTGGAGGCTGTCGTCCGAAGCCGTCGACGCCCGAGGGTGCGGAAGCTGTTCGAGCAGGAGGCATGCATATGGTGGGTGGATGAAGAACGCCGACAGGAAACGTGGGGGGACGCCGAAACGGCCCTCGAGGGTCTTCACCGGCGCGGACGTCGCAATCCTGTTCGAGCTGCCGCTGTGGACCGGGGTGGCATGGGCGGCACCGGAGTCGTGGTGGAGGCGGTACGCGCGTAGCCGGGCCCGCCTTCAAGGCGTCTTGCACGGCGCGGGCTCGCGTGAGCTGGTGGAGCGCGTCCGGCTGGTCGACGGCGTGCCCCCGGACAGCGCCGACTCGGTCATCCGGCAGTATCACGCCACCCGCACCCTCAACCGTCTGCAGGCGCTCCGGGTCCACCGGCCCGGTGAATGGCGACCCGCCGTCTCCGTCGAGGGTCTTTCGCACATCGACCAGGGGTTGGAACGGGGGCGAGGCGTGGTGCTCTGGGTGGCTGACTTCGCCTTCCACCGGTTGGTGCTCAAACTGGCGCTCCACCGGGCCGGCTACGCCGTCAGCCACCTGTCCGGACCACGGCACGGTTGGTCGTCTTCCCGGTTCGCGCGCCGCACCTTGAACGGGATTCAGATCGGAGCGGAGCTGCGCTTTCTGGATGAACGCGTGGTGATGTCGGACCTGGACCTTCCGACGGCGCACCGGGTGGTGGGCGCGATGCGCGAGCTCCGGCGCCGCCTCCGCAACAACGGAGTCGTGTCGGTGAGTGCGCTCACGAGCAACTGGGGGCCGTTGATCTTCCCGTTCTCGCGCGGACGCATCCGGCTGGCCGGCGGCCCCCCGTCGCTAAGCCACGCGAGCGGGGCGCCGCTGCTGCCGGTGTTCTGCGTCCGCGACGGGACGGCTGGGTACCGCGTGGTCGTGGAGCCTCCGATTCGCGTCGACGCGGGGCTGGATCGCGCGGATGCCGTCCGGGCCGCTGCCGCGGCTTACGTCGACCACCTCGAGCGGTACGTCGTTCGGTACCCGGGCCAATGGCTCGGATGGCGTCACCTGGCGCCCGGCGACCCGCGGACGCCGCCGTCGGCTTCGGAGGCCGCTACGTCTCCTGGCTGAGGAACGTCCGCGTCTGGAATGGAGCCAACCGGTCGATCACCACCGAGCCGTCCTCCGCGGGTGCTAGCGCCTGCCCGCTCTCGACGAGGGTGGCGTCGCGGTGCGGACGGATCACGAGCGCGTCGAGATCGGTGGGGCCGGTGTTGACGAGCTTCACCCACCCTTCACCCTCGACCAGGTGGACCTGCCGCACGGCGGCCCACCGATCGAGGATGTCCGATCCTGGCACGAACCATCCCGGCTTGCCCGCGATGTAGGCCAGCCGCTCACGGATGGGCTCGCGAACGCGGCGCGTGTCCGGATCGACCCACCCGTAGTTGCAATGAGTGTACAGGAGGGCCAGTCCGCGGTCCGTCGCCAGCCGATCGATCGCGGAATTCGTGTACTGCTCCAGGAAGGCATCGCCATTGGCGTTTCCGAACCCGTTCCTGAGAAACCCCCGGGCGATCCCGTAGAGCGGAAGTCCGAGGCTACCGAAAGGACCCGCTGGCTCCTTTCGCAGGTCGGTCGATTCGCGATCCCGCGGCCGGCCTCCCTGGACTTCGTCGAGCACCCAGATCCAACACCCGGAGTCGTTGAGCAGATCGGTGTTGTAGTAGGGGCTCGTCGGATCGGCGCCCTCCCGCTGCTGCGCATCCAGGTTATTGCCCGGCGAGTGCTCGACGTACATGCGCGGCCGGAATCCGAAGGCGGACTCGAAGAACTCGAAGGCGCGTGGGACCTCTTCCCGCACGCTCGAGGTTTCGCTCGGGGTGTGCATGGCGATCTCGTGGCCGGCAGCGGCCAGCTCACGATAGAAGTCGAGCTCGGCGTCGTCCTCCAGCGGGACCGCCACCGGCGCCCGCATGGGATCGGTGCGCCGCCATTCCTCCCAGATCCTCCCTTCGTCCGACCAGGCGGCCCAGAACGGAAACACCGTCACGGTGATGCGCATCCCGAGCTCGGCGAAGCACTCGAACAGCGGGCGCAGACGCAGGCTGTAGGCGGAGTCGGCGTCGTGGACGATCGTGAACGCGAACCGGTGCGGAGCCGGATGGGGCTCGAGCGTCCACGTCGGAGTGGTGGGTGTCGGCATCGCGGGGTCCGAGGGGTTCGACCGGCCCGTCTCGGTGCGGGCCAGCGAGGTGTACTCTAGACCCGGGCAGCCGGTGCGTCACCCCGCCCTTGGCGGTCTCGGCCAGGCTGGGCACTCCGGTGTCGGCGCCGCCGGGTGGGCACGCTTCTTGGTGCCGTCCCGGACTGGAGTCGGCGAATGGGTCGCGCGTCTGGCGGCGCGCACGGGTCAGTGACCACCGGACGCGGCGTCGCCTTGCCCGACCGCGTACCTTGGCGCCATCCACGCACGAGCCACCACGACGGACGAACCCTCCTTGAGCGAGCGCACCACCGAAGCGACCGACGACGGACAGGGGCCCACGGCCGAGCCCCGCGCGGCCAATGTGCCCCGTATCCCGACCGTGCTCTCCGGAGAGCTC
>JAHEKN010000263.1 GCA_024638305.1 Gemmatimonadota bacterium | reverse complement strand
GGCATCGGCGCGCGCCCGCTGCGGTACGCCTGGGCGAACGCCTGATACGACGGCGAGCGGTCCAGGAATGCGTGCACGATCACGTTCCCGCCCATCGAGCGCACCCGCGCCACCAGCTCCAACACGCGTTCCGGTTCAAACGGATCGGTCGGCACTGGAGCGGAGACGAAGGGGACCGCGAACGCCGCCAGCGCCTCCCGCTCCTTCTCGATCCACCCGAGGTCCGAGGGGTCCTCCGGATCGAGCATAGAAACAACCGTACCGGTCGCCTCCTGGAACACGTAGGCCAGAAACTCCTCGTCCGTCGGATAGGGCGTCAGGTAGACCCGATCGTCGAGCCTCAGAACCGCCCCGCGCTCGAAGCTGGCTTTGCGGAGCAACGGGTGTTCGGCCGGACCGTCGTCACCGGCCATCAGCGAACCCGCGTCGGGAGAGAGCTGGCGTACCAGACGCTTCACCACGCCGACCCGGTCGCGCCCCAGGTAGCAGTGGACGTAGTACTTGCCCGTCCCTTCGGCGATAATCGCCCGCAACCGCTCCAATGACTCTTCGTTGTCGCTCAACCAGGGGAGCATGGGCGCATGGACGACGTTGATGCCTATGGCCCGGGCTGCTTCGATTTCCCGCTCCAGGAGCCTGGGCTCGAAGGGCGCCACGGCCGGGTGGAGCAGAGAGATGACGTCGGTGAACCCCTCGTCCTTGAGACGGCGGAGGTCGTCGGCGGTCGGATAGGGCCCGAACGTGAAGCGGGTGCCCGAGAGCATCTCCGCCTCCGCCCCACGGTTGATGAGCCCGGGGGTGAGCCAGGCCCAGAGGGTGAGCGCCGCCGCACCGGTCGTGGCGAGCGGAATCACCGCACCCCGCCACCAGCGGGCGGCCGCCAGCGCCCTGCGCATCAGGATGTGGCTCACCCCGAAGCTGACCAGGACCAGCAGCGCGATGAGGGTGAGGACCGCGATCTTCTCGCCGACCTCGGGCACTCCCTGGGCCCTGAACACCGACGTGATCCAGCGCACGGGCCCTAGAAGCGTGAGCGTTCCGAGGGCGAATCCGATGCCCGGCCAGATCAGGAGCAGCAGGCCCAGACGCGCGAGCTTGTGGGGTCCACGATCCATCGGACTACCTCGTGAACCTCCGCTCCATGCCGAAATCGAGTCCGTAGCGGGTCCGCGCCTGATTCTGGCGGTACTCCTCCCACTCCACCAACGCGTTCCAACGCAGGAACCAGCCCTCGGTCAGGGGCGCACGACCCTCGATGCCGACCTTGTACGACGCCAAGCGGTCGAGCTCGGCCGCGGTGTCGAGATCCGAGATCCCGGAGCCGCCACCCAGAATCAGCCCGACGTAGTCGTCGCGCCCCGTGCGGTAGCGCCGGATGAAGAGGTTGCCGGAGGCCGAGTAGGTCCCGTCCCGTGAACGGAACCAGGGGCGCACGGCGATCCAATAGTTGCCGGTGTAGTGACCGATCGATCCGGTATAGAGCCAAACGTCCCGGGAGAACCGCAGGAGACGGACGCCCGCGGAGAGCTCACTCGACCCGGGCAGGCCCTGCCACACCTCCAGTGATGCGCGCCGAGTGGGGAAGACTCCCTGGTTTGCGAAGCCGGCGTTGATGAATGCGTAACGGCCAGATCCCAGACTGGGATAGGCGTCGATTTCGAACTGGGTCCCGTTGCGACCGAAGCGCCGCGCCTGGTTGAGGCGCCCGTAGATCGAGGCGTGCTCTCCCGAGCGCGACACCTGGAAGGAGAGCTCACGCCACGGACTGAAGTCCGCCGAGAACGCGTCGCTCCGGAGATAGAGGGCGACCGCGTAGACGGTGGGCTCGGGATCGGACTCTTGTGCCTCGGTGGGGCGCGCCAACCCGAGGGCGCACAACGCCAGCACTGCCAGGACGCGGACACTCATCGGACAACCTCCTCGGCAGGAACGGGCAGCGGCGGCTCCGGCGGATCCGCCGGCTCGGTCTTGGCGCCCTCGGACGTCACACCCTGACGCTCCATCTTCCCCCAGGAACGCCTGCCCAACGCGGCGGACACCGACCCGCGGAAGCGCCACCAGGTGGTGAGCTGCCGGAAGCCGAAATTCTCGATGACGGCCAGCCAGAAGAGCGAGAGCAGATCCTTCGTGTCCGGATAGCGACGGAAGGTGAGCTCCTCGAGCGCCACCGCCCCGACCGAGAGAACGATCCCGAAGAAGATCGCCACGGTGAGGAAAGCCACCATGAAGAGCGGCTCCACGATCCCGAGGACGATCGAAAGCGCGAAGCAGACATAGCCCAGCGTCTCGACCACGGGTCCGAGCATCTCCAGGAACAGGAAGTACGGGAATCCGACCATCCCGACGCGGCCGTAGCGCGGATTGAAGAGCATGCCGCGCTGGCGCCAGAGCGACTGGATGAGTCCGCGCTGCCAACGGTCGCGCTGCCGTCCGAGGACCCGGAGCGACTCCGGACATTCCGTCCACGCCACCGGGTCGGGGACGAAGGCCACGTCGTAAGGACGCTGGATATTCCGGCAGTGACGGTGCAGGCGGACCACGACGTCCATGTCCTCGCCCACCGTCTCACGGGAGTAGCCGCCGATCTCGATCACGAGCGAGCGGTTGAAGATGCCGAAGGCACCGGAGATGATGAGGCTCGCGCCCATGCGCTCCCAAGCCACACGGCCGGCCAGGAATGCCCGCAGGTACTCCACGACCTGGAGCCGGGGCAGCAGCTTGTCAGACAGGCCCACGCGCACGACCTGGCCGTCCTCGATCTGACAGCCGTTGGCGATCCGGATAATGCCCCCGGCCGCCACCGTGTCCTGGCTTTCCAGGAACGGACGTACGACTCGGATCAGTGCCTGGCGCTCGAGGAGCGTGTCGGCGTCGAGGGCGCAGAACAGTGGCGTCGCGCAGATGTTGAGGCCCGCGTTGAGGGCGTCTGCCTTGCCCCCATTCTCTTTGTCGATGACCCACAGGTTGGGATGGCGTCTGCTGCGAAAGAGCCCCCGGACCTCCTCCGTCGGAATCGACGCCGTGGGCACCCGGACAGCCGGTTCGAGCTGGAAGGCGGATCTCAGGACGTCGATGGTGCCGTCAGTCGAGCCGTCGTTCACGACGATCATGTCGTAGTGCGGATAGTCGAGCACCAGAAACGACCGGATGGCGCCGACGCAGGTGTCCTGTTCGTTGTAGGCGGGCACAAGAAGCGTGATCGGGGGCGTCCCACCCGTGGCGAGCAGGTCGTTCACGTGGATGCTCTTCATGCGGACCGCGTATCGGCGCAGCACGTCGAACGAGAGCAGCGTGGTAACCAGATAAGTGAGGTTCAGCACGACGAAGTAGATCAGCACCACCACGTCGAACCAGAGCAGGAAGCGGATGGCTAGGTCCATTGCCACTCCACCTCCTCGCTCATCACGTAGCGCGCGACGAGCGAGCGCATTCCCTCGGACTCCGCGACCACCTCGAGCGTCGAGCGCTCGCCGAGACGGGCCAACGCCCGCCCCGCCTGTGTGGACACCCAAGGCGAGGAATCGTCGAGCGCCTCGACGAGCCGGCGCCGGTCGTCGTCACCGCCGCCGATCCGTCCGAGGGTCTGGATGGCGCCCGCCCGCACCACGAAGTCGTCGGAGTCGATGAGTGGGCGGACGACCGGCGCGGCGCTGTCGTCACCGAGCCTGGCCACCAATCGCAGCGCCTGGGCCATGAGGTCGCGATGGGGACGCTCTCGCAGGACCTCAAGGGCGATCGCCAAGGACCCGACATCGTTGAGCCAGCGCAGCGCATCGGCGACCACTGC
>JAHEKN010000083.1 GCA_024638305.1 Gemmatimonadota bacterium | reverse complement strand
TGAGGATGGACGCAGTCTCGGTCGCCCCCGCGCCGATCAGTGTCGGCTCCACTGCCACGGGTGACGCGTGGTCCGAGCAGCCCCATACGAGTGGGAGCAATGAGAGCAAAGCCGGCAGAGAGCGGGAATTGAGGCGCAACATCGGAACCTCCGGCAAGAAGGCGGTGAATCGTACCTTGAAATCGAGGCTGGTGCGGGCACGGCCACATGGTCCTGCTCTATGGTTGGGAAGGAGGTAACGGAGGAAGGCTTCGCGGACGCCCGCACACGGTTGCCGACGACGTTTCGTGAGCGGACCAGCGGAGCAGAAAGGCGGTGCGACTGTCTGGTGTCCGCAGTAGATTGAGAACACGCGGACCCCTCGAAGGAGCGACCTCATGAAGTCGCGGGGACTCGCATTGTTCGGCGCAGGCGTCTTTCTCGAGCCACCCTACAATCACGGGGTCACCTGGGCTGTGGACGGGCTGGGCCGCGCCCACTTGGCACCGACCGGCGACTATGCTCTGGACGTCTATGCGCCCGACGGGTCGGTGCTCCGGCGCGTGGAGATGGACGTTTCAGGCATCAGGATCGACGACGGCCTTCGAGAGCGGTGGCGCGAGAGGGCCTGTAGGCCCGGCGGACCCTGTCCGGCCGACCAGGCGATGGCCCTCCCCGGCCCGGAGTATCTGCCCGTGGTCGAAGAGATATGGGGGTTCGGGGCTGGGCATATCGCGGTCCGACGCGCCGACAAGAAGACCGATCCGGCTGATCGATTCGAGAGGGGTCCCTGGGATCTCTTCGATCCGGAGGGCGCATTCCTGGGCACGCTCGCCGCCGACGTCCGACCCCTTTGGTTCGACGGCGAGACCCTGCTGACGATCGAGCGGGGGGAGTTGAATGTGGAGCAGGTGGTGATGTACCGGGTGCGGTGAGCGGCTCCATGGCAGAATCGGCCCGACCGATTCACGCTGACCTTCCTGGACGGTACTATTCGGAGGAGGTCTCCCCCACTGCTCCGGGGCGCCCGTGTCCGACCGTATCCTGCGCCTGAACGCCGCCCTCGAGGGCCGCTACCGAATCGAGCGTGAGATCGGTCAGGGCGGTATGGCCACGGTGTACTTGGCCGACGACCTGCGCCATGGGCGAAGCGTCGCCATCAAGGTCTTGAAGCGCGAGGTGGCGGCGGTCATCGGGGCGGACCGGTTTCTGGCCGAAATCCGGACGACGGCCAACCTCCAACATCCCCATATCCTGCCTCTCCACGATTCGGGCGAGGCCGACGGGTTCCTCTACTACGTGATGCCGTACGTGGAGGGCGATTCGCTACGTGACCGGCTCAACCGCGAGCGGCAGCTCCCCGTGTCCCAGGCCGTAACGATCGCGACCAAGGTTGCTACCGCCCTTCAAGCTGCGCACGACCAGGGCGTGATCCACCGGGACGTCAAGCCCGCCAACATCCTGCTCTCGAAGGGCGAGCCGTTGGTCGCCGACTTCGGTATCGCACTCGCGGTCGGCGCGGCCAGTCGCTTGACCGCGACGGGACTGGCGATAGGGACCGTCGTCTACATGAGCCCCGAGCAAGCCGCGGGAGACGGCCCGATCGACGGTCGAAGCGACATCTACTCTCTGGGTTGTGTCCTGTACGAAATGCTGGCGGGGGAAACACCATTCGGGCGAGGCAGCGTTCAAGTGATTCTCGCGCGAAAGCTCGCCGGCATGGTCCCCGATCTTGGCGATCCGCCAGGAACCGCTCCGCAGACCGTGGGGGACGTGATTCGCAAGGCTCTGGCAGCGGACCCCGCGAATCGCTACGGGACGGCAGCCCAGTTCTCGGAGGCTCTCTCACGTGCGGTAACGGACGATGCCATCGCACAGCGGGCGGGCAAGATACGCTGGCGACTGCGGATGCGCCGAGCCGGACTGGCGGCGTCACTGGCACTGGTCGCCGGGTTGGGCTGGTGGGGTTGGGGGAAGGCCACGGGCCCGGCGATCGAGCGCTTGTCGGTTCTGACTCCGGTCAGCCTTACCAACGCGCCCGATCAGGAACCGCTCGCTCAAGGAATACACAATGCGCTCATCAATGAGCTGTCACAGGCTGGAGTGAGCGTGATCGGCGGTGTGCAGTCGATGATGCGCTACCGGAATCGGGACATGAGTATTCGGGAGATCGCGCGGGAGCTCGGAGTGGACGCAATGATCGAGTCCGCGTTCTTCTGGGCCGGTGACAGTGTGGGAATCGATGTGCGACTGCTCGACGCAGACACCGAAGAGTCACTGTGGTCCGGGTCGTACGGCGAGGAAGCCAGTAACGTTCTAACCTTATACCGGACCGTCACCGCAGCGATCGCCGGCGAGATCCGGCTCGCGCTCACGCCGGATGCCGAAGCACGTCTGACCCAGGCCCGGACCGTCGATCCCCAGGCCCACGAGGCCTATCTGCGTGCGCAGTTCCACTGGAACCGGCTGACTCCGCAGGACTTCGCGACCGCGCTGGAGTACCTGACGGTCGCGTTGGAAGAGGATCCCGATTACGCGGAGGCCCAGGCGGGTGTCGCGTGGGTACGGGTTGCCCAGCAACAGCTCGGCATCCTACCGCCCGGCGAGGCGACGCCGCTCGCGAGGGCGGCGGCGGCGTCCGCCATGCGGCTCGACAGCGCGAGCCCCGAAGCGCAGTACGCGAGCGCCTCAGTAGGTTGGGCTACGTGGGACTGGGCCGCGGCTGAGGCTGGGTATTCCAGGGCTCTCGAGCTCAATCCCAACCTTGCCCTGGTTCGGGGGGACTACTCCCACTTTCTCAGCGTCATGCTCCGACCCGACGAGGCCATGGCGCAGATCGATCGTGCGGTCGAGATCGATCCCTTCAACGTTCAGCTGATGGCATTTCGTGGAATGGTTCTTCTGTTCCAACGGCGCTACCAGGACGCGCTCGATCAGATGGAACAGGTGCTGACCATGGTGCCGAACATGGGCGTGGCGCTGAACGGGTTGTGGCACGCCAATCATCAACTGGGGCGCGAAGAGGAGGCGCTGTCGGCGGCCGAATTCGTGGCGGAGGCTACCGGGGTCGCTGAGGCTGCGCAGGTGCTTCGCTCCGCATATGCGGACGTGGGCTACGCGGGCGCGTTTGCCCGAGCTGCCGATGTGCTTGCCGGGGCCGCCAACGAGCGCTTCGTCGCACCCATGACCGTCGCCAGCTTCTACATGAGTGCCGACCGGTTCGACGATGCCATGGTCTGGCTCGAGCGCGGGGTCGACCTCAAGGAGCCCAACAGTCCGTACATCAGTGTGATCCCGGAGCTCGATCCCTTGCGGGGCGATCCCCGATTTCAGAGGCTGCTCCGGCGGGTGGGCCTCCCCGCCGCCTGAGGAACCCTCCCTGCCGTCGACGCGGCCTGGCTTGCTGGGAAGACCCAGCCAGGCGCACGTTGCCGCGACTCCCATCGTACGTTGACGTCCCTTCCGCGCCCGGCGGGCACAGGATGACGGAAACGTTTGCCCGCCTCCGGACCGCATTGTCGGACCGCTACGCGATCGAGCGTGAGATCGGTCAGGGCGGCATGGCCGTGGTGTACCTGGCCGAGGACCGTAAACACGGACGGCGGGTGGCGCTCAAGGTGCTGGAGCCGGTGCTGGCGCAGGCGATCGGTCCGGAACGGTTCCTGAAAGAGATCGAGATCGTCGCGCGGCTCACGCACCCGGGCATCCTCCCGCTGCACGACTCGGGCGACGCCGACGGGCTGCTCTACTACGTGATGCCCTACGTGGAGGACGAGTCGCTGCGCGCGCTCCTGGACCGCGAGGGGCGACTGCCGGTGGACGACGTCATCGGGATCGTGGGGGACGTGGCCGGGGCCCTGAGCTACGCGCACGAGCGCGGGGTGATCCACCGGGACATCAAGCCGGGGAACATCCTGCTCCTTTCCGGCCGATCGGTGGTGAGCGACTTCGGGATCGCGCGGGCGGTCGATGCGGAAGGGAAGACGCGACTCACCGAGACGGGGCTCGCGATCGGGAGTCCGGGCTACATGAGTCCGGAGCAGGCGATGGGGGACCGGGCGCTCGACGAGCGCAGCGACGTGTACAGCCTGGGCTGCGTGGCGTTCGAGATGCTGGGCGGCGAGCCGCCGTTCAAAGCTCCGACCCCGCAGGCGGTGCTCGTCCGAGTGCTGATGGATCCGCCGACCTCGCTGCGGGAGCTCAGGCCGGAGATCGCCGAAGGCGTCGAGCGGGTGATCGAGCGGGCGTTGGCCAAAGAACCGGAAGCTCGGTTCAGGAGCGCCAGGGAGTTCGCGGACGCGCTGGCGGAAGCGAACACGGCCCAGGCCATCGCGGAGGACACCCGGCGTACCCGGAGAGCGCGGCGCCGGCACACGGTACTCGGCACGCTCGGTGTTGCCCTCCTGGCCGCGGCCGGCTGGTGGGGAGCGACACTGCTCGGTAGCCCGGCCATCGACCGGCTGGCGGTGCTTCCTTTCACCAGCCTCATGAACGACCCCGAGCAGGAGTATTTCGTCCAGGGGATGCATGACGCCCTGATCTCCGAGTTGGCTCAGGCCGGGGTCGCGGTGATCGCCCGCACCTCGGTCATGCAGTACCGGGACACGGAGAAGCCCGTACGGGAGATCGCACGCGAGCTGAATGTAGACGCAGTGATCGAGGCTTCGGTGAATCGGGCCGGAGACAGCGTGGAGATCGACGCCCGGCTGATCGACGCCAGCACCGAAGAGCTCGTGTGGAGCGGTTCGTACCCGAGCGACGTGCGGAACGTACTGGCCCTCTACCGAGAGGTGACGCGGTCGATCGCGGTCGAGATCCGGCAGCGGCTCACGCCGGAGCAGGAAGCGCGGCTGGCCGAAGCCCGTCCGGTCGAGCCGCAGGCGTACCAGGCGTACCTGAGAGGCATGTTCCACAGCCAGCGCTGGACCCCCGAGGACTGGACCACGTCACTCGAGTACTTCGAGACGGCACTCGAGATCGATCGGGACTACGCGCCAGCATACGTGGGCATCGCCCAGGTCTGGGGGATGCGCTCACAAGCCGGGCTCGCGTCGGCCAACGAGGCGCGTGAGCGCCGGGGTCTGACGTTGGAACGTGCGCTGGCGCTGGACAGCACGCTCGCCGAAGCTCACGCGGTGGCCGCGGCGACGAGGACGTGGGGCTATTGGGACTGGGAGGGCGGCGAACGGGGGTATCGGCGTGCAATCGAGCTCAACCTAAGCGACGGCGTCGAGCGGCTTCTCTTCGGACATCTGCTGACGATCCTCGGTCGGTGGGAGGAGGGGGCGGAGGAGGCGGAGACCGGACTCGAGCTCGACCCCCTGAACCCATTCGTCCAGGGGCTGCATGCGACGCAGATGACCATGGCCCGGCGCTACGAGGATGCGATCGAGAACTTCCAGGAGATGCTTCGCAGGAATCCCGGCGCCGGTTTCGGAAGGGCAGCGTTTGCCGACGCTCTCTTCATTCTGGGACGTAGCGAGGAAGCCTTCCGGGTGACGAGAGAGAATTATGAGCTGTTCGGTGCACGCGACGTGGTGGCGGCGCTCGACCGAGGGTACGAGGAGGGGGGATACCGGGGCGCGTATCGTCTCGCGGCTGACACTCTGGCGGTACGGGCAAGCGCAGAAGACACGTCGAACTTGGCGTTCAGGGTCGCCGTCCTTCTCATTCTGGCAGGGGAGACGGAGGAAGCGCTGGATTGGCTGGAACAGGCCTTCGAGGCTCGGGATTCAGGCATGGCGTACATCGGTGTGACGCCCGTCTTCGAGCCCCTACACGATCATCCGCGCTTCCGCGATCTCGCGCGCCGCATGAATCTGCGCATCCTCAACGGGCCTTACGACTCGAGCTGAGCCACAGTGGCTGATCGCACTGGCTCAACCGGCTCGACCGCGAGTTCTTGGGGGGCCATCGCGGGGCGCATCGCGGCCATCGCGCGAGCGACCCCGAAGCAGGGCACTCTGGCGGAGCGACGGTCGAGACACCCGATTGCGGCCCGCCCGACGGCGCCGCATGGTCACCGTCCCCATGCACTTCTTCTGTCTCGATACCGAACCGAGCGACCGATGAAGCGACGCATCGCACTATTCGTTCTCGCTGCCCTCTCCCTGGGCGCTGCCTCTACCGAGGCCCAGTTGGGGGTTGGGGACATCGCGTCCAGCCTGGCGCTCCGCGAGGTGGGGCCAGCGGTCGCGGGCGGCCGGATCGCCGACATCGCGGTCCACCCGACCGATCGGTCCACGTGGTACGTGGCGGTCGGATCCGGCGGTGTTTGGAAGACCACCAACGCGGGCACGACCTGGACGCCGATCTTCGACGACCAGCCCAGCTATTCCACCGGGTCGGTGGCGCTCGATCCGTCGAATCCGGCGGTCGTGTGGGTGGGCACGGGCGAGAACGTGAGCGGCCGCCACGTGGCCTGGGGCACGGGCGTCTACAAGAGCCTGAACGGTGGCGCCACGTGGACCAACATGGGTCTTCGCGCTTCGGAGCACGTAGGCAAGATCCTCGTGCACCCGGCGGATGGGAACACGGTTCTCGTGGCAGCGGAGGGGCCGCTGTGGTCGGCCGGGGGGGATCGCGGCGTCTTCCGGACCGAGGACGGCGGCGCCACCTGGACCCAGGTGCTCCGGATCAACGAACACACGGGGGTCACCGACCTCGAGTTCGATCCTTCCGATCCGAGCGTCGTGTACGCCGCCGCCTACCAGCGGCGCCGGCACATCTGGGGGCTGATGGCGGGGGGCGAGAGCTCGGGCGTCCATAAATCGACGGACGGCGGGCGTACCTGGCGGGAGGTGACGACCGGCCTGCCACGGGGGCCGATGGGGAAGATCGGTCTCGCGGTCACCCCGGCGGATCCCAACCTGGTCTACGCCACAATCGAAGCCACGGATGCCGAGCGCGGGTTCTACCGCTCCACGGACAAGGGCGAGAGCTGGGAGCGACGGAACAGCTACATCTCCGGTGGCACCGGTCCCCACTACTACCAGGAGATCGAGGCGTCCCCCACCGAGCCCGACCTGGTGATCCAGATGGACGTGTTCTTCCAGATCACGCGGGACGGCGGCGCCACCTTCGACAATCTGGGGACCGGTCGTGAGAAGCACTCCGACAACCACGCGCTCTGGATCGACCCGGACGACACGCGCCACATGCTGGCCGGCACCGACGCCGGCCTGTACGAGACGTTCGACCGAGGCACCACGTGGCGGCACTTCCCCAACATGCCCATCTCGCAGTTCTACAAGGTGGCCGTCTCGAACCGCGAGCCGTTCTACGAGATCCTGGGCGGAGCGCAGGACCTGGGCACGCTCTGGGGGCCGGCGCGCACCATGAGCACGGAGGGCGTGCGGAACGAGGATTGGCACTTCCCCATGGGCGCGGACGGGTACGGCGTGCAGTTCGACCCGACCGATCCCGACATCCTCTACCTGATGACCCAGCAGGGGAATCTCTATCGGGTGGATCGTCGAAGTGAGGAGTCGCTCCAGATTCAGCCGCAGCCCGAGCCCGGCGATCCGCCGGAGCGATGGAATTGGGACTCGCCAATCATGGTTAGCCCGCACGACTCCGACCGCATCTACTTCGCCTCGCAGCGACTCTGGCGGAGCGACGATCGCGGCGACTCGTGGGCCTCGGTCAGCGGCGACCTGACCACCAATACCAATCGCTATGAGCTGCCCTACATGGGCCGCGTGTGGAGCCTGGACGCCATGCACGACAACGGCGCCATGTCCCAGTACGCCACGCTCACGACGATCTCGGAGTCGCGGGTCACCGAGGGGCTCCTCTACACCGGATCCGACGACGGGCTCATCCACGTGTCCACGGACGGCGGCGGGACGTGGACGCGTGCGGCCCCTCTGCCGGGCGTGCCGGCCCGCTCGTTCATCAACAAGGTGGAGGCCGACCAGCACACGAGCGGAGGGCTGTTCGCGCTCGCGGACGCCCACAAGATCGGGGACTACACGCCCTACCTGTTCGAGAGCCGGGACAACGGTCTGACCTGGACGTCCATCCGGGGCGACCTGCCGGACAGCACCATCGTATGGGCGATCCAGCAGGACCATGTGGTTCCAAACCTGCTCTTCATTGCCGCCGAATACGGGCTGTTCGTGAGCGTCAACCGCGGCGTCAACTGGCACCTGCTCGGGGCCGGTGTCCCCACGATCGCGTTCCGCGATCTCAAGATCCATCGCCGGGACGACGACTTGATTGGAGCCACGTTCGGCCGGGGGTTCTACATCCTGGACGACTACGGTCCGCTACGCGCGGCGGCATCGGGGATGCTGGCGGGGGCGGGCGGCGTGATGCCCGTGCGGGATGCGTGGTGGTTCGTGCCGCACGCGACCAACCAGGCCGTCGGGCGTCCCACGCTCGGGAGCACGGCCTACGCCGCCCCGAATCCGGCGTTCGGTGCCACGTTCACGTACGGGCTCGCCGAGACCCCCGACAACCCGAGCGACGCCCGGAAAGCCGCCGAGCGGGCGCTCGATGAGCGGGGTGCCGACGTTCCGTTCCCCGGCTACGACGCGCTCCGCGCCGAGGCTGGCGAGAGCGGGCCGATGGTGCTCCTGGAGGTCTCGGACGTCACGGGGAACCCGGTTCGTCGAGTGGACGGGCCTGCTACCGCCGGAGTACACCGCGTCACCTGGGACCTCCGGCGCCCCGCTCCCAACCCCATCAGCCTGAGCCAGCCGGGGTTCCGGCCTCCGTGGGTCACCGACCCGGTCGGCCCACTCGCGCCCCCGGGCCGCTACACCGTGCAGATGGTGCTCGTGACGGCAACCGGGGTCGAGCCACTCGGCGTTGCCCAGAGCTTCGACGTACAGCCAGTCCCGACGCTACCCCCAGGAACGGATCTCGTGGCCGTGGCCGAGTTCCAGCAGCGCACGAGCGAGCTGTCTCGCCGGAGCGGAGCCGCCAGCGGCGAGATCGGGCGCGTGCGTGAGCGCCTGCGCTATATGCGGGCCGCGTTGCTGAGGACTCCGGGAGCGAATGCCGATCTGATCGGGCGGATGGACGCGCTCGGGCGGTCACTGGACGGTCTGTCCCTCAGGCTCCAGGGCGATCCGATTCGCGGGTCCCTGAACGAGTCGAGCGTGCCCACCATCTCGAACCGGATCGGCAACGTGGTGGGCGGACACTGGTCCACCCGACAGACACCCACCGCGACGCAGCGGCGGAACATCGAGATCGCGGGGCGCGACCTGGTCGAGCTGGAGCGGGAGCTGGCCACGCTGATCGACGACGAGCTCGCGAGCATGGAACAGGCACTGGCCGACGCCGGAGCGCCATGGACCCCGGGGGGCCCGATCGGGAGATAGGGGGCGCCCTAAGCCTCTGCTTGGCTCAGGAAGTCCGCGACCGCGCGGCGCACGGCGGACGGCGAGAGGCTCGGATAGCGGGCGAAAGCGGTGTCGGGAATCGCTTCGACCAGCTCCCGGAACCGGTCCGTCTCCACCATTCCGCTACCCACGAAGTCCTGGGCGTCGTCGAGATCCCTCGCGAATCCGCGGACGACTTTGGAGAAGAGCTGGGAGTACGGATCGTAGTGGTAGAACTGGACCGGACCGACAGCTTCGATGAACACGTGACGGTCGCCCGCACCCGCAAGCGGGGGCACGACGTGCTCCGGACGTGCGAACTCGATGTTGATGTTCAGGTGCTCCTTCATCCACTGCACGTCGCGAAAGAGCTCCTCCTGCTCGGTGAATAGATCAACGTCGATGGACGAGTCGCGCCAACCCGACCAGACTGCGGTGCTGCCGCCAACCCAGTATACCCGGTAGGGCCCACCTGCCGATGGGGCGTTGCTGGCAATCGCGGCCATCAGTCTGCTCAGCCGCCCGCGCGTAACCTCACGTCGCATGCCGGCGGTCCACCCGGGAAACGAGCTGGCAGGCGTCCGCGAATGAGGTCACCTCGCGAATGAGCGCCCGGTAGCGAGCGTGCGCCAAATCGCCATGCTCTTCTTCCAGCCGCCGGTAACACCGCCACTCGGGATCGGGAAGAACGGAGCTTGGAAGCGGTACACCCTCGCGTTTCAGCCGAGGCGCGGCGAGCGAGACCAAGAAAGCCGGGACGCTCTCCACCCCCAGGGCCAGGTCCGAGAGGCCACGATCGACCACGTCCGCACCGGGCAGGCTGAGATCGGTGAAGTGACGGACGCCGAAGCGCTCGCGGGTCCACCGTGCCAGCGAGCCGAGCCGAGCGATGCTCGAGCGCTCGCCCGCGGTCAGTCGGTCGGCGCGCGTCCGCCCCCCGGTGCGACCGTATTCCCTGAACTGCTCGAGGACCTCAGCAGGCACTTCCATTCTGCAACATATGCTTAGGGGGTAAGCATATCAATCCCGCACCACGGGTGGATCCTCTGGGGCCCCAAAGGTATAGATATACCATAAAGGCATAATTCTTCAATCAGGGCGAGCCATGGCGCTGAACATCAAGAACCGCGAGGTCGAGCGGCTCGTCGAGGAGGTCGTCCAGCTGACGGGCGAGTCGAAGACGGAAGCGATCCGCAAGGCGCTCGCCGAGCGCCGGCGCCGGCTGCGACTCGAGCGGCCTGAACGCGTACGACGTGACCGACTCGCCGAGTTTCTGGAGCGCGAAGTCTGGTCGCGCGTCCCGGAAGACCAGCAGGGAAGACCACCCTCCAAGGCCGAAAGGGAAGGCATCCTTGGGTACGGACCGGAGGGCGCGTGATCATCGATTCGTCGGCCCTTCTGGCCATCGTCTTCAGGGAGCCTGGCTTCGAAGAGCTGCTCGCGCAGATTCTCGATGCACCAGTGGTCGCTGCCGGTGCACCCACGCTGACGGAGTGCGGGATTGTGCTCGAGGCCCGCCTACGGGAGCGGGCCGCCGGGCTGCTCGAGCGCCTCATCGACGAGTTGGCCGTGCAGGAGCTGGAGTTTGGAAGCATGCATTGGCGGGAGGCCGTATCGGCCTACCGGCGCTACGGGAAGGGCCGACACCCGGCCGGCCTCAACTTCGGCGATTGCATGACCTATGCGGTTGCTCGCCTGACGGGAGAGCAACTCCTCGCAGTTGGTGACGACTTCCGGCAGACGGACGTGGTACTCGCGTCGAGGGAGGTCTAGACGGAGCCCCCTGCCCGGCCCGCCTCACCCGGTCGGCCGACTCGCGCCACCGGGGGCGCTACAACGTGCAGATGGTGCTCGTCACCGGGACGGGGGTCGAGTCGAGCCTGCCCACCATCTCGAACCGGATCGGTAGCGGGTGACCTCGGTGGGGCCTGCAGATACCCCCAGAGACAGGTCAGTCGGCGCGCATGGCAATCAGCGGATCGACCCGCGTAGCCCGCCACGCCGGGAGATAGCTCCCAGCCAGGCCGGCCGTCAGCAACGTGGCCAGGACGGCTGCGTAGACCAGGGGATCGATGGCCGCCACCCCGTACAGCTGGCTGGCCAGCACCCCCGAAAGCGCGACCGCGCCGATGAGTCCCAACGCAGCGCCGATCGCCACCAGACGCACCCCGTCGAAAAGGACCATCCGGCGAACACGATCACGGTCGGCTCCCAAGGCGAGGCGGATCCCGAGCTCATTTGTCCGCTGCTCTACCGAGTATGAGAGCACTCCGTAGACACCGACCGATGCCAGAACGAGTGCAATGATCCCGAAGAGACTCAAGAGCAGCGTACTGAAACGGTCACGGGATTGGGCGCCGGCGAGCACCTCTTGCATGGACCGGACGTTGGTCAGGGCGACGTTCGGATTCATGTCACGGAGGGCACGACGAACCTGCGGCTCGAGTGCAACCGGGTCACCCAGCGTTCGAACGACGATGGTCCTCCGTCGCACCGAGGATTGCAGGCCGCTGAAGTACAGTGCGGGAACCGGATCCGCCCGGAGACCGTCGTACTTCATATCCCTGATGACGCCGACGATCTCGGACTCCTCGATTCCCCCTGCGACGTGAATGGCCCCCAGCGGACCATACCGCATGCGCATGTCCCCGATTCGCTCTCCGATGACCGGATCGTTCCCAATGAAGCGTCGCACGAAGGCTTCGTTCACCACGACGACGCCCGGCCCATCGACGCGGTCCGTCGACTCGAAGGTTCGGCCCTCGATGATCGGCGTTCTCATGGCCTCGAAGAACCCCGGACCAACCGGTCTCAGAAACACCCGCGGCTCGAGGTCGGCCGGCAGTGTCCGGCTCAGGAACCTGAACTCCTGGGCGTAGTCGAGGGCCTCGGCGAGGGGCAGGGTGGATGCGTCCCCCACTGCCTGTACTCCGGGGAGCTCGGCGATCTGACGTTGGAACTGCTCGTAGAACCCGATGACGTCCATGTCGTCCTCCGCCACCGACGTCGCCAGGTCGAGCTCGGCCGTCAACAACCCCGTGGGCACGAATCCCGTGTCGATCGACCGCAGGTTCTGGAAGCTACGGACCAAGAGTCCGGCGCCCACGACCAGCATGAGGGCGAGAGCAAACTGACCGACCACGAAGGCGTTCTGGAGGCGGCGCGACCGGCCCCCGGCACTGGAGCGGGCGTCGTGCCGGATGGTGTCGTGCACCTGTGGTGAAAGCAGCCGGATCATGGGGGCCAGACCGAAGATCAGACCGGTCAAGACCACCAGTGACACGACCACGGCCAGGACGGTACCGTCGACCCCGACCTGCACGGCTTGAGGCAAGGACACTGGCGCTAACGCCAGCAGCGCGCGAACCCCGACGTGGGCCAACGCCAAACCCAAGAGGCCGCCTGCCGCCGCAAGGACCAGGCTTTCCGTGACCAGCTGACGGATCAGATCGGTCCTCCGTGCGCCGAAGGCCACGCGAATGGCGATTTCCCTTGCGCGCACCTCAGACCTGGAGAGCAGCAAGTTGGCCACGTTGGCGCAGGCGATCAGGAGGATCAGGGCCGTCGCTCCAAGCAGAACCAGGAGCGCCGCCCGCGAGTCGCCGACCATCTCGTCCTGCAACCTCGCCATCGAGACGGTCCACCCGCGGTTTGATTCGGGGTTCTGCTGTGCGACCCGGTCGGCGACCGCGGCCATGTCTGCCCGGGCCGTCTGGAGATCCGTCCCCTCCGCGAGACGTCCGACGGCGCTCATCCAGCGGGCCTCGCGGCTCTGGATCTGCATGGACCACGTCATGTTCGTCCAAAGGTCGGTGTCTTCCGGGAAGGTCAGTTCACGACGAATCACCCCGACCACCTCGATCGGTTGCCCGTCGAGAGTAATCGCTTGGCCGATGACCCCCGGATCGGCGCCGAAGCGACGTTGCCAGAACGCGTGGCTCAGGATCGCGATCTGAGTAGAGCCGGGTCCATCGTCGGCTGTGAACGTCCTGCCCAGGAGGGGCGATGCCCCCATCACACTGAAGAAGTCCTCGGTGGTGTAGACGACCTTCACCCGGCGGGGATCCGTGTCGACCTCCGTCACGGTTCCCGTGGTGGGCCAGTAGGCTGCCATGGACTCGAACGTGGCGTTCTGAGTTCTCCAGTCATCGAAGTCCATGGGCGAGACCATGTACCGGTCCTGGTTCTGCTCGTCGTTCCGAGTCCAGAGAGTCGTCAGCTCCCTGGACTCCTCGAACGGCAGAGGCTCGAGCAAGACCGCCTCGACCACGGTGTAGATTGCCGTGGTGGCCCCCACGCCCAGGGCCAGCGTAAAAACCGCGACCAGACTGAAGAGCGGATTCTTCACCAGAATGCGCAGTGCATACTTCGTGTTCTGCACCCCAACCTCCCTCTGCCGTGCGCTCGGCCCCGCCGGGAATCCCTGTCTCTCCGGAAAGCCGGGAAAGGGCTTCCGGTAACGAAGCAAAGTAACAGGCGCAGCGAACGGAATCGCGAAAGCCTCTCTGCGGCTCAGGACGATGAACGAGCTCGTGCGCGCGTCCATGGCCGAGAGACGGTTCGTGATGCTGCTGTTCGGCGCCTTTTCCATCATCGCGCTCATCCTGGCTGCGGTCGGGATCCATGGCGTGGTGTCCTACAGCGTGGCCCGCTGGACCCGGGAGATGGGGATCCGACTCGCCCTGGGTGCCGAAGGAGGTCACGTGCGACGCATGGTCGTGATGGCCTCGATGCGGATGGTGCTGGTCGGGCTCGTCTTCGGTGCGGTCCTCGGGGGGGTCCCTCATGAGCGCTGGTCTCGAGGGCCGCTAGCGTGCGGTACCCGCGGAATGCTGTACAAAGCCCACCCGGAGTCGGCATGTTCGCTCTCGCCGGCACTCGACTATGGCTTGGTCCGCCTTTCAAAGGACGTCGCGCCATGAAGATCACCCGCCGTGAGTTCCTGGAACGCGCTGCACGCCAGTCGCTGGGAGCCCAGCTCGCGGCGACGGGGTTGTTGGCCGCGTGTGGGCCCACTCGAGACGCGCCGTCGGGGCTCGGGCTGGACGAGGACGGCATCGAGCGGCTGATTCTCCTGATCGACCAGATCGTCCCGGCGGCAGGAGACCGACCCGCGGCCAGCGAAGCCGGCACGCTGGCCTACTTCGAGTTCCTCGCTCCGGACGAGCCGGCACTATCGACCACGATTGCTGACAGTCTCGAAGCGGTCGAAGCGATTTCCCGCGAACAGAGCGGACTGGGCTTCATTGCGCTCGGCGCCGACCAGCGACTCGGGACCGTCCGCGCGTTCGAGGCGACCTCGCCGGCGCTCTTCGACCGGCTCCGGACCTTCGTGTACGAGGGCTACTATCTCCAGCCCAGTGTGTGGGCGTTGATGGGATACGATCCGTATCCGACCAGCGAGGCGGGTCCCCTGATGGAGGCCTTCGACCCAGCCCGGCTGGATCGCGTGCGTGGGCAGCCCCGACTCTACACGGAGATCTGACCATGCAGGAGTCGACCGACGTTCTCGTGATCGGATCGGGCGCGGCCGGCGGCGCGCTGTCCTGGAGGCTGATGGAGTTGGGCGCGCGCGTGGTGTGTCTGGAGCAGGGGGACTGGGTCTCTCCGCTGTCCATGGCGTCCGCGAAGCCGACGTATGAATCACATCTTTTTCGGGGCGACTTCAACTTCGATCCGAACGTGCGCGGCCGGCCCGAAGACTATCCGGTGACAACGGCAGGGGAGGATCCTCCCAGCATCATGATGTTCAACGCCGTGGGCGGTACGACCGTGCACTGGCAGGCGCACTTCCCTCGCTTCCACCCCTCCGATTTCCGGGTGCGCACAATCGACGGCGTAGCTGAGGACTGGCCGATCGGCTACGAGGATCTGAGCCCTTACTACGAGCTCAACGACCGGATGATGGGGGTCTCGGGACTCGCTGGGGATCCGGCCAACCCTCCCCGCGGGGACCGACAGACCCCCGCGCTACCGCTCGGCAAGCTCGGTGATCGGTTGGCGGCGGGCTTCGAGGCCCTGGGGTGGCACTGGTGGATCTCGGACCAGGCCATCCTCTCCGAGGTCTACGACGGGCGCCCGCCCTGTCAGCTTCACGGGAAGTGCATGTTCGGCTGCCCCATCGGTGCCAAAGCGTCGACGGACCGGACG
>JAHEKN010000082.1 GCA_024638305.1 Gemmatimonadota bacterium | reverse complement strand
CAACAGGAGAGCGAACGATGTCACACACGATTTCAGGCAAGATCTTCCAGCTGCGCGCGGCCCTGGCCGCCGCCACCATCGCCGTCGCCGGGCTCGTCACTGGAGCGAACGCGGCCGCCGCACAGGCGCCCGATGTGCCCGCGGACCGCCAGGTCAAGCAGCTCCCACGGCAGCAACTGAGCGGACCCCGGTTCGGGTTCACGGTATTCACCGGAGACGTGGCTGACCAGCGGGATGCAGCCGGCCTCGAACCCATCATGAGCCAGTTCGGCTGGCAGTTCGAGACGCAGATCGTCTCGCTCTCGAGCGGCAACCAGGCGCTCATGGAGTGGGTGGTCCTGATCGGCGGCGTCGAGCAGGACGAGTTCAACGCCTCTCTCGGCTGGCTCACCGGCTACCGGCTGGAAAACGGCGTGGAGCTGGGCGTGGGTCCCAACATCAGCTACAGCAAGGACAGCCGCAAAACGACCACGTCCATGCTCGTCGCCGCCGGGGCCACCATGCCGTTCGGGGACCTCTACGTCCCGGTCAACATGGCCGTGAGCATGGCCAAGGGCGGGCCGCGGGTCACGGCGCTCCTGGGTTGGATCGTCGGGTAGTCGGAGCGCAGACGACGGCCCTGGCCTCCCGCGGCAGCGTGCGCGGGAGGCCGGTGGGCGTCGGGTCCAGCAGTGCAGCCGGTCGCTCCGGGCGCTCGGTCGCTTCTGGAGCGACCGGGCCATCATGGGCGATCGGGACTACGGGGAACGGTCGCTAGTTCTCGTACAGATAGTAGAACAAGATGCGGTCCGACTCGATCTGCGACAGCGTGGCATTCGTCATGTTGCGGTGCACCTCGAGCACCTTGGGCTTGTTGCCCTGCATCACGAACTGTCGGGTCTCCGGATCCACCTCGTACACGGTCACGACCAGCCGGTCGGGTTGCCCGTGGGTGCTCGCGTCCTCGACCCTGACCTCGACGTTGTCCACCAGGTGATGGAGCGCAAAGCGCTGAATGCCGCCTCGGTGCTCCTGGGCGGCCGCGAGGAGGGAGCGGAGCCGCTCGGCCTCTTCGGTGGGCGTCACCTTGAGCGGATCTTCGAACACGTCGCACGCGCCCAGAGCGCTCCCGCCCACGACCAGAAGGCCGATGATGGGGAGTGCGCGTCTGCGGGACATGGGGTTGCCCTCTGAAAACGGAGCGGGCGGCGCTGCGGTTCCGACGAACGGGGACCTGTACGAGAGAATCTCGCTCGGCTTGCTCGACATCGAAAGACTCCTTGCGATCGGGACACGGAATCAGCGAACGGACTGCCGAAACCGGATCGCCGCGGAGGCCACCCTTCGATGTGTCGAACAACTGCGTGTGGAGCTACGACCCGATCACTCCCCTCCTGGAGGGCATGCGAACGCCGGCCAGACGCCGCCACCGATGGGGCAGCGGTGCGATCACTTCATACTGCGAGTTCAGCGTCCGCGGGAGCCTCCAAGCGGAGAGGGTAGCCAAACATGGTTTCCCGGTTTCACCCGACCGAGGGGCACGTTCGGGGCCACGAGCCGGCCTGAGAGGGGCCGGCGGGGGGACCTGCCAGGAATTCCGGGCCTATTCGAGGGTGTGAGCACGGAGGGTAGGCGTCCGCGGGCGACCCGTGGGAAGGAAGATCCGGCGATGATGGGCCCGCCACCGGGACCCGAATGGGCACGGCGACCGTGATGGCATAGGGCAGCCGGATCGGAGCTCTTGGGGGCCCGCTGCCCGCGAAACGCCGCCTACTGCGAGTCCTGGAAGGACACCCAGCCCTGGGCCCCATCGGGACCGAGCACCAACCCGAAGTCGCCGTACATGCCCTGGACGTCCACCGCCTGGTCCGGCGCGTCGACCGACCGGAGGACGGGCGCGTCGGGGCGGGGAAGGGCCCGGACCGGCGTCCCGGCCGCCAGGGTCGCCACGCGAATCGGGCGCAGGAGCCCGGTGAGCGAGCGCTCGGGCGCGTAGCCCTCGACGCGGTCGGGCAACTGCACGCGGTACCAGCCGGCCACACGACCCATCACACGCACCGGCGCGTCAGCGCCCAGCTCCGCAACCGTCCCCGCCCGCGACGAGGGCGCCGTGCGTACCAGTACGCCCTCCCGGGACGCCCTCAGCCACTCACCGGGGCGGGCGCCGCCCTCCGCGACGACCGGCGCAACCGAGTCGCGCGGGAGGATGAACCACCAGGGGTCGAGCGCGCCCTGCCGGCGGCGGTACAGCCCGAAGTGGAGGTGCGGCGGGGTCGTGCGCGCGTTTCCGGTGTTCCCTACCAGGCCCACCGTATCCCCGATCTCGACACGGTCACCCTCACGCACCAACTGGCGGTCCAGATGCGCGTAATAGAGCCGGTCGTTGGTGTGGTCGTCCCGCACCCAGACCACGTAGCCACCCAGATTCGTGGTGTCGACCCGGTATACCTCACCGGGCGCCGCGGCCAGCGCCGGAGTCCCGCGCGGCGCGAAGATGTCGACGCCGCGGTGTTGTCGCCGCCCACCGTCGCGTGAGGCCCCGAAGCGCGACTGGATGGCGTTGGAACCCTGCCCGTCGACCGGAAACGCCAGCGTGGGCAGCACACGGATCTGGAGCGCGTAGCGCCCGCCGTGGAGAAGCTCCGGCTGGACGCGAACCAGGAACCGACCCGATCTCGGGACCCGGTATTCGAGCTGGCTCGATCCCTCCGAAAGGTCGGCCTCGTGGAAGGGAACGGCGCCCGAGTCCGCCGGCTGCCGGAAGAGGTCGACGAACACCCGCCCGCTGTCGAGGGCGTCGAGCGCAACGTCCACCACGATGCGCTGTCCGTGCTCCGCGTCGAGCTCGAATCCGAGGGCGCGGGGCTCCGCCGGATCCAGATACCCCTCCTCATGGAAGGGAAGGCTCACGCCGAGCGGCCGCTCGAGGGCGCCCTGCGCTGCCGTGGCCCACGTGCGCGCCACGGCGTTTTCAGCCAGGCCCGCGCGCCGGAGCGAAGCCGCGTAGAGCTCGTGCGAGGTGGGATCGCGGAACACTTCCTCGATCTGTTCGCGAGCGTCGCACGCGACCAAGCCCAGCACGACCATCAAGACGGCGGTGGAGCGTCTGCTCATTCGCATTCCTTCGGGGGGAGCCCTTCCATACCCGTACGCGCCCGGAAGATCTCCGTGTCAGGGGATCTCTGACAAGAACTTCCGGGTTCTCCGGCCTTCGGCCTACCGCCGGTTGCCTGAGAATCCGGGGAGTGGACGCCCGGCGCTGCTTGCAGGAAAAGGCAAGGGTTGCGCCGCGGGCCGAGGCAAACCACGACCGGAGAGAGCGGATGAGCAGCGATGGAAACGGGCTGGTCACGGGCGTGGTCGTGGCCCTCATGCTGGCGGCGGCGCCCGTGCAGGGCCAGCAGACCTCCGTGCATGGACAGCTGCGGCCGCGCCACGAGCTCTACGATCGCGGGGGCGGCATGGGCTCCAGCGCCTTCACGTCGATGCGGGTGCGCGCCGCCATCCAGGCGCTGCTCGATGACCGCGTGTCCGCCTACGTGGAGCTCCAGGACGTGCGGGTGTGGGGTGAGGAGGCCAGCACGCTCACCGACTTCCGCGCCGACAATCTCGATCTCCACCAGGGCTATGTGGGCGTGGGCTTGGGCGTGGACGGCTGGCTCAGGGCGCAGGCGGGGCGGCAGGAGACCAACCTCGGAGGTCAGCGCCTGGTCGGGGCGGTGGGATGGACCCAGCAGGGTCGGAGCTTCGACGGCGTGCGGCTGACCGCCACCAGGGAGCGGGGCACGGTCGACCTGCTGGCCTACACGCTCTCCGAGTCCGACGGGACACCGCGCTCGGTGGACGGCGACCTGCTCGGCATCTACGCCACGGCGGATCTGACCGCGGGCACGGCGCTCGACCTGTACGGCCTTCTCGATCGCATGTCCGGCGCGACCGACACCCGCCAGGGCACGCTGGGCGCGCGCCTGCACGGAAGCCGAGGTCCGTACGCCTACCGCGGCGAGGTGTCGGTTCAGCGCGGCCGACGACTCGGGGACGACGTGTCCGCCTACATGTTCGGCGTGCGGGCGGGACGTTCGCTCCTCGAGGGACGCACCACGCTCACCCTCTGGTACGACTACCTGTCCGGAGACGACGATCCCGGCGATGGGAAGATCCGCGTGTTCGACACGCTGTTCGCCACCAACCACAAGTTCTACGGACTGGCGGACGTGTTCCTGAACATCCCGCTTCACACCGGTGGGCAGGGCCTCCAGGACATGGCGCTCAAGGCCAGCCATCGCGTGAGCGACCGCGTGGGCCTCGCCGTGGACGGCCACGTGTTCCGGGTGGCCAAGCGGCTGACGGGGCGCTCCGCCAGCCTCGGTCGGGAGATCGACGTGACGCTCGATTACCGGCACACGGATCAGCTCGGTGTGGTGGCGGGGATCTCCCGTGTGTCGGTGGACGACGGGCTGCGGGCGATCGGCAACCTCACCGACGATCTGACGTTTTCCTACCTGATGCTCGACGTGCGCTTCTAGGAGGCCTTGACCCGCGGCCCGGCGCGAGCGCCCTACCGCCGCGCCGGCCGCTGCTAGCCCGCGTCTCCTTCGGAGGACTTGGACACCAGCTTGTACAGGACGTACACGACCGCCCCGATCACGAGCACGGTCGGAATCCAACCCAGCAGGTTCCACAGGAACGCGGCGCCGATCACCACCGCGGCCCCCTGGAACCACCCGATGACCTTGCCCTTCTTGCGGGCTCTCTCGAGCTCCGTCGGCGTGTGGAACTTCATCGGCACGTCCACGTCATCCTCCTCTCTTGTCGCCCGTCCACCTCGGAACACTACCCCGCTTGCGCCCCGGGGCGCCCATCCTCCACTACGAACGTGGCGCGGGTTCCGATCGGCGCGTCGGGACGGGTGACGAACGGGACGACACGGAAGTCGGCCGTCAGCCGGTCCGCCGTGACGGAACAGCGCACGTACCCCCGCTGTCCGTTGAAGAAGTGGAGGTGGGGGTTGTCGGCCCTGAACTCCGCCTCGCGCTCCGTCCCGTCTCCGCCGTCGCCTCCGGAGCTGAGCGACGTGCCCACGAACTCGGCGCCGACCACCTCGGATGCGGGATCGTCGAAGTTCCGCTTGAGGTCCACGGCCCAGTTGGAGTGGATGTCCCCTGTGATCACCACCGGGTTGGCCGGACGGACCTCTCCCAGAAAGTCGAGCAGCCGCTGTCGCTCCACCCGGTAGCCGCCCCACTGGTCCATGCTGTGGACCGCCTCTCCGTCCCTCATCCGGTCGATCTGGGAGACCAGGACCTGGTTGGCGATCACGTTCCAGCGGGCGCCCGAGGCCGCCAGGCCACCCTGGAGCCACTGCTCCTGCTCCACACCGAGCATGGTCTGCTCCGGCGAGCGGGCCTGCTCGCACGGTGGCTGCGATCCGTCCCCGCAGGGCTGGTCCGACCGGTACTGCCGGGTGTCGAGCACGTGCAGCTCCATCAGGGAGCCCAGCCGGAGGCGGCGGAAAAGCTGCATGTCGGGGCCGGACGGGAGCTGCGCTCGGCGGAGCGGCATGAACTCGTAGTACGCCTGGAAGGCCGCCGCCCGCCGGAGCAGCAGCTGCTCGCGGGTCTGGCCGTCCTCGGCTACGGCGCCGGCGAAGTTGTTGTCGACCTCGTGGTCGTCCGGCGTGACCACCCAGGGGGCGCTCGCGTGCGCCGCCTGCAGGTTCGGGTCGGCCCGGTAGGTCGTGTAGCGCGCCCGATAATCGTCCAGGGAGAAGACCTCCTCCGCTTCGTGCTCGCGAACGCGCTCGCTCGCGAACGTCTTCTCGTAGATGTAGTCGCCGAGGTGGATGATCAGGTCCACCTGCTCGTCCGCCAGGTGCCTGAGCGCGGTGTAGAGTCCGGCTTCGTAATCCTGACAGGAGGCGAACGCGAAGCGGACGGTTTCGGGGCGCGCGCCCAGCGCCGGTGCCGTACGGGTCCGCCCGACCGGGCTGCCCTGACCGCCCACGTCGAACCGGTACCAGTAGTCGCGCGCGGGCTCGAGCCCCTCGACCTCGGCATGCACGGAGTACCCGAGCTCCGGCATCGCCAACGTGGACCCGGTCTGCACCACGTCGGCAAACCCGTCGTCGCGCGCAACCTCCCAGCGCACCGACACCGGAGCCCCGTCCGCCGACCCGCCCGGGGCGGTAGCCGCTCCGACGAGACGGGTCCAGAGCACCACGCCGTCGGGCCAGGGGTCGCCGGAGGCCACGCCGAGCCCGAACGGGTCGTCGAAGATCCTGATACCTCGATCGGCGCGGCAGCCCGGAAGGCCGCCCAACGCCAGCACGCCGCCGAGGCCGAGGCTGATCCGCGCGAAGTCGCGACGCGTTGGGCGCGTCGAGAACAGATCGAACCAGTGTTGGTCTCGGGTCTTCATGATGCCCTCCCGGTGCGAGGCGGAAGCTGCCGGCCCCATGGTCGGCGGGCAAGCGACTCGCACCGCCGCGCGGTTGCCGGGAGCCCGTGCCCGAGGGCACCTTTGCGACCCGTGACGCGCACCGCAGACCTCCACGCCCGACAGGAACGACCGATGCCCGAGTCCCTTCATGCGCTCCGCCATGCGCTCGCCGCGATCCTGGTGGCGTTGACCGCCTGCGGTGGAGCGGTCGAGGAGCCGCCCGCCGAGGAGGGCGGGGAAGTCGTGGTCGTGGAATCCGCGCCGGCCCTTCCGCCGGACGCGCCCCTTCCGTCCGGCGCGGAGGCCCGCTCGCTGCTCGGTCAGCCGCTGACGCGCCCGGCGCTCCCCAACCTGGTGCGGGCGCAGCGGGAGTCCGAGCTCGAAGCTTCGGAAACCGCGCTCGCCCGAAATCCGGGCAGCGCGGACGCCCTCATCTGGGTGGGACGGCGCCAGGCCTACCTGGGCCGCTATCAACAGGCCCTCCAGACGTTCCGGCGGGGCTTCGAGGTGCATTCGGACGATCCCCGCTTCCTCAGGCACTCGGGACACCGTCTGATCACGCTCAGGCGGCTGAACGAGGCGGTCAGCGACCTCGCGAGGGCTTCGGACATGATCCGCGGTCGGGAGGACCAGGTGGAGCCCGACGGGCTCCCCAACGCCCGCGGCATTCCGACCAGCACGCTCCAGTTCAACATCTGGTATCACCTGGGGCTGGCGCACTACTTCCTGGGCGACTTCGAGGCGGCGCTGGAGGCGTACCGGGAGTGCCTAGCGGTTTCCAAGAACCCCGATGCCCTGGTCGCCACGTCCCACTGGCTTTACACGATCCTCCGCCGGCTCGGCCGCGACGCGGAGGCGGCCCAGGTCCTGATTCCCATCACCGAGAACCTGGACATCATCGAGAATCAGGCGTACCACGACCTCCTTCTCATGTACAAGGGGCTCAAGACCCCGGAGGACCTGATCGGCCCCGCGCTCGCGGAGGCGTCCGCGTCCGGTCCGGCCACGGCGTACGGCGTCGGTGCCTGGTACCTGTACAACGGGGATGAAGAGCAGGCGTTCGAGGTCTTCCGCAGCATCCTCGCGAACGGGGACCAATGGGCGTCGTTCGGGTACATCGGGGCCGAAGCCGAGTTCTGGCGCTCGCGGACCATGCCCTGAGCCAGGATCCGGCGCGCTCATCCACCTCCACCTTCGCGCCGACCCGTGGTACGTATCGCTGAAATCGAGTCCGGCACGATCGCGGACGAGCTCGAGCTCCAGATCGGAACGCGGATCGTTCGCATCAACGGCGAGCGGGTCCGGGACGGGATCGACCTGGCGTTCATGCTCGCCGAAGCGGACATCGAGCTGGAGGCGGTCTCTCCGTCCGGGGAGCGCGTCGTCTACGAGATCGAGCGGGAGCCTGGCCAGGCGCTCGGGATCGTGCCGGCGCCGGACAAGATCCGGGAATGCGCCAACGAGTGCGTGTTCTGCTTCATCGACGGCAACCCGCCCGGCGTGCGCGAGAGTCTTTGGCTCCGCGACGACGACTTCCGTCTGTCGTTCACGTACGGGAGCTACGTCACACTCACCAACCTGGGCCCCCGCGGGTTCGCACGGCTGATCGAGCAGCGCATCTCCCCGCTCTACGTGTCGGTGCACGCGACGGAGCCCGACGTTCGGGTACGCCTTCTCAAGAACCGTACGGCCGGCGCCATCCTGGACCAGCTTCGGAGCCTCACCGCGTCGGGCCTGGAGGTGCACACACAGGTCGTGCTCTGCCCCGAGTGGAACGACGGCGACCATCTGGACCGGACCATCGACGACCTCTGGTCGCTCGGAGACGGCGTGCTCTCCCTTTCCGTGGTGCCCGTCGGACTCACGCGCTACAACGAGGGCCGCCCCGTGCGGCCTTTGACACCGGAGGAGGCTGGGACCGCCATCGCCCAGGTGGAGCGGGGGCGCGCCCGGGCACTCTCGGCGCGCGGCCAGGGATGGTGCTACGCGGCCGACGAGCTCTACCTGGGAGCGGGCCGCGACGTGCCGGCCGCCGCGTACTACGAGGGGTCCGACCTGACGGAGAACGGGGTGGGGGCCGTCCGAGCGTTCCTCGACGCGTTCGAGCGGGGGATCGACGGAGTGGCGCGGAGGGAAGGCACGCGCATGACGATCCTGACTGGAGAGTCCATGGGACCCATCCTGGCCGGGCTCCGCCCGGAGCTCGAGCGAGCAACGGGGGCGACCGTGCAAGTGAGGCAGGTCGAGAATCGGTTCTACGGGAGGCCCACGACCGTGGCGGGCCTCCTGGCCGGGCGCGACCTGATCGGCGCGCTGCCCGAACGGCGCGAGGGCGATCTCGTGCTGGTTCCGGCCGAGGCGCTCAACCAGGACGGGCTCTTCATCGACTCCGTGCCTTTCACGGAGCTCGAGAGCGCGGCGGCCCCGGCCCGGGTCGTCGCCGGCCACGAGATCATCGGGACGCTCGCGGCCCTGTGAACACCGGACGGGGCGACCTCCCGGTCGTCGCGGTCGTGGGACGCCCCAACGTGGGCAAGTCCACGCTGTTCAATCGGTTCGTGGGCCGGCGTCAAGCCATCGTGGACGACACCCCCGGCGTGACGCGCGATCGCAACTTCGCTCGGGTGTTCTGGAACGGCCGGCGATTCCTGGCCGTGGACACCGGAGGGATGATCGAGGGAAGCGACGAGGCCATGGACCGGCGGGTCCGGGAGCAGGCGATGGCCGCGATGGCCGAGGCGGACGTAATCCTCCTGGTCGTGGACGCCCGCGTCGGACCGCATCCGCTCGACAGCTCCATCGCGGACTTGCTGCGGGCGCAGGGGGACTGCGTGATCGTGGTGGCCAACAAGATGGACCGCCTGCCGGACGGCGACGAGCATCTGGACTTCTGGACCCTCGGACTAGGCGAGCCCGAGCCCGTGGGCGCACTCGGGGGAGGAGGGACCGGCGACCTGCTCGATCGGGTGGTCGCGTTGCTCCCGCCGGAGCGGGGGCCCGGCGAGTCGGACGAGTCAGAGGTGCGGGTGGCCGTAATCGGAAAGCCCAACGTGGGGAAGTCGAGCCTGGTGAACCGGCTCTTCGGTGAGGAACGCTCGGTGGTGAGCGAGACGCCGGGCACCACCCGTGACCCCATCGACTCGGCCATGACCTATCACTCGCGGCAGCTCCGCTTCATCGACACCGCGGGCCTCAGGCGTCAATCGAGGATCTCGGATTCGCTCGAGTACTACTCGCGCATCCGGACGGAGCGCGTGGTTCGCCGAGCGGACGTATGCCTGCTCGTGGTCGATGCCTCCGACGGGATCCACGTGCAGGATCTCAAGATCGCGGAGTCGGCCTGGGAGGCCGGATCAGGCCTCATTCTGGTCGCCAACAAATGGGACCTGGTCGAGCGCGACACGCACACCGCGCCCACGTTCGAGCGAGCGGCGCGACAGAAGGCCCCGTTCCTCACCTGGGTGCCGTTCGTGTTCACGTCGGCGGTGACGGGCCTGCGCGCCCGCAAGCCGCTCGACCTCGTGCTCGAGGTGGCCGACGAGCGCCAACGTCGGATCCCCACGGCGGAAGTGAACCGGGTCGTGGAGAAGCTGTACATACGACAGCCCCCTCCCCATCATCGCGGCCGCCCCGTGCGCCTCAAGTACGCTACCCAGGCGGACGTAGCCCCTCCCGGCTTCATCGTGTTCTCAAACTATCCGAAGGCGGTCCCCGACCACTACATTCGCTACATGCACAACGTCTTCCGGGAGGAATGGACGTTTACGGGAGTTCCGATTCGCATCCGTTTTCGAGGGAGCGATGACGAATGATCCCGGCGCTGCTGGTCCTCGTCGCGTACCTGATCGGCGCCACCCCGACGAGCCACTGGGTGGCGCGCGGCGTCTACGGTGTCGACCTGCGAACCGAGGGCAGCGGAAACCTGGGGGCCACCAACACGTTCCGTACCCTGGGAGCGCGCGCGGCCGTTCCGGTGATGCTGGTGGACATCGGCAAGGGATGGCTGCCCGTCTGGCTCTTTCCGGCGCTCGATGGCGCTCCGAGCCCCACGTGGGCGCTCGCCTACGCGGCCGCGGCGGTGATGGGGCACGTCTGCTCGTTCTGGGTCGGATTCCGGGGCGGGAAGGGGATCGCCACGAGCGCCGGCGCCTTCCTGGCGTTGGCACCCTGGTCCGTCCTGCTGGCTTTTGGCGTGTGGCTGACCACGCTCGCGCTGACGCGGATCGTTTCCGTGGGATCGCTGGCAGCGGCCGTCGCGCTCACGGTGGGTGTCGCCACGCTGCCGCACCGCGGGAGTGACGCGCTGCTCCCCTTCACGGTCGCGTTGGCGGCCTTCGCGTTCTGGACCCACAGGAGCAACATCGGACGGCTCCTCCGGGGTGAGGAGCCGCGCATCCGCGGGGGAGTTCCGGCCGGCGGCACCGCCCGCATGGGAGGGCCGGAGTGACCGGAGTGACGGAGCCGACCGGAGGCGTTGGCCGCGTGGCCGTATTGGGCGCGGGGAGCTGGGGCACCGCACTGGCGGCACTGCTCGCTGACCGCGGCCACGACGTGATCCTCTGGGCGTACGAGCCACAAGTGGCTGCCGAGATTGGAGACGGCGAGAATCGCACCTACCTGCCCGGGGTGCGCCTGCCGCCGGGTCTCACCTCCTCGACCGACCTCACCGCCGCTCTGGTCGATGTCGATATGGTCGTGTCGGTTACGCCGTCCCAGTTCGTTCGGCACGTGATTGTAGAGGCGGCCCCGGCGATTCCCCCCGATGCGCTGCTCGTCAGCGCCAGCAAGGGGATCGAGACGTCGACGCTGATGCGGATGGACGAGATCTTCGCCGAGATCCTGCCGGGCGCCGTCCAGGAACGGTTCTCCGTGCTCTCCGGACCCTCGTTCGCGCGGGAGGTCGCCGAGGGCGCGCCGACGGCGGTGGTGGTCGCCAGCCGCTCCGAGACGGCACGCTTGCGGGTGCAAGCGGCCTTCCAGACGGACCGCTTTCGGGTGTATACGAACGAAGACGTGGTCGGTGTGGAGCTCGGCGGCGCGCTCAAGAACGTGATCGCCCTGGCGGCGGGCGTGGCGGCCGGGCTGGGATACGGGCACAACACCCGGGCCGCCCTGACCACGCGTGGCCTGGCGGAGATGACGCGGTTGGGCATGGCGATGGGCGCGCAGCGCTCCACGTTCGCCGGCCTTGCCGGGATGGGGGACCTGGTGCTCACGTGCACTGGAGACCTGTCGCGCAACCGGACGGTGGGCTTTCGATTGGGGCAGGGCGAGACGCTGGAGGAGATCCTCGGGGAGATGACGGCGGTGGCGGAGGGCGTGAAGACGGCGCAGGCGACGGTCGACCTGGCCGCCAGGCACGGCGTCGAGCTTCCCATCTGCTCGGAGGTGCTCGCCATCCTCACCGAAGGCAGGGATCCGGAGGAGGCCGTCCGCAGCCTGATGCACAGAGACCCGAAACCGGAGGATTGGACCTGATGGACGAGCCCATCGCCAAGAAGGCGTACTACTCGATCGGGGAGGTTTGCGAGCTGGCGGACCTCCGGCCACACGTGCTCCGGTACTGGGAGACCCAGTTCGACGTGCTCCACCCCAAGAAGAATCGCGCCGGCAATCGCGTGTATCGACCCAAGGAGGTCGAGACCGTGCTCCTGATCAAGCGACTTCTCTACGTGGAGAAGTTCACGATCGAGGGGGCGCGCCGCCGCATCAAGGACCTCAAGAAGGACAAGCAGCTCGACGAGGCGCGCGGCCAGGCGCTCAGCCCGGAGCTGCTGGCCGGCATGCACCGGGACCTCGCGGCGCTCCTGGACGCGCTCGACCTCCAGAAGGCGGCCTGGCGAGCCGAGGTGGAGGCCTGACGCCGGGATGCGGATCCTCTGCACGAACGACGACGGATACACCGCCCTGGGTCTCACGGTGCTGGCGTCCGCGGCCAGCGCCATCGGAGAGGTCACCATCGTCGCTCCCGACCGGGAGCAGAGCGCGACCAGTCACTCCCTGACGCTCTTCCACCCGCTGCGCTCACGGCGAACCGTGGACGGAGCCCACGTGGTGGACGGGACGCCGACCGACTGCGTGCTGCTCGCGCTCAACGAGCTACTGCCTCGCCGGCCAGAGCTCTGCCTTTCCGGAGTGAACCACGGCCCGAACATGGGCGAGGACGTCCTGTACTCCGGCACCGTGGCGGCGGCCATGGAGGCCACCGTCATGGGGATCCCGGCCATCGCGTTGTCTTACACGGGCGACCGGCCCGAGGAGATCGAGGGCTGGGAGCCCTGGCTGCTCAAGCTGCTGCGCCAGCTCGCCGAGGGCGACCGGTTCCCGGATGACACGCTCATCTCCGTGAATCTGCCCGCCGTCCCCCCCGACGAGGTGCGCGGTGTCCGCGTCACGACCCTCGGAACCCGTCGCTACTCGGACTCCATCACGCGCGCCAAAGACCCGGCCGGTCGGGACTACTACTGGATCGGCGGCGGGGTGTCGAGCTGGTCGGGCGGAGAGGACTCGGACTTCCGTGCGGTGCAGGATGGCTACATTTCGGTGACCCCGCTCCATCTGGACCTGACCAACTACCGTCTCCTCGAGGAACTGCGAGGGTGGAATCTGACCCTCTGAAGGACCGCCGATTCGTGGGATCGCGCCGCGCGCTCATCGAGCGTATTCGCGAGCGCGACGTAAACGACCTCGAGATCCTCCGGCTGTTCGACGAGATACCGCGCCATCGGTTCGTGCCGGAGGCCATGTGGCCCCGGGCGTACGAGGACGCCCCCGTTCCGATCGGGTTCGGGCAGACGGCCTCGCAGCCGTCCCTGCAGGCGCTCACGCTCGAACTGCTCGCGCCTGGACCGACGGACAACGTTCTCGAGATCGGGACCGGCAGCGGCTTCCTCACCGCGCTCCTGGCCCGCATGGCGGGCCGCCTCGACTCCGTCGAGCGCATCCGCGAGCTCTCCCGACGGGCTCGCCGCGTGCTCGACGAGCTCGGGATCCAGAACGTCGCCCTCATGGTTGGCGACGGGACCATCGGTTGGCGCAAGTACGCGCCGTTCGACGTGATCGTGGTCTCGGCCGCCTCGCCCGCGGTGCCGGAACCCCTGATGGATCAGCTCGCAGAGGGGGGACGATTGCTGGTCCCGGTAGGCGACCGTTCCAGCCAGACCCTTGTTCTCGTGCGCCGCGAAGGGGGACAGATCTTGCAAGAGCCCCAGCACGATCGAGTTACGTTCGTTCCCCTACTCGGGAGCTTTGGTTGGAGCGATGACGGAGGAAATCACGGAGGTGAGTGAAGACCCGATTGAGCCGGTGGCCGAGCCGGTGCCCGGGCCAGCGGCGGAGCCGGAGCCGGACGGGCCACCTGTCCGTCGCACAGGCCCGGTGCGCCGCCTGTATGACTGGGTGCTCGGCTGGGCGGATCGGCCGACGGGCCCCAACGCGCTGGGCGCCCTGGCGCTCGCGGAGTCCTCGTTCTTCCCGATCCCACCCGACCCGCTCCTCATGGCGCTCTGCTTGGGCGCGCCCAAGAAGTCCTTGCGGTTCGCGGCCATCGCGACCGTGGCGTCCGTGGTGGGAGGGCTGATCGGCTACGCCATTGGGGCCGGGTTTTGGGACCTGGCCGGACAGTTCTTCTTCGACCACGTTCCCGGTGTGACCCCGGGGGCCTTCGACCGGGTTCAAGGACTGTACGACCGGTTCGATTTCTGGGCGATCTTCCTGGCGGGCCTGACACCGATCCCGTACAAGGTCTTCACGCTCTCCGCCGGGATCTTCTCGCTCAATCTGGGCGTGTTCGTGGTGGCCAGCGTGCTGAGCCGCGGGCTCCGCTTCTTCCTCGTGGCCATCCTCATCCGCCGCTACGGACCCACCATCCAGGAGTTCATCGACCGCTACTTCAACCTGCTCACCTGGGTCTTCATGGCCCTCGTGGTGCTCGGGTTCGTGGTGATCGAGTTCCTGCTCTAGCGGCGGTCAGGACCGGGGCCATTGACGCGCACCGGTGGCCCCCGAAACACGCTGGGCGTAGGCCTGTCGGGTCGGACAGGGCCGTGCCCCGCGGGGAACTCCCGACAGACACCCGCGGAGCCTTTCACCACGTTCATTTCGCACGCAGGAAAACCGTGTCCGGGGCGCCCGCCGCCGGCGCGGGCCGACGGCGGGGGCTCCATCATCCAAAGGAGGAACGATGAAGACCCTTGCGCATTATCGGCCAATGCTCCACACGGGGCTCAAGCCCTGGACGGCGTTTCCGCCGTTCGAGAACCGCCTCCGCCGCATCTTCGGGACGGACTTCTTCCCGGAGGGGCTGTACGAGGAGGCGTTCGCCTGGACCCCCGAGATCGACCTGGTACAAGCGACTAAGGAATGGCTGCTGACCGCCGAGCTCCCCGGGATGAAGATGGACGACATCGACATCGACGTGGTCGATGACGTCTTGACGCTCAAGGGGGAGAAGAAGCGCTTCAAGGAGATGGCCGAGGAGAACTACAAGGTCTCCGAGCGCGCGTACGGGATGTTCGAGCGGTCGTTGAGCCTGCCACGCGGCGTCGAGGTCGACAAGATCAAGGCCGAGCTGGAGAACGGGATACTGACCGTCCACCTTCCGTTTACGGAAGAGGCGCGCGGCCGCCGCATCCCGATCAAAAACAAGTAACGCCGATCAAGAACACCGGCGGGAAACGGACCCGCGGCAAGAAACAGCGAGCCCCGGGAGCCATCCGGCTCCCAGGGCTTCGATGCGCTCGGTGACGCCCGGTTATTTCACTTGATCCGGGCCACGAACACCTTGAGTCCACTCGATCCCGTGACGGCCACCTCGGCGCCCGTTCCCGTGCCGTTGGACACGAATTCGTGGATGCGTATGCCGCCCGGTCCGAGCTGCCCGCTGTAGGTCCGGTCCTGGAAGGGAGCGCCCGGCACGTAGCCGTCGTCGTTATCGGGGTTGGGATCACGGGAGTCCACACCCAATGGACACGGCCCACCGTTGCACGTCTTGGTGACCGGCCACGGGAACACACCCGCCGGATCGGGCAGGCTGAAGATCTCCGTCGCGGTCGTGAGGTCGTAGGTCTTGAACGATTGCGGCGGCTCGAACCCCGTCCCTTCCATCATGATGGCCTTGG